>JAHFGE010000013.1 GCA_023247575.1 Candidatus Omnitrophota bacterium | reverse complement strand
CCAACTTCTCCCAACTAAGACAAGTCTACAATTCCCTCATATTAGCCACCTGGTACAAGAAAAAGATCAAAGACAGCATCCTTTCCCAAGTCTATGCGGATAAGAACAAGGTGGCGGGGGTGGGATACAGCACTTCTGTCATTCCCGCGAAAGCGGGAATCCAGAATTTTGGATCCCCGATTAGTACATTCGGGGATGACAAAAGGAACGACGTGGAAGCCATCTACCAGCGCTACCTCACCGCCTTCAAAAAAGGCGTGTATAACTACATCAAAGAAGAACAAGACCCTGTGACTCAAGAAGTGATTCCGAGGAAATATTTTTCAGGCGGGTTAGATATGGCCATGACAGTTTCAAATTATGGCCTTAAGGCGGCTTTTGAGACAATTACTGATCCTGCTCAGGTTCCTGTAGAAAGCTTAACCAATAATACAGTCTTGATTGAAGAGAATACAATTCCAGCTATTTCAACAATGGAACCAAGTACTGTAGATAGTGCAATGATTAATGTCGGCGATATTTTTGTAAATAATCAAACTGGTACAACCCGGAGAGTTTTGGCTATCAATGGAAGGGAGATCATAGTTGTCACATCAAAGAATGGTCGAGATTACCAAGAGAAATTTGAAATCGGTCAAATAATAGCTGCCATTAATGCCGGTACGGTAAGCCTTCACTCTGCCAAAAATAACCAGAAATCGAGGAGTGCGATTGTATTGCAGGATAAATTACGTGATTTAAAAACACGGAATATAACTTCATATTACCGTATGTTAAAATTTCTTGGAGAGGCATTAGGTTTGAGCGCATTAAGCGGTGAGGGCTATTTGGATATAAGGGGAATTTTGAGCCAACAGGATGAGGCTAAAATTCTACAAAATCTCTCTGGGCGCTTCGACTCTTTAGATATTAATGACGAGAATTTACAATTGTTTATCTTTCAGTATAACCTTAATACTTCTGCATATTTTCCGGTTAAAGACCTATTGCTTGGATTTATTGAGCAAGCTGCTTTGGCAGGGAAGAAGCAGTTAAAGAAAGGACAAACTTTTGATGAATTAAGATTAGTCGAGGGAAATCCGGTCGAGCTTCGTATTGCTGGACAAAATATGAGTTTTGTTCTGAAAAATAATCAGCTTTTATTTCAACGGGTGGGAGGAAGTCAGCGCAAGGTTACTAATGGAGAAACTCAAGGGTATGCTATTAATTCGCTTAATTTATTAATTTCCGTGAAGCTTTCTAATAATCAAGTTTTGATTACCAATAATTCGGATGTTTCTCTTGAAATAGAGGTTGTACAATCTGTTGCTCAAGAAGTGCCGTCGGTTAATATTGGGGTGGATATTACTGATATGGGGAAACAGGCTATATTATCAAGAGAATCTGAATTAATGACTGCGTTGGCTTCAAAAGAAGCATTCCCGGATTTGAAAGATATGAAAAATCCTGGAGTCGCTCAAAGAGAAAGACAACTTCTACAAGAGTTTTTTACGAAGTTAGCAGGGGATTCTGTATCCAATGTTTCTCAGGAATTGTTGGATGCACTAAGTCAGGACATAGATCCTATGAGAGCACGTGAAATAATACAGTTGGTTTTTAATGGAGAATTAGATGATATTAATGCCTTAACTCCAATGGAGAGAAAGAAAGTTTACGAGGCTGTTTTTGTTAAAGCAAAAATATGGAAAACCAGTACAGGTCAGATGGAAACGCTGGTGAATTTTTTGTCTCTAAGTGGTGGCATGAAAGAGAAATATTTTGGAGTTACCGGAAAGCCCGAGGTTGAAATTTTTTTTGGGGAAAATGAAAGAGGATTTGCTAACGAAGTTGTGCGTCAGATGGAATCTGCTCGCGGATATGCTATGGATATATCAGAAAGAGAACAAAAAATTAAAAAGTATTTGCGTATAGGTGGGGTGAATATTCCTTACAAAAAGAATAATGGAGCAGTTGGTAGCAAAATTGTTATAAATTTAGGAATTGATGGATTTGGGAAAATACTCTCTACAATATTCCACGAAATGGGGCATAACATACTTTCAGGACTTAGCAGACATGAGTTATTTTCAGAAGACAGGTCATTCGTACATGAAGGTGTGGCGGAGAGTTTTTCAATTTTCTCTCTCAGGGAGCTTGCAAAGCAATACGATAACCATCCCGCCTTTTTGACTTTGGTGACAAGGAGACAGGCAAGAGTAATGAAGGAAAAAATAGGACTTCATGAATATCGCTATGGGTATGTTTTTATGGATTCAGTAAGAAATAAGGTAAGGATGGGGGATTTCCAGAGCTACGTAATACCACAGCTGGTTAGGATAATTCAAGGAAAAAGTTCTATTAAATCTTTATCAAAAGTAGTCTTTGACGAAGCACAAATAGCGAATGAAACCACGGACAGCGCCCAATTATCAGCGGATCGATCGATGAATGGGAAGAAAGGCGGTATCGACTTGACCGCCAATAAAACGCCTTTGGAAATTAAAAACGCTGGTGAGGGAATTAAATTAAAAATTGATCCTGCCATGTTGCAGCAGTTACAGAATGCTTCTGGGTTCACACCGGTGATTATCAATATCCAGCCAATGACGGATTTACGGTCATTTTTGGGACTCAGTATTACTTCACAAGAAACCGCTGGTAATTCTCGAGAGGTCGGGTAAAATAAAACTATGATTACAACGCAAGAAAAGGCCACAATTACGAAATTGGCAAGGCGCTATAAAGTCAGAAAAATATTTCTTTTTGGATCAAGTTTAGTTTCTAAAAAGGCAAGAGATATTGATTTGGCCGTTGAAGGTGTTCCAGCAAAACATTTCTTTCGATTTTATGGAGATTTACTTTTCAGCCTTCCTAAGCCTGTTGATTTAATTGATCTCACTAAGGATTCAAAATTTACCCGTCTTGTTCGCCGAGAAGGTCTTGCAATTTATGGTTAAACTCAACGATCGCATCGAAGCAGAATTAGACAATGTCCAAGAAGTATTAAATCGTTTACCGTCCATTGAAAGATTCTCATCTATTAGAGATTTGGAATTAGCAGGTGTTGCCACGCTTTTGCATAATTTTTATAATGGTATTGAGAATGTCATTAAACAGATTATGAGTTCAAGGCGTGCGAGTATTCCTCAAGGCCAAAGTTGGCACAGGGATTTATTAGATTTAGTATTAAAACATAAAATTATTACTAAGACAGCTTGGGGATCACTTAAACAGTTTTTGGGTTTTAGACACTTCTTTAGTCATGCTTATTCTTTTCATCTTGAACCAGAAAGGATGAAACCTCTTGTCAAAACTGCACCAGAATTATTTGACAGTATCAAAAGAAGTATTCAGAAATTTTTAAATTAGTAACAAATAATGGCAATTCTTGTCATGGCATGGAGGCTGCGATCAATTAACCCAAAAAAGGCGGTATTGACTTTACCGCTAACAAAACGCCTCTGGCTTTTCTGTCGGTAGGGAGGTGCCGGTGATTATCAATATTTAGGCGCAAAATTTGGCAATTATTTAATCAAAATTAGCAATGGTTAGAGAAATTCTGGCAATAAAATCAGTGAATTTGGCAATGGTTTCAGAAAATTGGCAATGAAAACTGTAATTCTGGCAATGCGTCCAAAAATTTTGGCAATAAAAAGTGAAAAATTGGCAATGTGTTAAAAATCTGGCAATGGATGACAGTATTTTAGCAATTTGCACATCATCTCATGTTAAAGAAAATTAACCAGATAGGCGAATTTGGGTTGATTGAGCGTATTCGCAAAAAGTTAAACGTAGGGGCGAACCAGCGGTTCGCCCGTATACAGGATCAAGTAATCCGCGGCATCGGGGACGATGCAGCTGTTTTGCCATACACTAAGAATAAATATTTGCTGTTGACTACCGATATGATGGCCGAAGACGTGCATTTTATGGTTCGGCCCTTCGACAAGCTCAGGGCAATGCAGGCTCACCACAAAGCTCGCCCTGCGACACCACAGGAGATAGGGCATAAAGCCCTGGCTTGCAATATGAGTGATATTGCGGCCATGGGCGGCGTTCCTACCTATGCGGTTGTTGCTATTGGCCTGCCTAAAAATTTATCGGTTAAATATGTCGAGGATATGTATGAAGGAATGCAAAAGCTGGCTAAAACATTTGGGGTCAGCATTGTGGGCGGAGATACGATTAAGTCGAATCAAATTGTCATCAATGTGGCTTTATTAGGACAAGTGGAAAAGAAATATCTGGTAACACGTAGCGGAGCTAAGGCAGGGGACTGGATTTTTGTCACCGGTGCTTTGGGCGGATCTTTGCAGTCTGGTAAGCACCTTCATTTTATTCCCCGTTTAGCCGCAGCCAGATTTCTGGTCAGGCGTTTTAAACCTTCGGCTATGATCGATATCTCCGATGGTTTAGCCGGAGATTTAAATCATATTTTAAAGGCCAGCCGGGTAGGGGCGCTATTGTGGGAAAAAATGATTCCCCGTTCCAAGGTAGGGGCATCCCGCCAGGGCGGGACCGTGCCCCTACAAGAGGCATTGACCAACGGCGAAGATTATGAATTGTTATTTACCCTGTCTGTGTTCAAAGCCCGGCAATTATTGAATTGGCAGCAAAAAGGCAAGCAGTGGTTTTTTTATCCCATTGGCCGCATTACCAACGATCGAAAACAATTAATTCCTACCAAAAGTTTTACGCACTTTTAAATATCGATTATTTTTTCTTGACAAATAAAGGGGACTGTTTAAAATACGTCATCAGATAACTTATTTAAGGTAATTACTTCCAATTGGAAGAATTTCTTCGGAGAGAATCTCAAGATAAATACGTTAATAAAAAGCGTACTGTCATGTTACAAAGGGAGGATTAGCCATGAACGGATTGGTTATTTATTTAGTGATAGGGTTTTTGACTTTGGCTCCAGCCTTGGGTTGGCCCCAGAACAAAGAGAGTTATACCATTGTGATCAAAAATCATCATTTTGATCCTGCCCAATTAAATGTCCCTGCTGGCCAAAAAATCAAGCTGACAGTTGATAATCAAGATCCCACTGCTGAGGAATTTGAAAGTTTCGAATTAAATCGTGAAAAGATTGTTTCAGGAAATAAGAAGATCACTGTTTTTATTGGGCCTTTGAGGCCAGGGTCCTATAAATATTTCGGTGATTTTCACCTAAAAGAAGCCCAAGGAACCATTGTGGCTCAATAATTATTAGGAGGAGAAACCATGTTTTCTATTGCCCTGGTCATTTTTCGTGAAGTATTTGAAATCGCTTTAATTGTAGGTATTTTGATGGCCGCTACCAGAGGGTTACCTAAGCGTACCCAATGGGTAGCCATTGGTATGCTTTCGGGAGTTGCAGGCGCTGTCTTGATTGCTTTTTTTACCGATACTATTTCTCAGGCGGCCCAAGGGATGGGCCAGGAAATGCTTAATGCGGTGATTTTATTGATCGCGGCCCTTTTGATTGGCTGGACCACGATTTGGATGCAAAGCCATGGCAGGCAATTAACCCAGCATTTTAAGGAAGTAGGGGAGGCGGTGATTCATAGACAAAAGCCTGTGTATACGCTGGCAGTCGTGGTGGCACTTTCCGTCTTGAGGGAGGGGGCGGAAATTGTCATGTTTACCTATAGCGCTTATGTGACAGGAACGAAAATTTATCAGCTTATTTTTGGTGGACTTTTCGGTCTGTGTGCTGGTGCGGCCGTTGGTATGGTGCTTTACTATGGGCTGCTGAAGGTTCCCACCAGGAAAATTTTTAGCGTTACCAGCTGGCTTTTAATTTTTTTGGTAGCTGGCATGGTGGCCCAGGCCTTCGGCTATCTGGCGGCGGCAGGCAAGGTACCGGAGATTATTCCCACCCTCTGGGATACTTCCAGAATTGTCTCAGAGGGAAGTTTTTTAGGCAAGGTTATGCATGTCATGGCTGGCTACAGTGAACGTCCCTCAGGAATACAGGTTTTGGTATTTCTTTTGACTATTTTTGGTCTGGCCATGGCGTTAAAATTATCCGCGCGTATGTCGGCGAAAGTCCATTCTGTCAAAAATCATGTTATGATTATTCTACTGGGAATGGCATGTATTTTAGGTCCTTCTCAACAGGCTTACGCTAATAAACAGGTATATTCTCCCATTGTTGGCGGCAAAGGAGAGTGGGCCGTTGAAATAAAAGGGCAATATGATATGGATTCCCGCAAAGATAAAAATGCCGTTCAGGAATACAAGAATGCTGTTGAGTATGGAGTAACAGACCGCTGGACTACAGAACTGTATGGCGAGTTTGAAAGGCAATCCCAGCAAGATGAGAATGGGAATACCAGTCTTTCGAGCATCAAGTTTACCCACCTGGAATGGGAGAACCGTTATCAGCTCACAGAACAGGGACAGTATTGGTTAGACGCAGGAGTTTATTTTGCTTATGAAATTCCCGTCAGGGAGAAAGATCCAGGAAAAATTGAAGGAAAAATTTTATTAGAAAAATCGCTGCCCCATTTTACGCATACCGCTAATTTCATTTTTAATAAGGAAGTGGGCGGCGGCACCACCCATGAAACCGAAGGCGGTTTTGCCTGGAGCAGTAAATACCGCCTATCGAAGAGTTTCCAACCGGGTTTCGAATATTGGATCGATTTTGGAGAAATCAACGAGCATCTTTCCTATAATGAGCAAAGTCATTTGATAGGGCCGGCGTTTTACGGTCATGTGACTCCGCATATCAAATACGACATTGGTTATCTATTTGGTATTTCCCACGACGCACCCATGGGCGAATTAAAATGGAACATCGAGTATGAATTTGTATTTTAAAAGGTATGATACAAAGAAGTCATTCAAGCGGGGAGCAATATGAAAAGATTAAATGGGAAAGTGAGAGAGATTTTTAAAACATGGGGGCCTGCGTGGCTGGTCATGATTGCCGATGTTGATGCTGCCAGCGCCATCACTGCCGCTGACACCGGAGCACAGTACGGAACAAAACTTCTCTGGTTTTTAATGTTACTGGTTATTCCATTGTATGTCATCCAGGAAGTAGCGGGTCGTGTGGGTGTAGTAACAGGTAAGGGATTAGGGGAATTAATCAGGGAGAATTACAGCAGAAGAATTGCGGTGCTGGCTGCAATACCAATGGCCCTGGTCGATATCATAAGCTATGTCGTAGAGTATACTGGGATAGCCGTCGGCTTTCAGATGATGGGGGTATCTCCTTGGATTTCTGTACCGATCGCGTTTTTAGCTCATGTGATAGTGGTATATAACAGGAAGTACACAGAGGCTGAAAAGCCATTGCTTTTCATCTCAATTATTTTTGCCATCGTATGGATCGCGGCCGCTTTTTTGACGGCGAGACATGGGATTGTGGTCACACCATTTTATTTTTCCACATCCCCGGATTTTATTTTTATGCTTGCCGCTAATATTGGGGCAGTTATTATGCCTTTTATGTTGTTCTATCAAGTATCCGCAACAGTGGAGAAAGGTACGGATAAAAATAATGTTTGGGCGGTCAGATTTGAAACATTAATAGGCGCACTATTTTCCGAATTGATCATGATAGCCATCGCGATATCCGCTATTGGAATCAATGCTAATTCTTTGGATTTTACATCCCCTAAACTACTTTCCCAGAGTCTTTCATCGGTAGCCGGACATTTTGCTCCTTATGTCTTTGGGATTGGTCTTATAACAGCAGCCTTTATTGCTCTTATTGTTATTTCGCTGGGGAGCTGCTGGGGCGTGACAGAGGCCATGGGATGGGGCAGAAAGCACTGGTTTAAGGTCTATCTGGTTGAATCAATGCCTGCTGTATTAATCCCGCTTTTTTCGTTTAATCTTATCAAACTTGCCCTCAATTTGATGGTTTTACAGATAGTTGTGCTTATAGCGCCCGCAATGATATTAGGTATGATAGCTATGAACAGAAAATTGATGGGGGACTTTTCTTTGAAAGGATTTAATAAATTCATTTATTGGTTTTTTATTGTTTTAATTTTCGCAACAGGTATTGTAAGCATGCTGCCTGCTTTTGGAATAAAGTTATAAATATGTCACGATCCTTAGTATGTCTAAAAAAATTCTAACTAAAACAGCGCAGGAAACTATCCATACAGCCTGTAATTTTGCAAAAAATCTAAAAGCTGGAGATACCGTTTTGCTCGAGGGAGAATTGGGTTCTGGCAAGACGACATTTGTAAGGGGCCTGGCCCAAGGATTAAAGGCCAAACCTGAAGATGTCAACAGCCCCACCTTTGTATTAATGAATATTTACAAAGGCCGATTTCCCATTTATCATTTTGACTTATACCGTTTGGAAAAACCTGAAGAGCTGGTTTCGCTGAACTTAGATGAGTATCTGGAAGGCGATGGCGTTACTGTCATTGAATGGCCCAGGCGTCTGGGGGAACAAGTTCCCGGTAATAGTTATTGGGTTGAATTTAGGCATATAAATGAGCAAACCCGAGAGATCAAGATCCTTCGCCCTTTGGGCTTCAGGATGAACTCTCGGATAAGGTAATCTAATCTAATAACATACCGAGAGTTCAAATATGCATATCCTATCCCTTGAAACCTCCACGAAAATTTTCTCGTTAGCTGTTTCTAAAGACGATCAAGTCTTACGTTTTCGTAACATTCGTACGGAGAGAATCCTGGAATCTTCTATGATCCCTGCTATCGATAAACTTTTGGATTCCTGCGGTTTAAATTTGCAAAAAATAGATGCTTTCGCCGTGGGTTTAGGCCCGGGATCTTTTACCAGTTTGCGGGTGGGATTATCGACAGTGAAGGCCTTTGCCATGGCCACCGGGAAAAGAGTTGTGGGCATTAATAGTTTAGATATCATAGCTTCTGGTGTGATCCGAGAGAAAGCAGACGAAATTTGCGTTATTGTTGATGCCAGGCGGAGGAAAGTGTATGCGGCGATTTTCCAAGTACGGGCACAGCATGCTGTGCCCGTACAGCGTAAAATTGATTATTTATTAACCACCATTGACGATGTCCTCGATCGCGTACATGGCGCAACCTTATTTGTCGGCGATGGGGTGGGATTATATAAAAATTATATTGAAAAGGCCTATAAGTCTGTCGTCCCCGAATGTATTAATCGGGGACCTAGAACTTCTAGATGCCCGACAAAGGCATTCGGGCATGACAGTTCTGGATGTCATCCCATTTTTGCCTTAGAAAAATTTTGGTACCCACACGCTCAAGAATTAGCTAAACTAGCATTCCAGCGGCTGGAAAATAAAGGGCAAGATGATCCGGCCGCGATTGTTCCAGTTTATCTTTATCCAGCAGATTGTCAAATCGACCGTCCATGAATACGACGACCAAACATTTAGACCCAACGACCGCGATTCACCCCTTAACCTGGGCCCACATTGATTTAAAGGCCATCCAGCATAATTGGACTGAATTAACAAAACTCGCCACCACCAACATGGCGCATAACGCCGGCATTATGCCGGTTATCAAGGCCGATGCCTATGGCCATGGCATGATTCCCATTGCCCAAACTCTGTCGGATAATGGATGCAAATTTTTTGCAGTTTCCAATCTTGCCGAGGGGCTGTCCTTACGTGAGGCCGGTTTCACACAAAAAATATTACTTTTTGAAAGCACCTTGCCGCAGGAAGCGCATACCATGGCGCAGGCTCATTTGACCCCGACGGTGTGCAATCTGGAATTAGCCCATCAACTCGATGAGGCTGGCCGCCATTTAGGCCAGGAGATACCTGTCCATATCAAAGTTGACACCGGCATGGGGCGGTTAGGAGTTGCCGAAGAGGAGGCCATGGATTTTGTGCGTCAGATTCAGGGCAAGTGCAAATCTTTAAAGCTCGAGGGTATCTACACGCATTTCCCATTGGCCGATACCGACCGTGATTTTACCTTTGCCCAAATGAGGCGTTTCCGGGACCTGGTGTTTGCTTTAGAGAACCATTTTATCAGCTTCTCTTATGTGCATGCGGGAAATAGCATGGGGCTGGGCGACTACAAAAGTGAATTACTTAATTTGGCAAGGCCTGGTCTTATGCTCTATGGCCTTTATCCTTCCCAAGAATTGAAGGCGAAAATCCATCTCAAACCCGTGATGAGTGTTAAAGCTAAAATTATTTTTGTTAAAACTATTAGAAAAGGCCATGGTGTTAGCTACGGCCATACATTTAAAGCCAAAGAAGACACCACCATTGTCGTGTTGCCTATAGGCTACAGTAATGGATATTTGCGTTCTCTCTCCAACCGGGCTTTTGTGCTTATTCATGGGGTACGCTGTCCCGTGGTAGGGCGGGTGACCATGGATCAGACTATTGTCGATGTTTCTACCTTGGCGCTTTCCGGTCAATTGCCACACCTTGGCGAGGAAGCGGTGCTGATTGGCCATCAAAAAGACCAGAGCATTGGCTGTGATGAAGTAGCGGATTGGGGAGGGACCATCAGCTATGAAATCACCTGCGCCTTAGGCAGCCGCCTGCCCCGTCTATGTAGCTAGTAACAGCTTGCCACAGAATAAATGCTTTTACGTCCGAATTTCGCCTGCCTTAAAATTTCGCCTTAATTGTCGTAAAGCCGATGAGGAAGAATATTGCGGGGGCCAGGAAGGCCGCTCCCCATGGCGGCAGGGCTTCACCTTTGCCCAAAGCCAGCCCCACGGCATCGAGGATGTAATAGGCAAAACAAATAATCAGCGCCACTCCCAGAGAGGCAAAGGTGGCCGCTTTTCTTTTGGCTGTATGACCCAAAGCAAAGGGAAGGCCAACCAGGACAATGGCCATGTTGCGCAGCGGCAGGGCAATCTTGGCAAAGTAATCGACCCTCATACTATTGACGGTTTTGACGGCCCCGCTGCCTTTAAATCGGTGGATATAATCGCCTAGCTGCCGGATATTCATGGCCGTCACATCCATGCGCCGCCTTAAGAAATCCCGCGGGGTTTCTCTGATATCGAGGAGTTTTTCCGGGTAAACTTTTATTTCCCCGGGCTTATTAGGCGGATTGGAATTATAAGCAGTCATCTGACAGTTGAAAAATTTCCACACCACGCCTGTCCATACCCCTTTGGCAGCGACAATTTTTTCCGTTAGGTTCTGGTGATTGTCATGACTAAGGATGGAAATACCGTTTAGGGTATTGGTATTGGGGTCAAAGGTATCGATAAAAAACAGGCGGTTTTTAAGACCATAGAGAGTAAAGTTTTTGATCACAGGCAATCCGTGTCCCTTTTGCGTCGTCGTTATTTTAATATTGGTCTCACGGATTTCTTGATTGATCAGTGATGATTGAGGAACAAAAAGCTCATCGACTAATAAAACCATGGCGGAGATGATCAACGTAAAGATAATGGCGGGCCTGGTGACCTGCCAGAAATTCATGCCGCTGGTGCGGATAGCAACGATTTCATTATGACCGCTTAAACTGCTGTAGGTAAACAAGACCGCCATCAAACACGCCACGGTGGAGGTCTCAACAATAATCATGGGTAAAAAAGAAAGGTAATACTGGGCAATCAACTTTAGAGGTACGCTTTTTTCAATAAAATCCTGCAGGTTGCTGAAGGTATCGATGAGAATAAATAAAAAAGCAAAAGTCAAAATCATCCCTATAAAGATGGCCGTGATGGAGTTGAGGATATAACGGTCTAAGATACGCATAGTTTCCAGTTTAGGATTAAGACCACCACGGCTCCTATCATATCAGGGATCCACATGGTCAAAACAGGATTCATGATATTTTGGCTGGCCAATCCCTGGCAAAGCAAAGATAAAAGGTAATAAGGCGCCGCAAAAAGGACGGCAAAAAGGATATTGGCCGATTTGGCCCGTCGATGGGTTATGACGGCAAAAGGAAAACCCAAAAGGATGAATAACAGCGGGGTCAAAGACCAGGCCAGCCGACGGTGGTATTCCGTCATCAGAGGGGATGGATCAATGGACATTTTTTTGAATTCCTTGATCTTTTGATGCAGTTCTTTGAGCGTCATGGCCTTGGCTTTTTTTTCCAGTCTAGTTTGTTTTTTGGCAAGGTCCATGGTGATAAAGGAAACCTGAAAATTTAATTTGTAAAAGATGTCGGGATTTTTTGAATCCGGTTCATCCGAGGTGCCGTTGATGAGTTTCAGTTTCAGTTTGTCTTCACGGGGGACTTTGACGAATTCGCCTTCCTGGGAGACGATGGTACGGGTCGGTCTATGGGGCTGCGGTTGATAAATACGTACTCCATAGAGATGGTTGCCCTCAATACGGTAAATAAAAATAATATATTTGTCGAAGGCATTGATAAATGATCCCGCTTCCAGTAAGGCGCTGGGATTTCGGACTCCGGTTTCCTGTAAAATACGCGACTGGGCATCGTAAGCAGCAGGGATGAGGCGATCATTGAGGATATGGACGAATAAACTTAAAATGATGCCGACGATAAAAAGAGGCGCCAGGAGCTTACGTAAATAAACGCCATTGGTGCGCATGGCCAGGATTTCATTTTCCGCTGAAAGCCGTCCAAAGGTCAGAATCACGGTCACCAAGCAGGCGACGGGCAGGGTATAACCCAAAAGAATAGGAATATAATAAAGAAAAGTTTGGCCCACGGCCTTTAAGGATACGCCGCTATTGATAACTTTATTGGCCAATTGCGGCAGATACCCTAAAAGAAAAACAGATGTCAGGACACTCATGGAAATAACAAAGGGAAGAAGACACTCTTGCAGGATGTAGTTACGAAGGATTCTCATGGTGTGACAGCCAGCGTCAGCACTCCCACGTAGGCCGTACCGGCATCTTTCAGGGTTTGGGCAGCCGCATGGACGGTCGCTGCCGTCGTCAATAAATCATCGACGATAAGAATATTTTTGTCCGCAATGTCTAAGGAAGTGTTTATTCTAAAAGCCCCCTCGACGTTTGTCCAGCGTTGTTTTGCGTCTTCCTGAATGGTTTGGCTGTTGGTAAACTTGCTGCGGCTAAGGATGTCCGCCCGATGGGGCAGGGAGTAATAACGGCTGATTTCCTGGCTTAAAAGCTCGGCCTGGTTAAACCCACGTTCCCTGTAACGCGTCGGATGAAGGGGAATGGGCATCATCATATCAAAATTTTCCAAAGGGACATGGTAAGTGGCAATAAAATCTATGATGAGCTGGCTAAAGATTTTTTTTAGAGAGGTTTTACCATAGTATTTAAACGCATATAATAAACGGGGCAGGGGGCCCTCATAAAGACAGGCGGCCCAGGCCTCATCAAAAGAGTAAGATGCTTTTGTGCAGGCGGCACATAGCCCCCCAGCGTTAAAAATTTTTAACTGTCTGGAACACCGCAGGCAAAAGGGAGGAGTGTTAAGCACAATGGCCGACAGACACGAGGGGCATAATTGGCTTTGGTGGCGGCTGTTTAAATATTTTCGGCATAAAAAGCAATTATCAGGAAAAACCAGTTCTTGGAGGCCCTGCAAAAAACCTTGAAGCATAGTTTATGATACCATATAATAAACCCTTAAGAAAAAATATTCATTCTCCATCTAGCCAAGAGGGTGTTTTCATGACGACAACTATTGCAGAAGACAGGACGAAACTTTTTGACCTTTTAAAAAGCCAGGCATTCTTTCGAGGGAAATTTATGCTTTCCTCTGGCAAAGAGAGTCATTTTTATCTGGATGCAAGACTGGTGACCTTAAGTGCTCAAGGAGCTTATCTGACCGGGCGCCTTATGTTGGACATGGTTAAGAATGATCTTCCTGATGCTATTGGCGGCCCTACGCTGGGGGCTGATCCCATGGTGGGGGCTATTGCCTCTTTAAGCTTTCAAAATGGCAAACCTATGCCTACATTTATTATTCGCAAGACCCCCAAGACCCATGGCAAAGGCAATCAAGTCGAGGGGCCGGCCTTAAAAGAAGGCAGCGGCGTTGTTATTATTGATGATGTGGCCACCACAGGCAAGGCCTTGGTGGAGTGTGTCGAGGTTTTACAGAAGATGAAAGTCAACATCAAGAAAGCCATTTGTATTGTTGATCGCCGGGAAGGGGCGCGTGAGGCACTGGCGAAATATAAGGTACCAATGGAATCGATTTTTACCATTGACCAATTCCTGTCATGAGTACGTCCAAGCTTATCCTGGCCTCAGCGTCTCCTCAGCGGCGGAAACTCATAAAGATTTTAGGACTTCCCTTTATTGTTGTGCCCAGCCGTGTCGAAGAAAAAGAAATTCTTACCAAAGATGTGGCGCATCTGGTCAAACATAATGCCTTGCGCAAAGCTCAGGATGTGGCCAGCCGCCAACATTCGGGGATGGTGGTTGGATGCGATACGGTGGTGTGGTCCCACCAGAGGCGTTTGATTTTAAAACCTGAAAACCTTAAAGAAGCTAAAAAGAATCTTCGTGAACTGATGGAGAGACCCCATTGGGTTTATTCAGGTTTGGCTGTCATCGATGTGGCCTCAGGAAAAACCCTGATAGATTATGAAAAAACCAAAGTTTTTATGCGAGCCCTATCTTCGAAGGCTATTGACAGGTATCATCGTAAAGTTTGGCCTTTGGATAAAGCTGGGGGTTTCGATATTGAGGGTATAGGAGCTTTATTTATTCCTCGTATTGAGGGGTGTTATTTTAATGTCGTCGGTTTGCCGTTGGCCAAACTGGCGCAGATGTTAGAAAAAATGGGAGTAGAAGTGTTATGAAGATTAAATTAAATGTGTCGTTCCCGAATGTTTTAGTCGGGAACCTAGCTCACGGACTAGATGCCCGACAAAAGCTTTCGGGCATGACAATATTATTTGTTTGTTTTATGGGAATTTTCATTACTGGCTGCACTACCGAATACAATACGGCCTTACAGCGGCAGGAAACCCTTATGTTTAACGATGACAAGGAAATGAATTTAGGGGCCTCCATTGTGCTGTCGTTGGAAAAGACCATGAAAATAGATAATGAGGTGGATATTAATGCAAGGGTAGAAAAAATTCTTAAACAAATTGTGGCGGTTTGCGATCGTAAGGATTTAGTTTATACCATACGGGTCATCGATGACAAGGATACCATGAATGCCTTTAGTTTGCCTGGCGGTTATGTGTATGTTTATAAGGGACTGATTGACAAAATGGATAATGATGATCAAGTGGCAGGGGTTATTGGCCATGAAGTCGGCCATATAGTGGCCAAGCATGCGCTGAAACGTTTGCAGGCAGCTTATGGGACAACCATCCTGGAAGGCGCTGCCATTGCCAGCCGTAATGGCGCACTGGCTTCCGGAATTAATTTAACGGCTTCGTCGATTTTTTTTCAGAATTCGAGAGAGGATGAGTTCCAGGCCGATCGCTTGGGTGTGAAATATATGAAATTGGCCGGCTATGATCCTCGTCAGATGCGTGTGATGCTGGGAAAATTATTAGCAGAGCAATATAAAAAGGGGCCGCAGCCTATGAGCTACTGGCGCACTCATCCTTATATCCCTCAACGCATGGCTAAAGTTGATGCCGAAGCTAACGGCGGCAAGGGCCAGTTTAAGGATTATTTGAATTTAACGGGAGAAGAGAGATGACAAAAAATTGTGAGAAATTATGTAGAGACGCAAAATTTTGCGTCTCTACTATTTTATATTTTACCCTGATAGCGCCGGTTTCTACCCAAGCTCACGCCGTCTCCGTATGCAAAAAAGACGTTTGTGTGCAAGTGGAGGTGGTTAGCAAAGATGAAGACCTTCAACGAGGATTGCAGGGTAGAGATGTTCTGGCCGACCATCATGGCATGCTTTTTGTTTTCAAATCGGATGGTTTTTATCGTTTTTGGATGAAGGATATGAGATTTCCTATTGATATGATTTGGATAGATCGTCAGCATCATATTGTAACCATTGCCCCTTCACGCCTACCATGCGTACAAGACCCTTGCCCGGTTTATGAACCTTCTGGCCAAGCCCGCTATTGTTTAGAAGCGTCAGATGGGTTTGCTTTGAAGAATCAATTAAAAACAGGTGATCTTTTGGAATTTAAAGGTATTTAGGTATATAATAAAATAGTTATGGGTGTTTTTATTGGTTTAAGTTTGCTTCTGCTGGCCGTGGTCATAGGGTTGGCTATTAAAAATTGTCGTCTTCGTCAGGATATCCAACGGCAAACTCATCAACTGGAAGAGACTATTAAGGAACTCAAGGCCGCACAAATCAAACTCATGGAAGACTGCAAAAAATCCGCCTTGGCTGCTTTAAGCGCCGGGATCTTACATCAAATCAGTCAGCCGATTACCGCTATTCACGGATTTGTGCGTTTTATGAAAAAAGAAATGAGAGCGGACGATGTATTTTATAAGCCGGTCACGGTGATGGATGAACAAGCCACCTATCTGCGGGAAATGCTCGAGAACCTCATGGAATTGGTTCGCCACCGTAAAATCCAGAAAGACGCCGTTGATGTGAATAGTGTGTTAGAAAAAGCCATGAATTTGCTCAGTGACGAGCTACGTATCCGCCGGGTGAGATGGGATTTACACTTGGATAACCATATGCCTGACGTATTCGCTGACCCCCTGCATCTTCAGCAAATCTTTATGAACTTGACCGTTAATGCGATGGAAGCTTTAAGCGAAATGCCTGCCGGTGTGCCACGCACTTTAGAAGTTTCCTCCCACTGGGATCAAACCCATGACCGTGCGGTGATCCGTTTTAAGGACAATGGTCCAGGCATCAATCCCCAGACAAGGGAGAAAGTTTTTGATCCGTTTTTTTCCACCAAGGAACAAGGCTCGGGTATCGGTCTGGCACTTTGCCATGATTTAATTGTAGAGCATGGGGGAACCATTGAAGTGGACACTTCTGATGGAACAACGTTCGCCATTTACTTGCCGTGCCTGGTGAAAGTGGCTTAAAGAGAGATCGACAAATGGTTACAACGGTTCATCCTCTTAAGATACTGGTTGTCGATGATAAGCAAGTCATTCATGATTTTTTTGACATTACCTTGGGTTATTACGGCCATCACATTACGGTCGTCCATGACCCTTGTGAGGCCACGGAGATAGTGCAACAGAGGGAATTTGACATCGCCTTTTTAGATATGGTGATGCCGGGAAAAAATGGAATAGAGGTTCTTAAAGATCTGAAAGCCGTGCGTCCTCATTTACCAGTGGTCATGATGAGCGGTTATTCTATACAAGAGCAAAGGGACGAAGCGGTCCACCTGGGAGCTTGCGGTTGCTTAAAAAAGCCTTTCGAAATCGAAGATATAAGACGAATTATTAGGGTTGCTATAGGACGGGAGATTTAGGTTTGTAGATATGTGTAGAAGTGCCGAAGAACATTTCGGCGGTTTCCATGACCGTTTCCGAAAGGGTCGGATGCGGGTGAATCGAAAGTTTTAAATCTTTGACCACGGACCCCATCTCCACGGCCACCACACCTTCTGCAATCATTTCTCCAGCCCCAACGCCCACAATACCCACTCCTAAAATACGCTGAGTTTGCGGATCGATGATGAGTTTGGTCAAACCGTCCTGGCGATCCAAAGTCAAGGCCCGGCCAGAGGCGGCCCAGGGGAACTTCACAACCTTGATTTCCTTGCCTTGTTTCTCAGCGTCGGTTTCACTTAAACCGCACCAGGCAATTTCCGGATCGGTAAAGACGACAGCGGGAATAGCCCGGGGTTCAAAAGCCACCTTGTGGCCGGCAATAGTTTCTACAGCGACGCGGGCTTCGTGGGAGGCTTTATGGGCCAGCATGGGATCACCGACCACATCGCCAATAGCATAAATATAATCATCAGCGGTCTTTCGTTGATCATTGATTTCGATAAAGCCGCGGGAAGTCACCTTGACTTTTGTTTCTTCCAGTCCTAAATTTTCCGAATTGGGTTTACGGCCAATGGAAACCAGGACTTTATTGTATTCTTCTTTAAATTTTTTGCCGTCGCTACCCGCAAAGGTAACGGTCATACCATTTTTAACTTCTTCCATTTTGATGACCTTAGTTTCTAGCATGATTTTGGCAAACATGGTTTGGGCCCGCTTGAAGAGCACATTGGCTAAATCGCGATCAGCACCGGGCAGCAGGCCGGATGTCATTTCCACCACCGAGACTTTGGAACCCAGTTCGTGATAAACAGTGCCCAGTTCCATACCGATATAACCACCACCGACGACCAAAAGAGTGCTGGGCACGGTTTCCATTTCTAATGCAGAGGTGGAGTCCCAAATGTGAGCTGATTGAGGCAAATGGGGAATGACCGCCGGCCTGGAACCAGTGGCTAAAATGGCTTTATCAAAGGTGATTTGTTCGTTACTGCCGTCGGTTTTTTTGACGTTAATAGTCGAGGAATTGACAAAGCAAGCTTCGCCTTGAATGTATTTAATTTTACGCTGTTTGGCTAAGATACCCAAATTACCGGTGAGCTTGGTGACAATACCCTTTTTCCAATCTCGTAGTTTGTTGATATCAATTTTTGGGAGACCAAAGTCAATACCAAAGTGTAAGGCGTGTTTGGCCTCGGAGATGATTTTAGCCGCATGCAGGTAAGCCTTGGAAGGAATACAGCCACAGTAAGTGCAAACGCCACCCGGATTTGGTTTTTTTTCGACGATCGTAACTTCCATCCCCATATCAGCGGCATGAAAAGCAGCGGCGTAACCCCCTGGGCCAGCGCCAATGACGACTAGTTTTATTGCTTGTGACATAGGGATCTTTCGTTAATGGATTTCCAATGGTTTCTCGAGAGTCTCACATACAAAGCGGATAAAGCGAGCCCCATCAGAACCATCGATAAGACGATGGTCGTAAGATAGCGACAAGGGGAGTATCAGCCGCGGTATAAATTGGCCTGCCCCGCCGCTTCCTTGGCGGGGACCGTCAACATAAACTTGTTCCATGACTGCGCGGGAGACACCTAGAATCGCCACCTCCGGCCAGTTCACAATGGGTGTAAAGAAGGCGCCGCCAATACCTCCTAAGTTAGAAATCGTAAAACATCCGCCTTGCATTTCCTCAATGGTGGTCTTGCGGGTGCGGGCCCGTTCGGCCATGGCCGTTAACTCGTCGGCAATTTGGTGAACGGTCAGCCGGTCGACATTTTTTAACACCGGTACCAGAAGACCGCGGTCAGTATCGACCGCCACACCTATATTGATGTAATCCTTATAAATGATTTCATTGGTAGCGCTGTCGACCGACGCATTCAATGGCGGAAATTTTTTAAGGGCTGCTGCCACAATTTTAATTAAGAAAGGCGTGATCGAAAGCTTTTTTGCTTTGGAAGAAGCCTGTTTACGTAACTTCTCGAGCTCAGTCATATCGGCCTTATCAAATTGAGTCACATGGGGGATAGTGGTCCATGCTGATGATACATGCTCCGCAGTTTTGCGGCGAACATTGTTCATGGGTTCCCGACGGATAGATCCCCATTTGGCAAAATCAGGTAAAGGCTGCTGGGCAATAGGCGCACCCATGCCGCGTCCGGGAGAAGTCAACAACATCTTGGCATATTTTTTTACGTCATCGATGGAAATGCGCCCCGCTGGGCCGCTGCTGGGGACCTGGCCTATATCGACACCGATTTCACGGGCGAATAAACGAACCGACGGTGAGGCAGCTACATCCTTACGGACTGGCATATGTATGGAGACTGGCATTGCTTCAACGGTAGTAGGTTTGCTTAGGGTGAGTTGTTCAGATTCTTTTTGGTCATCCTGCCCGCCCCGGCTTTCGTTAACGACGGGCCGGGGAGTCCCGACATTTTTTGTTTTAGATTCTTCCCCCGTCTTTGGCGGGGTCAGAATGACGGATTCCATCTTAAATATCGCCTGGCCAACCTTGATGACCCCGCCATTTTTAATCAAAATTTCTTTGATCAGTCCTTCTTCAGGGGAAGGGACTTCCAATACGGCTTTGTCGGTTTCCAGCTCTAAAATACTCTGGCCTTTTTTAACCGTGTCGCCGGGTTTAACCAGGATTTTGGTGACCGTGCCCTGCGTAATATTCTCGCCTAGTTCGGGTAGTAGTAATTCCATATGAAACCTTTCAACCACATTGTCGTCCCCGAATGTTTTTATCGGGGACCTAGTACTTCGGTAACCTCTAGATGCCCGATAGAAGCATTCGGGCATGACATATCACAGACTTACGAAACCATCGGATTTAATTTGTCCGGATTAATTTTTAATTCAGCCCTGGCTTTGGTAAGAATATTCGCGGTGATTTTCTTTTGATCCGCCAGGCTCACCAGCGCCGCCCAGACGATATGTTTGGCATTCACTTCAAAGAAATCGCGTAAAGCTTCGCGGCTATCTGAGCGGCCAAAGCCGTCGGTACCAAGGACTGTATAGGGTTCTGGAACCCATTGACGTATGGAATCCGGCAGAGCTTTCATGTAGTCGGAGGCGGCCACAAACACGCCTTGCTCGTTTTTTAACAATTCCGTGACGTAAGGGATTTTGGCATTTTTAGTGCCATGCAACATATTGTCCCGCTCCATGTTCAGTGCTTGACGTCGCAACTCATTGTAGCTGGTGACCGACCATACGTCGGTAGCCACCTGATATTTCTCTTCTAAGATTTTTTGCGCTTCCAGAACTTGGTTCATGATGGCCCCGCTGCCAAATAAGTGGGCGCGTAAATCGGATTTTTTACCCGAGCGGCTAAAGCGGTACATCCCTTTGATAACGCCTTCTTTGATTTCATGACCGATGGGGATGGGGGGCATAGGATAATTTTCATTACCTACGCTTAAATAATAGAAGACACTATCTTGTTTTTCATACATGTGAAAAATGCCGTGACGAATGATAGCGGCAATTTCAAAGGCAAAGGCGGGATCATAGGTCAGTACATTGGGAACACAGGAGAGCAGAATATGGGAATGTCCGTCTTGATGCTGCAGGCCTTCACCGTTTAAGGTGGTGCGGCCCGATGTGGCACCGACTAAAAATCCTTTACAGCGCAAATCTCCGGCGGCCCACATCAAGTCGCCTACGCGCTGGTACCCAAACATGGAATAGTACGTGTAAAAAGGAATGATGTTGATGTTGTGCGACGCATAGGCAGTACCGGCAGCAATAAAAGAAGCCATAGAACCGGCCTCATTGATCCCTTCCTCAAGGATTTGGCCGTCTTTGGCTTCTTTGTAGTAGATGAGGCTTTCAGAATCGACCGGTTCATAAAGCTGTCCGACGTGGGAATAAATACCCACCTGGCGAAACAGTCCTTCCATACCAAAAGTACGGGCTTCATCAGGGATGATGGGCACAACCAGTTTGCCTATTTTTTCATCGCGCAGCAATTTGGACAACACACGTACATAAGCCATGGTGGTTGAAACCGGCCGGCCTTCGGTGCCTTTGTAAAATTCTTCAAAGAGGCCTTCGGCCGGTGCTTGTAAAGGAGTGATCTGGGTACGTCGTTGCGGCAAGTATCCGCCTAACGCTTTGCGGTGCTCATGCAAATACTTCATTTCTGCAGAATCCTCGGCCGGGCGATAAAAGGAGGCTTTAGCTCCTTCTGCGTCGGAAATGGGGATATTAAAGCGGGTACGGAATTCTTTCAGCTCTTGTTCATTGAGCTTCTTTTGCTGGTGGGTAATGTTCTTGCCCTCGCCACTTTCCCCCAGGCCGTAACCTTTGATGGTTTTGGCGATAACGACTGTGGGAGCGCCTTTGTATTCGACGGCGGCCTTGTAGGCGGCATAAACTTTTTCCGGGTCATGGCCGCCGCGGCGCATCTTTTGAATTTGTTCATCGGAGAGGTGTTTGGCCATTTCTAAAAGCCGCGGGTCAGACC
>JAHFGE010000012.1:16633-21831 GCA_023247575.1 Candidatus Omnitrophota bacterium | reverse complement strand
TAGCGTTTTTTAAATCATGGATTAATTGAGCTAAATCCTCAATAGAATAAATATCATGATGGGGTGGCGGAGAAATCAATTGCACGCCCGGAGTTGTATGACGAGTAGCGGCGATTTCCTTGGAAACTTTATGTCCTGGAAGCTGACCGCCTTCACCGGGCTTAGCGCCCTGGGCCATTTTAATTTGTAATTGATCGGCATTGACTAAATATTCAATGGTCACCCCAAAGCGGCCTTGAGCCACCTGTTTAATGCGGCTGCGCCGCCAATCCCCATTAGGATCCTTTTTAAAACGGACAGAATCTTCGCCACCCTCGCCGGTATTGGAAAATCCCCCTAAACGGTTCATGGCAATGGCCAAGGTCTCATGAGCTTCCTTGGAAATAGAACCATAACTCATGGCACCCGTGGCAAAACGCTTCACGATCTCGCTGGCCGGTTCGACTTCACTTAAAGGAATCGAATGGCCTTTTTTGAATTTTAACAGGCCGCGGATATTAGCAATTTGCTTATTCTGCTCATTGACGAGCTTGGCGTAAACTTTATAAATTTTATAATCGCTGCTGCGCACGGCATGTTGTAACAACGCAATGGTCTGAGGATTCAGTTGATGATATTCACCCTGCTGGCGCCAGTAGTACTCTCCTCCCTGTTCCAGCATATGGTCACTAACCGGCTGAGGAGCATAACTATCCTCATGGCGCTTGAGTGTTTCCAGGGCGACTGTCTTTAAATCAATCCCTCCGATTCTGGAAGGTGTGGCCGTAAAATATTTATCAATTAATTCAGGGCCTAAACCAACCGCTTCAAAAATCTGGGCCCCGCAATAGGATTGTATCGTCGATATTCCCATTTTAGAAATAATTTTGTACAGCCCCTTATGGCAGGCCTTCAGGTAATTCTTTTCAGCATCTTTAAAAGTAACAGGGTCCTCAAACTTGTTCTGTAAGATCAAGTCCTCCATGGTCTCAAAAACAAGGTAAGGATTAATAGCATTGGCCCCATAACCAATGAGCGTTGCGTAATGATGCAATTCCCGAGCCTCACCAGATTCAACCACAAAGCTGACCTTGGTCCTGGTCCCCTGGCGGATGAGATGATGATGTAGCCCAGCGCATGCTAGCAACGACGGAATTGGTACTTTCTTGGCATTAATCCCTCGATCGGAAAGAATTAAAATACTGTAGCCCTCTTCAATGGCCTGGTCAGCTTTCTTGAACAAATTGCCCAGTGCTTTTTCTAATCCTTCTACTCCCTCTGGTTTGTTAAAAAGAATCGGTAATGTTTCACTTTTTAAAGAACCTCTATTGACATGCGCAATCTTTTCCAGTTCCTCATTGGTCAAAATCGGCCGCTGGATCCATAGACGGTGGCAATGGGCCGGGGTCTCTTCCAACAAATTCCCTTCCGGCCCCAGCATCATATCCTCGGCCATGATGATTTCTTCACGAATAGCATCAATGGGTGGATTGGTCACCTGGGCGAACAACTGCTTGAAATAATTGTAAAGCAGCTGCGGTCTTTGGGAAAGCACGGCCAAAGGAGTGTCCGTTCCCATGGAGCCCACGGCTTCATCTCCATGAACCATGGGCGTCAAAATAATTTCTAAATCTTCATAAGTGTAACCAAAAGCTCTCTGGCGTTCCAATAAAGTTTTCTGGTTAAGCCCATGCACCTTCTTAGGTTTTGGCAAAGTACGCAGATCCACCACATTTTCTTTCAGCCATTGTGCATACGGCTGGCGGGCGGCATAGAACTCTTTGAGTTGCCTGTCGTCGATAATACGGCCTTCCTGGGTATCCACCAAAAACATTTTGCCTGGTTGAAGACGGCCCTTTTTGACGATATTATCAGGCGCAACCGGCAAGACACCGGCTTCAGACGCCATGATGACCAAATCATCTTTAGTGACCAAAAAACGGGAAGGTCGAAGGCCATTGCGGTCAAGCACGGCTCCCACATAGCGGCCATCGCAAAAAGCAATAGAGGCCGGGCCATCCCATGGTTCCATCAAACAGGAATGGTATTCATAAAAAGCCCGTTTGGCCTTATCCATTTCCTGATGGCCGCTCCAGGCTTCGGGAATCATCATCATCATGGCATGAGGTAAAGAGCGCCCCGACAGGACAAGCATTTCCAGGGCGTTATCAAAAGTGGCAGTGTCTGAACCCAGTGGAACAACGATGGGCATAACTTTTTCTAAATCATTGCCAAACGCTTTGGAAACAAACTGCTTTTCGCGCGCGTGCATCCAGTTAATATTGCCTCTTAAAGTATTGATCTCCCCATTATGGGCAATCATGCGATAGGGATGCGCCAGCGCCCAGGTAGGAAAAGTATTCGTGGAATACCGTGAGTGCACCAAAGCAATGGCCGAGACCATGGCCGGATCCGAAAGATCCGTAAAGAAGCGATCCAGCTGTTCACTCATTAATTGTCCCTTGTAAATAATGGTCTTGCTGTTAAGGGAACAGAAATAATAGTAGTTCCTGTAGATCAGGGTCGAGCTTTGAACTTTCGACCACAGGCGTTTGCGAATGACATAAAGTTTGCGATCGAAATCCTCTGGTCTGGTATCTTTGCCGCGGCCAATAAAAAGCTGTTTAAACTCTGGGATGACCGAGCGGGCCATCTTGCCAACTTTGCTGGGGTCATGCGGCACCTGCCGCCAACCCAAAAGCCTTTGGCCTTCCTCATGGATAATATGTTCCGTCCATTCCTCCATGATGTTGCGTTCCGAAGAATCCCGAGGCAAAAAAACCATGCCAGCCCCATAATCACCCAAAGGCGGCAGAGTCACATCCTGTTTGGCCATTTCTCTACGCAAGAAGGTATCCGGCATCTGCATCAGAATGCCGGCACCGTCTCCGGTTTCGGGATCACACCCGCAGGCACCGCGATGGGTTAAATTTTCCAGGATTTGAATCCCGTTGCGGATAATATCATGGCTTTTGCGGTTCTTGACATTAACCACAAAACCCACTCCGCAAGCATCAAATTCAACCTGCGGATCAAAAAGGCCCTGTTGACGTGGATCGATAAGGAATTTCTTTTCCATGATTTTTATTTTATAATCTTCTCATTGGAAATGCAATTGAAAAACTATTCCTAGAACTATGAAAAACTGGCTGGGACTAAATTATGGGTTAGCTCATTATGTCCCCAAAATTATTGTAATTACAAACTACAGCGATGCATGACAAACGAAATAACCGGCCGGAAGATAGCCCTGCTTATTTGGTAAAGTATTACAGACAATTAATAGGAAACTTAGAATAAAAAATATTGTTTGATTCGAAACAATTTTTCTTATAGATTCCACCCATCTTTAAGTAAGATAAGAATCAAAATTTTTAAGAACACTGAAAACACAAAAAACCCACGCCATTTTGCAGCAGTGGATTTAAAGTAAGCTAAAAGAAATTCTTCTGACCATTGATTAAGCGGTATCTTAATCCCTCAAAGCAGAAATGGTCAAATACTTTTAACTCAGCTCCGCCAGATGATACGTCTAAAGCGAAAAGGATGAAAACGAAAAGGATGAAATATTGACAATTAGTTTAGACATGGTATATTTAATGGTGAATGAAATGCGGGCGTTGACTGTGTCGACAGCTCGCATTTTTATTGTATCAATTCAATAACGCTAAACTCATTCCTCTTCCCAACAAGCAAACTATTCAGTCCTAACTTTTTCTTTAAAAGATCACAGACCTTTGATTTAACAGTATCGAATTTTCTCTCCGGTTGCCTTTGTCTCTTAAAATCAAACACAACACTTCCAATGAGGACATCAACCAGTTGAATATATAGCGATGCGTGAGATTCCAAAACTGTGGCATTGTAAACACATGGCAACATTCGTATTTGGGGTTCATAAAATTTATTACTCAGTTTTGGTCTCCCCATGAAATCTGCAATGACACAAATTCGCTCATTTTCCTCCATACTACCAGCTATTAATCTCTTTGAATATTCAATATACGCATCCCAAGCGCTGGGAAATACATTGGGCTTAACAATATTCTTATCAATAACTACACACGAAAATATTATTTGCGGAAATCGGAAATACGTATCTATGAGTTCTAAATAATACCCCTCCATTCCTCTTGTAATATCGGCAAATTTAAATTCAAAAAAATTATGCTTACTCGTGTCGCCCTTTTGCTTTCTGTGCAAATCTAATTTTGCTTCAGCTTTGGTCTTCAAAATATGAATTTGTTCATATAGCGCAGTTGTATCTTCACATTTTAAAAGACCGATAGCAAAAAATCGTTGATCTATGTCATGGTATAAAACACCTGTTTCATCAATAAATCCAAAACAATTTATCGTGTTAGACTGTTGCCAACCTATAGATATGCTTTGTGCAGACATAGTTTTCCCTCACTGGTTAAATGGTTAAACTTATTTTGTGGGGAATCTATGTAAAATCCTTGGGGAAAGGATGGTTTATTTATAGCATAAATCTTAAGAATCGTAAAAATATTTATTAGTTGGTGGAAACGCTTTGGGTTTACACGGAAATTATCTCTGAAAGCGATATTTGATAATTGGCCAGAACATTTCTAAAGCAGTGGTCCAGCGGATTTTCTTACCCTGGCTGTGGCGGCGGGCCTTGTAATCGATGGGGACCTCCATGATGGTAAGACCTTTCTGGAAAAATTTCACCGTTACTTCTGTTTCAAAGGCAAAATTTTTGCTCCTGATGTCAATCCCTTCCAGCGCCTTGCGGGTAAACACTTTGTAGCAGGTATTGATGTCGGTTATGTTTTGTTTGTACAATAGTCGAAAAGTCCAGTTAGAAACCAAATTAGCCCAACGATTGATCGGTTCCATACCCTCTATCTTCCCCAAAAATCTGGAGCCATAGACCACCTGTGTGCTTCCCTTGAGTATAGGATCCAAAAGTTTAGGATATTGGCTGGGATCGTATTCCAAATCTGCATCCTGGATTAACAAGATATCGCCGCTGGCATTCTTAAATCCCGTTAATAAAGCAGCGGTTTTGCCGGCATTGGCCTGGTGAATCACCGTTAGGTTGGCTCGTCCCTGGTAAGGAGTTAAGGCCTGCGCCGTGTTATCCCTGGAGCCATCATTGACAATAATGATTTCTCGATCTAATCCCTGGGACAGACAAACCGACTCGACGGTATCAATGACCTCGGCTACAGTCGCTTCCTCGTTATAGACGG
>JAHFGE010000012.1:0-16623 GCA_023247575.1 Candidatus Omnitrophota bacterium | reverse complement strand
AACTTATGCCTCGCACCGAGTGCTTTAGAAATTAGTACTCGGCACGAGGTGGAACATAGTGACATAAGTTATTTGGGCGAATTTACCCCGAGCAACGTCGAGGGGTTATTCCTTATATTTATTCGTAATCGGTAACCGCCAGTCACGGCCAAAGGCACGGCCGGTGATTTTCACTCCTGGGGGCGCCTGGCGGCGTTTATATTCGTTCTTATCGACTAAGTTGACTATTTTTTTGACATAAGCCAACTGGGTGGAGTCTTTCACAATGGTCCCCACGGATTGATGCCTCTGCACATAAGCATCCAGCACTTCATCCAGCTGTTGGTAAGCTCCTAAGGATTCTTCATCCGTCTGATGGGGTCTTAATTCTGCCGTCGGTGCCCGCAAGAATACGCTTTTGGGAATAGGATGATTCTCCTGTTGGCTGTTTCTCCAGCGGGCCAGTTCATACACCCTGGTTTTAAAAATATCTTTTAACGGCGCAAACCCGCCAGACATATCTCCGTAAAGCGTGCAATAGCCGACGGCCATTTCGCTTTTATTGCCCGTCGTTAAGATAAGCCACCCAAACTTATTGGAAAAAGCCATCAGAATATCGCCCCGGATACGTGCCTGCAGATTTTCTTCGGTAATATCGGGCGCCAGTCCTTTAAAATGCTTTGCTAAAACTCTCAAATAGATCTGATGAATTCTCTTAATCGATATTTCTTTGCACTTAATGCCTAAATTCCCGGCCACCATTTTAGCATCCTGGCGAGTGGCCTTCACGTTAAAGCGCGAGGGCATCGAAATACCGATCACATTGTCAGCTCCCAAAGCATCGACGGCAATAACAGCCACCAACGATGAATCAATGCCGCCGCTTAACCCTAAGGCTACTTTACTAAATCCATTTTTTTGCACATAGTCGCGTGTTCCCGCGACCAGCGCCTGATAAACTTCCTGGGTTTCATCCAAGAGAGGAGCTAGGGGGTTGGAGGCAGCATCCATATCGCATACCAACAGCTCTTCCTCAAATTGTTTCGCCCGTGCCATGAGCCTGCCATCCGAGCCCACCACCATACTGGCGCCGTCGAAAACCAGTTCATCCTGACCGCCGACCACATTGCAGTAGATGATAGCCGCTTTAGTCTCTTTGGCGCGGCGCAGCAGAAGTTCCTGGCGAATTTTTAATTTCCCCGCCTCGTACGGTGAAGAAGAAATGTTAACGAGTATTTTGGCTCCGGCTTTTGACTGTTTGGCATAAACACTGCCATCAATCCAGATATCTTCACAAATCGAGATCCCTATTTTGCGGCCATTCAGGCTGATTAGACCCTTGTTGGCTTCAAAACTACCGGGCCGAAAATATCTTTTCTCGTCGAATACCCCATAATTGGGAAGTTCGTTTTTGTGGTAGATCGTCTTAATGGCACCTTCTTCAATAAAAGCGGCTGCATTGTAAATTTTTCCCTTGGAATCGGCATCGACAAAACCGACAACCGCTGCAATCCCATGAACTTTTTTCACAAGTGAAGATAGTGTCTTTAGATTATTCTCCACGAAATGATTTTTTAAAACCAGGTCCTCGGGCGGATACCCGCCTACGGCCAATTCGGGGAAAACGACCAAGGAGGCTTTGGCGGCCTTGGCGCGGGAGAGGTAATCTAAAATAAGATTGGCATTGCCTGCAAAATCTCCAACGGTGGTATTAATCTGGGCCAGGGCAATTTTAAACATTGAGCGTACTTGGTAAATGACAAAGGGTTAAAAAATTTTGATATAACGTATTCGCCTGCTGATCAAAAACTTGTTTATATTGAGCATAATCTTTCAGCATGGATGCAGCATGTTCTTTACGAACGTTTAAGTCGTTCTGGGCATATTCTTCGCACCATTCTTTAATGCTCTTGTCAGTCACTTCCACATGAAATTGCAAACCGTAAGCATTGACTCCTACTTTAAAGGCTTGATGCGGGCATCCATCAGCACTCGCCAATAATTTCCCACCTTGTGGAACATGAAACATATCTTCATGCCATTGATAAATGGGGTTATCCTCGCGAAAATCCTTCAATAGAGGATCGTTTTTGCCCTCATCGGTCAGTTGCACATGATACCAGCCGATTTCTTTGACCGGAGATCGAACCACCTGGGCTCCAGCGGCCTTGGCCAAAAGCTGTGAGCCTAAACAAATTCCCAAAAAAGGGATCTGCCGTCGCAAAATTTCTTTAATAAATTCATTTTCTTTGACCAGCCATGGGTATTTATTTTCTTCATCCACATTCATAGGGCCGCCTAAAACTACCACCGCCTTGAGTTTGGATAAATCCTCTGGCAGCTTGTCGCCAGCTCCCAGATCGAGGATACGATAGGGGACATTGTGAATATCCAGAAAATCCCCCCATGTCCCCGGCCCTTCAATGTCGATGTGTTTGACGATAAGAATCATGAAGATGATTATACTATAAAATAAAAAGGGCGGATAAAAAATTATCCGCCCTTTTTGTGACATTGCGTTTCTTTACGCATTCATGAGCAACATCTCAGCATAAGAAGGCAAAGGCCACAGACTATTGGGCACCAAGCCTTCTAATTCGTCAATAACCTCACGTAATTTGGCCATAGCTGCATTGGTTTTGGCCGCATCATGCTTGGCAATGGCTGCTTCCAAGCTGTCAGTGATCAAAAGGGCTTCTTCAATCAGCCCACAGACTTGTTTTAACAGCTTCTTTTGCGCCGTTGTCTTGCCAGCAGAGCCGACGGTTTTAATCGTATCCGCTAACTGCTTTTGATACTCAATAGCAACGGGAATCAACTGCGTACGTGCCATGGTGGCGGCGCAACTGCCCTCTAAGGCAACTACGGTTTCATAGGCATGTTTGTTGATTTCATAGCGGGAAGCGAGTTCCTTCTCGGTCAAGACACCGTGCTTGACCATGACCTGGATATTCTTTTTGACCTTGATCATTTCCAGAGCTTGCGGGGTATTAATCAAGTTAGGAAGCCCGCGTTTCTTGGCTTCTGCATGCCATTGGGGTATATAGTTATCTCCGTTATACACCACTCTTTTATGTTTCTTGATGATATCCTGCAATATTTTCTGTAAGGAAGTATTAAAATCCTTACCAGCTTTTTTATCAACTTCCAGCTGATCGCAGATATCGCTAATAGCTTCGGCAACAATCGTATTAAGCACCATGTTAGCCGCGGAAGGATTCATGTTAGAACCAACGGCCCGGAATTCAAACTTGGCGCCGGTGAAAGCAAAGGGTGAGGTACGATTACGGTCTGTCGTATCTCTCGCTAACTGTGGCAGGGAATCCACTCCCACATGCAACACTCCGCCCTGCCTGGAAGTTTTTGCTTCACCTTTTTCGATTTGTTCAATGATATCCGTCAATTGATCCCCTAAGAAAATAGAGATGATTGCCGGAGGAGCTTCATTAGCGCCTAAGCGGTGGTCGTTGCCTGCGGTGGCGACGCTGACACGCAATAAATCCGCATAAGAATCAACTGCTTTAATCACCGCGCAAAGGGTGGTTAAAAACTTAGCATTTTCATGTGGGGTTTTGCCCGGATATAACCAGTTCTTGCCATCAGGCCCGACCACAGACCAATTGTTGTGTTTACCCGACCCATTAATGCCGGCAAAAGGCTTTTCATGCAAAAGGCAAACCAGTCCATGCTTATCAGCTACCTGGCGCATGACTTCCATCCTGATCATATCATGATCAACGCCTATGTTTAACTCTTCATAGATCGGTGCGATTTCATACTGGGCAGGGGCCACTTCATTATGGCGGGTTTTGGCCGGGATCCCTAAGCCCCATAGGGTTCTGTCCAAGTCTTCCATAAACGCCATGATACGAGGTCTAATAGCACCAAAATAATGGTCTTCTTGCTGCTGATGCTTGGCAGGTTTCCTTCCAAACAAAGTACGCCCTGTTTGCACCAAATCCAAACGAGCTTGATAATGGGCTTTGTCAATCAGGAAATATTCCTGTTCAGGCCCGACGGTACAATAGGCCCTTTTATCTTTAGTATCAATACCAAATAAATTCGCCAACCGGCAAATTTGTTTGGATATGGCCTTCATGGAACGAAGTAACGGGGTCTTTTTATCCAAAGCCTCACCATGATATCCAATATAGAAAGTAGGGATACAAAGAGTTGCGCCCTCTGGCCCTTGTTTAATAAAAGCAGGCGAGGTTGGATCCCAGCCCGTATAACCGCGAGCTTCGAAGGTGGCGCGCAAACCTCCCGACGGAAAAGAAGAAGCATCCGGTTCACCCTGGATAAGCTCCTTGCCGCCAAAAGTTAAAACAACACCGCCTTGCCCGTCCCAGGTGATAAACGAATCATGTTTCTCAGCCGTAGTACCAGTCATCGGTTGGAACCAATGCGTAAAGTGAGTAGCCCCTTTGGCAATGGCCCACTTTTTCATGGCTTCCGCCACTTCATCAGCAATCGACGGATCTAATTTGCCGCCTTCCTTGATAATTTTTTCGATGGAAGCATACGCTTTCGGTGAAAGACATTCTTTCATCGCCTTCAAATTAAAAACATTTTGACCAAAGTATTCCGGAAGATGTTCACTGAAAGCACCGTTAGCGCAACATTCTTGTCGGGCGACAGCTTCCAATACCTCTTGCCTTGCTTGTTGACTCATAATACAGCCCCCTTCTAATTTAATTATAGGTAGAGACGAGGCAACCTGTGGTGAGCGTAGTCGAACCATGCCTCGTCTCTACAGTTAAAAAATTACACATCATAATAAAGATGGAATTCATATGGGTGCGGTCTTAATCGCACACTATCAATGTCCACCTCATGTTTATACTCAATCCAGGTATCAATAACATCATCCGTAAACACGCCCCCCTCAGTGAGGAATTTGCGATCTTTGTTAAGATCTTCCAGAGCCTGCTCCAGGGAACGGGGCACCGTCTTAATCTTCTTGGCCTCTTCCGCAGAAAGGGCATAAATATTTTTATCCATAGGTTCCCCGGGATCTATCTTGTGTTTAATCCCATCGATGCCAGCCATGAGCATAGCAGCAAAAGCCAGATAAGGATTGCAGGACGGATCCGGCGGACGAAATTCGATGCGCTTGGATTTTTCGCTGGCGGAATACATAGGAATCCGTACAGCGGCAGAACGATTGCGCTGAGAATACACCAGATTCACCGGCGCCTCATAACCAGGGACCAAACGTTTATAGGAATTTGTCGTCGGAGCAGCAAAGGCTAGAATCGCATGGGAATGCTTTAAAAGTCCGCCAATGTAATATTTGGCCGTGTCACTTAAAAGCGCGTAGCCTTTCTTGTCGAAGAACGTATTCTTGCCATCTTTCCAAAGACTCTGGTGGACATGCATGCCGGAACCATTATCCTTGAAAATTGGTTTGGGCATAAACGTGGCGGTCATATTATATTTACGGGCTATATTTTTGATGACATACTTATACAGTAAAAGATGATCAGCCATCTTAGTTAAGGTATTGTAGCGGATATCGATCTCACATTGACCTGCCGTGGCCACTTCATGGTGATGAACTTCTACCGGTACACCCACCTTTCTTAAAGTGAGCATGATTTCACTACGGATATCCTGCAGAGTATCGTGAGGCGGCACAGGAAAATAGCCTTCCTTATATCTTGGTTTATACCCTAAGTTGGGCTTCTCATCGCGGCCAGTATTCCATTCACCCTCATTTGAATCTATAAAATAATAACCACTATTTTCTGTCTGGTCGAAACGAATGTCATTAAAGATAAAAAATTCCGCCTCTGGCCCCCAATAACTTAAATCCGCGATCTTGGAAGATTTAAGATACTTTTCCGCCTTCTTAGCTACATAACGAGGGTCACGGCTATAAGCTTCTTTTGTTATAGGGTCATAAACATCGCAAATGATACTTAAAGTAGGTATTTGAGATACTGGATCCACAAAGGCAGAGATGGGGTCCGGCATCAAAATCATATCGCTTTCATGAATTTTTTGAAAACCACGAATACTGGAACCATCGAAACCAATCCCTTCTTTCCAGATATCACCCTCGGGATCGGACAAATCGTCCGAAGGAATGGAAAAATGCTGCCATAACCCAGGCAAATCATTAAATTTAAAGTCCACTACTTGAATATTGTTTTTTTCGATGAGTTTGGCGACTTCTTGAGAATTTTTGGGAGAATGATTTTCAGCTTTTTTAGTGACAAGTGTGGACATATTCCCTCCTTAAATACAAAAGTCCTCTTTCACAAAAGACGTTTTGCCTTATGCCAGGAGGACTTCATTGCCCTCAGGTAGAAGAAGGCATAATAACTTTCCACATAAAACGTGTCAAGAAAATTTTGGCAAGCGGGCAAGAACCATTAGTAAATGGTTAATAGTTAATGGTAAATAGTGGTTAAACCATTAACCATCAACCACTAACCATTTACCATTTATTATTTACCCTATGGCTTTGGACCCTTCTTCACCGGTACGGATACGGATACAGCGCGGTAAATCAAGGATAAAGATCTTCCCATCGCCGATTTTCCCCGTACGAGCGCCTTTAATAATGGCTTTAATGGTCGGTTCAACGAAATCTTCGTTGACCGCAATCTCTATACGAACTTTACGTAAGAGATTACCTGTTTCCTTAACCCCGCGATAAAATTCATCTACTCCAACCTGACGGCCATGTCCTAAGACTTCACTAACCGTAATCAAGTTGACCTGGGCCGCATAAAGCTCTTTTTTAACTTCGTCGAGCCTGTAGGGCTGAATGATGGCGATAACCAATTTCATTGATTGTCTCCTTTTTATAATATTGCTGTAGAGACGAGGCACTGCCTCGTCTCTACAAATCAATTAATCTAATATCGTATACGCGCGTTCATGATGCTCAGCTAAATCCAGACCAAATACTTCGTCTTCTTGCGCAACACGCATACCGATGGTTTTATCCACGATAAAGCAGATAATCGCTGTGCCAATACCGCACCAGACGAATGTCAATAATGCAGCTTTAGCTTGAATCAACAACTGGCCGTGATTACCATCAAAGAAGCCGGACCCAGATGGATTAATCGCTTTGACAGCGAAAAGTCCAGTGGCCAAAGCTCCCCATAAACCACCGGTAAAGTGCACGCCAAAGGCATCCAGCGTATCGTCATAACCAAACTTAGGTTTGACCCACGCCACCATGGTATAGCAGAAGACGCTAACCAAGAAGCCAATCCACAGCGAACCGCCAACATCCACGAAACCAGATGCAGGAGTAATCGCCACCAGACCAGCGACTGCGCCGGAGGCAGCCCCAACCATGGTCGGTTTACCGGAGAAAATCCACTCCATCAGAGCCCAGCTAATGGCCGCAGCGGCTGTTGCTGTATTAGTGACCACAAATGCACTGGTAGCCAAGTTGTTGGCTGCAACAGCAGAACCAGCATTGAAACCAAACCAGCCAAACCATAACAACGATGCGCCTACCATAACAAAAGGCACATTATGCATACCAGGTCTATTGGTGCCTACGCGCTTACCTAAAAATAGGGCAGTAACTATACCAGCCAAACCGGCATTCATGTGAACCACGGTACCACCGGCGAAATCCAACGCTCCCCAAGTATGCCCGGCTAACCCATCCGATGCCCAAACCATGTGAGCAATAGGGCAATACACAAAAGTTAACCACAAAATAGTAAAGGCCACAAAGGCGGGAAACTTAACACGCTCGGCAAAAGATCCAACCACAAGGGCTGGAGTAATGACCGCAAACATGCACTGGAAAATCATATAGGCTTGATGCGGAATAGTAGCGCTATAATTTGCATTAGCTTCTGAGATGCTGACACCGTGAAGCATAAACCACTGCAAACCGCCAATAAACGGTGTCCCTTTACCAAAGGCTAAACTATAGCCATAAACGACCCACAATACACTGACGATGCACAAACACATAAAACATTGCATCAAAATACTCAGGACGTTTTTACGCCTGACCATCCCTCCATAAAAGAGGGCTAGTCCTGGTGCCGTCATCGCCAAAACCAGGGCGGCTGAGGTCAGGACCCATGCCGTATCTCCGGCACTGATTGCTACTGGTGGTGTTGGTGTTGTTCCCATGATTTACTTCCTCCTTTTTAATGAGTCCCGCCTTGGCGGGACGAATTTATCCCGAGGCCAATGGCCGAGGGATTTCCTTAATTAACACCTTAAATTCTAAACGAATACAGCAATCCCACTGCTAAAGCGATTTGGGAAAGGCCAATCAACAAGGCCATTGTTTCCATTTTTCGAATCATGTGAGCCTCCTTTCAGGATGCCCTACATAAAAAAGCTCCAACTGCTGTCTTGCAACAGCAAGACGTTGGAGCTTCATTGCCCTAGAGCTATCGTAGCTCTAAATCCTTCGACTCGACCCCGCCTTTGGCGGGGTCTCGCTCACCTCGTAATGCACTCGGTGCGAGGCAGGAGTGAGCCGAACCAATAAAAAATCCTCTTAAGTAGCTTGCGCCGCGTCTCAAGAGGACTATCTTTGCCCTAAAATCTTACTCAAAACTTCTTTGCTTTGAGCCTATGTACTTTCAAAATCCGTTGCAAATATAACTGGTGAATTGCTATTTGTCAAGAAATTTTTTGAAATTATTTGCGCAACTCCTCCATCAAAAGAATGGACTCCGCAATATCTTTCATCGATCGACAAGTATCCATACTCTTTTTATGGATCAAACGATAGGCCGCGTCCTCGGAAAGACTGTTCATTTTCATTAAAATTCCTTTAGCCCGTTCAATCAATTTACGAGTTTCCAGAGCTTCTTTGGCCTTTAAAGCTTCTTCCATTAATTTGGTATTTTCCACTGCCACGGCAGCTTGATTAGCTACCATTTGTAAAACATTGGTCTCTTCTTCTGTAAAATGATGAGGTTCTTTGGTATAGACATTGATGACCCCAATAGCCTTGTCCTTGACCACCATGGGCACGGCAATCATAGAGGTTAACCCCTCTTTGACTGCCAAATCGCGGTAAGCATATTTTTCATCGTGCCGAACATCATAAACAGCGATCGGCTTGCGGGTTTTGATCACACTGCCAATAAGACTGTTGTCTACTCTAATATTAGGCTTTTTCTTATAGTCCTCGCTTAAACTCTGGGTGGCTTTAATGACCAGCTCTACCCCCTTTTCATCCAGCAGCATGATGGAACAAACTTTAGAATTAAGCATTTCAGCCGTCACCACCACAATAAGGCTTAAGATTTCATCCAGATAATGTTCCGAAGTAATGGATCGGCTGACCTTAACTAAAGAATCAAACTGCAGGGCCTTTTTCTTGGTTTCTTCAAACAGCCTGGCATGTTCGATGACGCCGCCGACTTGTTTGGCAATGCTTTCGATTAAATTAATTGTCGAGGGGGAATAATCATGCGGACGTTTATGCTGGACATTAATAACCCCGATGGCTTTGGCTTTATAAATAATAGGCAAAGACAGAAAAGCCTCATAGCGGTCTTCAGGAAGCACATCAAAGTTTTTAAAACGCGGATCTTTATAGGCATGTCGCCTGATAGCCACCAGTTGATTCTCTCGAGCCACCCAACCGGTAATCCCTTCCCCTATTTTAAGAATCAATTGTCCCAGCTCTTTCTGGTGAGCGGTTTTAGAAGCCATCAACACCAAATTCTCTTTGCGCTCGTCAAACAGGTAAATGAATACCGAATCCGCCTGCGTCATTTGCGTGACAATTTTGACCACTTCCTGCAGGATTAAATTTAAATCCATTTCGGAAGAAGCAATGTCCACGATGGTGCGCAAAATCTTGAGTTCTTCGGCACTGGAGACATCCGGTTTTTTATTTTTTGTTTTCTGAGTCATAGAGTGGATTTCGATATCATAACAATAATAAGCAGGTTTTCAATATTAATTCTAGCATTACAAAACAGGACGTTGACATTTAACACAATATCCTTTAATATGACATTTTATTTTTACCCCGAACCAGAGTATGAGCATAACTGCCTTTTTCTTCTATTTCTTTGCAGCGGCCTTAATCCTGGCAAGCCTGGCCGTCGTTCTGGCCAGGAATCCTCTCTATAATGTTTTGTCCTTAGTCGCTGCTATCTTTGCCCTGTCTTCCCTGTTCATACTTTTAGAAGCATTTTTTGTCGGCGTCATTCTTATTCTGGTCTATGCTGGAGCAGTGCTGATTTTTTTCCTGTTCGTGGTGATGTGCCTGAACCTTAATTCGACGGCCATGACCTCAATAAACCAAGGCCGTTTCCGGTTATTAGGGGCAGTTATTGGTGTACTGTTTTTTGGAGAAATCTTTTTAGCTATTCAAGTCTTCTTAAAAGCTGGGGCCATGCCGCCTTCCTCCATTCGCGGCACCATTGAAACCATTGGCCAGATTCTTTTTACGGATTATCTTCTTCCCTTTGAATTAACATCTCTTCTTTTATTAATTGCGATTTTCGGGATTGTTTCATTGGCCAAAGGAGCCTTAAGTACAGGAGTAGCTCCAACGAAGGCGGGGGATCGATGATCGGACTGGGGAATTATCTTATCTTAAGCGGTATTATCTTTTCCATCGGTGTCGTCGGTGTCATCACCAGCCGCAACATGCTTAAAGTTCTTCTTTCCCTGGAGCTTCTGTTGGCCGCTTCCAATCTTTCCTTTGTGGCATTCTCGCGTTTTAATGGGGATTACACAGGCCAATTGATTGTATTTTTTGTCATTCTGGTTGCTGCAGTCGAGGTGGCCGTGGGTTTAGCTATCATCGTTTTGATGTACCGCCATTTTGCCACCATCCAGGTGGATGAATTAAAGGATTTGAAATGGTAAACTTCTCCTTGGCGTGGATAGCATTGTTTTCACCGATGGTGGCTTGCGTCGTCATTACTCTTTTCTTCCTGCGCTCGAAAACATCCAGCTCATTAACCGCTATTGCTGGTATATTAATCTCTTTTGTCTGCACTTGTTTGCTGGCTGCACAAATATTCGGTGTTCATCCCTCGCCCCAAGTCCAACAATCCCTGCCCTGGATTCATTTTGATGGACTCACCATTGACTTCGGAGTGCTTATCAATCCACTAGCCATTATGATGTTGCTCGTCGTCACCGGCGTGGGAAGCGCCATTTTCATTTATTCTAAAGGATATATGGCCGAGGACCCCAGCAGCCCTAGGTTTTTTGCATTTTTAAGTCTTTTCGCTTTCTCCATGATAGGCATTGTGCTGTCCAATAATTTTATTCAATTGTTCATCTTTTGGGAGCTGGTGGGATTAAGTTCATATCTGCTGATTGCTTTTTGGTATGAGAAACCTTCTGCCGCTGATGCCGGAGTCAAAGCTTTTATGGTCAACCGCCTGGCTGATTTCGGATTTATGTGCGGAATTCTTCTGTTGTGGAGTGTATCTGACTTCGGAGTCGGCCTCGATGGTACTATCGAAGCCGGTAGAACATTTCTATTTACTGATTTAGCCCAGGTCGTCCCTCATTTAAGCCTTCCTCTGCTGTCAGCGGTAGGGCTTTTGATTTTCTGCGGTGTGGTTGGCAAATCGGCCCAATTCCCCTTACATGTCTGGCTGCCAGATGCCATGGAAGGCCCCACACCGGTGAGCGCTTTAATCCATGCCGCCACCATGGTGGCCGCTGGTATCTATCTGTTGGCCCGTGTCTTTTTTATTTTTGAACCATTGACCGCCGCGCTGATGGTAGTGGCTTATATCGGCGCCATCACCGCCTTTATGACCGCCACCCTTGCCATCGTCGAGAATGATATCAAAAGGATCCTCGCCTATTCGACGCTGAGCCAGTTAGGTTACATGGTCATGGCCTTAGGTTTAGGCGGCCCCTTGCAAGGAATGTACCACCTGACCACCCATGCCTTTTTCAAAGCCCTTTTGTTCTTGAGTGCCGGCAGCGTGATTTTAGCGCTGCATCACGAACAGAATATTTGGAAAATGCGGGGACTTTTAAAGCAGTTGCCCATCACAGGTTGGACATTTCTTATTGGCACTTTGGCGTTGTGCGGTATTTTTCCCTTAAGCGGTTTTTGGAGTAAGGATGAAATTTTGGCCTTGGCCGCTGGGCATAATACTTTTCTGTATTGGGTGGGGACTTTGACGGCCGGATTAACATCCCTTTACATGGGGCGCCTGTTCTGGGTGGCATTTTGGGGCAAGGCATCTGACCACGCTCATCCTGCCCATGAATCTCCGGCAGTGATGACCATGCCCCTAATCTTTTTAGCGATCCTTTCCGTCGTTGGAGGCTTTCTTGGCATTCCCCATTTTTTATATCCTGAACAAATGGGGACAGTTGTTCAACTGTCCCCATTTGTTGCATTAACTTCGTCTGTGTTTGCCGTTTTAGGGCTTGTCATCTCTTATAGGATATATGGTGGACGGCCATCTTCCGATCCCGTAGAAACCAAAATTGGATTTCTTTATTCGCTTCTAAAAAATAAATACTATTTCGATATCGTCTATGGCTGGTATGTCGATTATGTCCAGCACCCATTCGCAAAAATTTTGTTCCTGCTTGAACAAGTATTGATTGTTCGTCTGGGAGTTCATGGCTTAACAGGCCTGGCCAAAGCAACGGGTAATGCACTGCGCTATTTGCAGACCGGCCTGGTGCAATTCTATGCTTTAGTTTTTGCTCTTGGAGTCGTGTATCTCTTTTTTATAATGGTCACTAATTTATGATGTCTTATCCGCTTTCCTATATTCTCTTATTACCGACGCTGGCCTTAAGTGTCCTGTTTGCAGTGCCCTCGCAGAATACCTCTGCAATCCGCAGGATTGCTATTCTTGGGGTGCTTTTGCCGTTTCTTTTATCCCTGGGAGTCTTTTTTACTTATAACCACTCTACCGGAGGTTTCCAATTCATTGAAAATATTCCCTGGGTGGTGCCTTTTGGGATTTCCTATCATTTAGGGGTGGACGGCATTAATGCTTTGCTGATCCTGCTTCTAGGCTTTGTTTCTTTCGCCGCTGTTTTGATATCCCACCACATCAAAGAACGGGTAAAAGAATATTACATCCTGCTTTTGCTGATGATCATTGGCACCTACGGCGCTTTTCTTTCTCTGGATATTTTCTTTTTTTACTTCTTTCATGAAGTGGCGACCATTCCTGCGTTCTTGCTAATTGCGATTTGGGGCTCCGATCGTCATGAGTATGCGGCCATGAAATTGACCCTTTATCTGACGGCTGGCGCCACCTTAGGCCTCATTGGTTTACTGGCCCTTTACTTTGCCAGCGGCTTACAAACCTTTGATTTTGTGCAGCTGCAATACTATTTAACGGTTCATCCTATTCCTTTAAACGTACGAAATTGGATCTTTGGGCTAGTTGTTATTGGCTTTGGTGTGACGTTAACCATGTGGCCATTCTATACCTGGGCGCCCGTCGGATACGCCGCTGCCCCCACCGCGGTCAGTATGCTGCATGCCGGAGTGCTTAAAAAGCTGGGTGCCTATGCCATTATTCGTTTTGCCATCCAATTGATGCCCCAGGCAGCCCACACCTGGATGCCGCTCATTGCTACGCTGGCGGTCCTGAATATTATTTACTGCGGCCTGGTGGTCCTGGCCCAGCGCGATATGAAATATATTTTAGGGTACTCCAGCTGCAGCCACATGGGATATATCCTGCTAGGGATAGCGTGTCTGAATGTCATCGGACTTAATGGGGTGGTCTTTTTGATGTTTGCCCACGGGATTATGGTAAGTTTGGGATTTGCTTTGACAGGCTTTTTTGCGGATCAAACCAACACCCGTAATCTGGATGAATTAAGCGGCCTGGCCAAACGCATGCCCTTTATTGGAACATGCTTTGCCATGATGGCTCTGGCTTCCTCGGGGGTGCCGGGATTTGCCAACTTCCCCGCTGAGATCATGGTGCTTCTGGGCGCCTGGGATCATTACCGCTGGCAGACGGTGCTGGCCGTCTTAGGAGTCGTCATCACCGCCATTTATATGTTTAAGGCCATCCGACTTGGGTTTCATGGGCCGCTTCCGTCCCGTTGGAACCAATTAACGGATGCTCAAACGGCTTTGCAGAAACTGCCTTATATTCTGTTACTGGCAGCACTCATTATTGTAGGGTGTTTTCCGACGATAATTTTAAACAAAATTGAACCTGCAAGTAAGGGCGTATTGCAATACGCCCTTACAACAAAATAAAAAAACATTATGTTTCCCGTTATTAACTGGAATTTAATTTCATTAGAAGTGCTCATTACCGCCATCCTTGTAATCCTGGTGGTGGTTGATATTTTCCTGCCTAGGGAATCCAAAGAGGACTGGATTGGGGCTTTAAGTTTTGTTGGCCTCGCGGGTCTCATTGTATTTTGGTTCACCCAAAGCAATCTCACCGGCGCCACCTTTGGCGGCATGTTTATCATGGATTCCCTAGCCTGGTTCTTCAAAGGATTTTTCTTACTGGTCATGGTTTTTGTTTTTGCCATGACCCAGGAGTTTTTCAAGGCCCTACCGACGAGAAAGAATGAATTTTATCTTTTGTTGTGGCTGGCCTTGATTGGAATGTGCTTCGTTGCTTCTTCTGCTGATTTTCTTTTACTTTTCCTCTCTATCGAAACCCTGACCATTTCTTTGTATGTCATGACAGCCTACCTTAAAAGCGACAGCCATTCCCTGGAAGCGGGCATGAAGTATTTAATTTTAGGGGCTTTGACCTCGGGATTTTTCCTTTTTGGCCTTAGTTTTATTTACGGCGCCACCCACTCAACGCGTTTCGAGGCCATTCAGGCCTTTGTGCAGACCCATGCCATGAGCCCCATGATTCTATTTGGGTTGGTGCTGGTTTTTGCCACGGTGGGTTTTAAAATCGGCTCCGTTCCTTTTCAGCTATGGGTTCCTGATGTCTACCAGGGAGCGCCCACTCCTGTGACAGCCCTTTTGTCCGTTGGGTCCAAAGCCGCGGGGTTTATCATTCTTATTCGTCTTTTCTTCGGTATTTTTGCTTCCTGGCACATCCACTGGAGTGTAATATTCGCCGCCCTTTCTGCTGCGACCATGTGCTACGGCAACCTGGGAGCCATGTTTCAAAAGAACATTAAAAGACTGCTAGGGTATTCCAGTATTGGACATGCCGGATATCTTTTGATGGGCGCGGCAACGGGATCAGCCCTTGGGCTTTCCGCCATCAATTTTTATCTGTTGGGGTATCTGTTTACTAACCTTGCCGCATTCGTCGTCATTATCCTTTTCTTTATTGCCCAAAAAAGTGATGAGATCGAAGATTATGCCGGACTTGTGAAACGCTCTCCTCTTTTGGCTTGCGCTCTTTTACTGTCGCTGGTGTCACTGGCAGGTATACCGCCCCTGGCTGGATTTTTTGGGAAGTTTACTCTGCTCATGGCCACTGTCAAGGCTGGATTGATTTGGCTGGCCATCGTTGCCGGGGTCAACATCATTGTTTCGATTTATTACTATCTGCTGGTGGCCAAACGCGTTTACGTGGACGCTCCTCGCACCAACTCCCCTATCCCTGTTTCCTTATCCATGCGCTGGATTTTAGGATTGGCCATGGCAGGCATCGTCGTCATCGGCATCTTCCAAGGCCCATTTCTCGATATGGCCATGACCGCAGCGAAGGGGATGTATTTATTCCACCTATAAGCTAAAAAATTAATTACTATTCCCTGTTATTGTTATTAGATTTGAAAGTATCCATTGAGGCATCGAAAATTTAGCTCCAGAATTTAGCCTTGCGCTTGCACGATGTCTGTAAACAAAATCGTTTTCTTCCTCTAAATCTGTTTTTGAAGTTAAAACAATAGCCGATATCCTCGAACTTCCTGTCATTGCTCTATCCATTTCACTAGACAGCCTCCGATTCTCTTCTAGAAATTCATTATACTTTGTCTTATCTATTTCAATAAATATTGCTCCTGGGCATGTTTTAGAAAATTGTTTTTTGGCACGTTGTGTATTATTAAATATGCTTCTTACATAATCAATCTGGTCTTCCCCAGGTTCTTTATGTTTACATTCGATCTCACATTGGTCGGCTTCACCAATAACAAGAATATCTGGCGTTTTCTCCGTGTGTTCTTTAATAAATTCTCTGTATGCCCCTTCCCCAACAACATCCCTGCTACTTGAATTTCGTAACGCACTGCAGGGTATTCCAAAAAATCGTCCGAAGTAAGCCTTGATAGCTTCTTTTCTAAACCTTTTACATTATTTCTTTTTAGACTATTTATGTAATACGCTAAATCGAATAGTTCCCAAATTTCTGGAGTAAGTCCAGAACCGTTTGTCTGAATAAAATTGGTAATTTGTTTATGGGCTTTGAACGCGATACGTACCAAGGGATGAATTTTCTGTCCACTTTGTTCTGTTTCAAGCAGTTGCCATTGTCCAGACATCCAATCTTTATTCAAATTAAAGTGTATTAACTCATTGATTTCTTTTATAAAGAATTCCGTAGAGTTTATTCTCATATAAGGCTTGCGAATCGTTTTTTTGTAAATAAAAGAGTACACGCCCTGTTCTTTCGATAAAACTGCCCCTATAGTAATACCCGCATGAAACAGGGTCAAATTGAATTTGGGTGGGGCATTTATATCCTCAATAGACAGTTTCTATCGTACCTTGCATCGCTTTCAAATCAAACAGCC
>JAHFGE010000159.1 GCA_023247575.1 Candidatus Omnitrophota bacterium | reverse complement strand
CCCAATTTGACAGCCGATGAATTGACAATGCGGGCCAAATCTTCATCGCCGTAAAACTCCAAATGATAAAAAATCCCGAACCGGTCGCGCAAAGGCGTGGTCAAAAGACCACTGCGGGTGGTGGCGCCAATCAAGGTAAACGGTTTGAGATTAAAATTAATGGTCTTGGCATACGGCCCTTTATCAACGACGAAGTCAATCTTAAAATTCTCCATGGCCGGATATAAAAACTCCTCGACAGTCTTGGAGAGCCGGTGTATCTCGTCGATAAAAAGGATGTCGCCGCGCTCCAAATTGGTCAAAATGCCGATGAAATCCCCTGCCCGGTCAATGGCCGGACCGGATGTCACGGTGATGCGGGTCTTCATTTCATTGGCAATGATGTGCGCCAGCGACGTCTTGCCCAGCCCCGGCGGCCCGGAGAACAGCACATGCTCCAGCGGTTCACCGCGTTTTTGAGAGGCGGTGATGGCCACCTGCAAACCATTGACCAATTCCTTTTGGCCGACGAATTCGCTTAGCTGTTGCGGCCGCAAAGACAGGCTGACCACCTGGTCTTCTTCGGTTTCCTGGGTCAGTACTAGGCGTTTGATTTCCTGTTCCATAAACTATGCCTCAGCCTTGCTTAGACCGACATCTTGGACGTGTTTTGATCCGGGAAAGAGATCACGAATTTTCTTGACCAGAAATGGCGAAAGATTTTGATCGAATAGGAGTTTCACTTAGAATAAATAATCATTTGATGCTTTTCGCGATCGGCAGCGTAAGCGAGGACAGCACGGAATCTTCAGCCTTCAGGTAAGGAAAATCTTTAAGAATCTCTTCCGAGGTCATGCCGGAGGCCAAATAATCAAGCACATCGTAAACAGTAATTCTCATCCCACGGATACAAGGCTTGCCGCCGCGCTGATTGGAATTAACCGTAATTATATTCTTATAGTTCATATCTATAACCTCTATTATTAAGTATACCATGTCTTATGTGACCGTCAATAATCTCAACACAATGCTGAATTAGCCGGCCTTATCCACCGGCTCACTATTAAGCCCAAGAAAAACCCGCAAATCCGTCATCGGCTGGATATTGATAATCACCGGCACAAAACCAGGAGCATTCCGCAATTGTTGAAGCATGGCAGGGTCGATATTAAATTTAATTGCCTCCCCACTATCCTGCACCTGAAGAGCTTTGTCAGAGGTTAAATCAATGCCGCCGGTCCTTTTAATATTTACCTGTTTATTCCCTAAACGCGGCTTAATGTTCATCCCAACTGACCTTAAAACCATGACCGGTGTTTCACCGGCATAATCATCCTTAAAAGTTGCGCTTGCAAACACCGCATCCTTCTCTTCATCCATCGCAACAGCCATAGGTTCTGGTTGCGCGCCTACTTTAATATAATCCTTTACCTGCCCCTTTTTATCCAAACCTAAGAAAACCTTTAATTCTTCTAAACCTTCTTTAGCATTATGGCTACTATAATAAAATATTCTGGGTGGCCTGTGCTCTAAACCCATTTCTTTAAAATAAGCCTCCCAATTCTGTTGCTCATTTTTAGGAAGAAGAATGATCCCTGCAGATATGGGGATTTGCACACCTCTGTTAACATCTGTATTATTCCCAACAGAAAAATCGCCCGTCGCCTGCAATGGATTTCTAAGATAAGAAAAGTTATTAAGCAAATATTCAGGAGCGTAAACAATGGCATACCGCGCACCTTTAAGCCCTGCGTAATAGTCATCATCTCCAAATTCACCTGTTTCCCGATCAAAAGATGCCGCCATCCCTGATGGTTGAATGTCATCAACAAAGAAATGCACAAACCGATTAGGGAAGTGGCCATCTGTCCCCATCCCACGGGATGGGTTCTTAAATAACCCATCTCGAATCACACCTTGTTGTAAGATTTCCTTAAATGAATCTTCCTTATGAGTCAAATGAATGGATAAATGACCTGAAAGGTCTTCCACATACTTGCTTATATCTGATTGTTCAAAATATTGCTGTGTATATTGGCCCCTCACCTGCGTATCCACCATTAAACGGCTTGTCGAATTAGTTTTTCGTTGTGCTAAATAACCCATCATGGCGTATCTTAAAAATTTACCAGGGTCTTTAAACCTTGTTCGTGGCTGCCTTCTATCATTATCATTCCAATCTTGACGATCCTTAAATCCTGTTAAACGGCGCACCGCATCATGAAGCTTCCCTTCTTTAAAACCATCCTCTAAGAACGGCCTTTGTTGTATTTGATAAACGGCTACGGCTTCTAAAAGTTGGCTCGCATTATTCACATCATGAAAAGCTGTATCATTGACCAGGATATCGGCAAGCCTTGCCGCTGTCAGGGGCTTTCCTTGAAAATTAAAAGGCACGGACAAAAGCAAATCACCTAATATAATCTCAAAAATCTTTATTAAACTCCGTTGATAACCTATTGGGCCAGCTAGAATACCCCTTACTGCCAGCGCCCGTTTACTGTCATTCTTTATGTTCATCCCCCAATAAGAGACGAGTTTCATTAATTTAAGAATATTTGAAAATCTTCCTTCTTTTTGCTGTAAAGCCCATAATCTTTGAGCAACGGATAATACGTCTTCCTTATCAATGAACCGGTCAACAGCGATAAGCCCATCAACCAATGTAGGGAAATCCACCTGTTCTTTATCTGCCCACACAACAAGCGATTCTAATCGAGACCAGGAATTGGGATATTGTCGAAGCTCTGCTAAAGCACGTGACCAAATCTTATGCTTATTTTCATCTTTAACAAAACGAATGGCTCTAGCCGCC
>JAHFGE010000063.1 GCA_023247575.1 Candidatus Omnitrophota bacterium | reverse complement strand
TATAATCGAAAAACGGGTTTAGCTATTTGTTGCCCTATTACAAATCAAATCAAAGGATACCCATTTGAGGTGATTCTTCCGGAAGCTTCCAAAGTAAGGGGAACTATCCTTTCCGATCAAATGAAAAATTTGGATTGGCGTGTGCGAGGGGCAAAATGGATTGATACCATGCCAGCGGATATTACCAAAGAGGTAACAGCCAAAATAACCGCTATCATTTCTTCTCACTAACAATAAAAATGATTACCGTTACCGAAGCCGGACGAATTATCTTAAATAACGCAAAGCTGCTACCTTGCGAAACAGTGTCTCTGGGGCAGGCGCATGGCCGCGTTTTGCGGGAAGATGTGCATAGCGACCGGCCGCAGCCGCCGTTTGATAAGGCCTTGATGGATGGGGTGGCTATTAGGGCGATTGCTGCTTCGACTTCGCTCAGCATGGCTAGCATGGTGAGCCTGCCGAACCATAATCGCCCCTACATTCTCGAAGGGGTGGTGGCGGCAGGGCAACCGCAACGCCAAAGGAAAAAGCCCGATGGCTGTTTTCAAATCATGACCGGTGCGGTTGTCCCACAAGGCTGTGATACGATCATTCCTATCGAGCAGGTTTCTATCCAAAACGGAAAGGTTTATTTAAAAGAGAAGGCTACAATCACTAGAGGGCAATTTATTCGTCCTAAAGGTTCTGATGCTCATAAAGGACAACTGTTATTGGCTAAGAATATCTGGTTAAACACACCATCGATTGGAGTGCTGGCGGGCGTTGGCAAGGCCAAGGTCAAGGTGAGTATTCAGCCTAAGGTAGCTGTTATTTCTACCGGGGATGAATTGGTCGACATTGATCGTCATCCTCAAGATTACCAAACCAGGCTTTCCAATAACTTCGCCCTTAAATCTTTGCTAGAGGCTAGCGGTTTAGCAGCCCCCAGCATTTTTCATTACCCGGATAATAAAAAGATTCTATTAAAGCGTATCGCTGGCCATTTAAAAGCTTTTGATATTTTGATACTTAGCGGTGGAGTTTCCATGGGAGAGTTTGATTATGTCCCGCAGGTGCTGAAAGAATTAGGGGTGAAAATGCTTTTCCATAAAGTGGCGCAAAAGCCGGGCAAGCCTTTATGGTTTGGTAAGACCCGCGACGGAAAGGTGGTATTTGCTTTGCCCGGGAATCCAGCCTCGACGCAAATCTGCGCTTACCGTTATGTGATTCCATTTTTAAAAAAGTCGGCAGGGGTTAACGTAGAGACGAGGCATGGTTCGACTACGCTCACCACAAGTTGCCTCGTCTCTACAAAATGGTTACCTTTGGCAACGGATTTAACATTATTTTTACCGGTGCGTGTCAGCGAAAAAAACGGCACTCGTTATGCGCAAATTGTCCCCACCGGCGGCTCAGGTGATTTTGCCGCCCTGGCCCAGGCAGATGGTTTTATAGAATATGACCAAACTAAAAAATCTTTACGGCCTTATTTTAGCTGGCGGATATAGCCGGCGCATGGGGCGGGACAAGGCCCTGCTCAATTTTCACGGCAAGCCACAGATCGAGCATGTTTATGATCTGTTGCAGAAGTATTGCACCAAAATTTTTCTATCCAAGCGGACGGAGCAATCATATGTCATTCCCGTCCCGCCTTGGCGGGATAATCGGGAATCTAGAATTTCTGGATCCCCGACAAAAACATTCGGGGATGACATCTTAATTATTAACGATACTCCAGAATTCTCCAATATTGGCCCCCTAGGGGGAATCTTATCAGCCATGAAAGCCTATCCAGAGGTTTCCTGGCTGGTGATGGCCTGCGATTTGCCTTTTGTGACGGATGAAACCCTGGCGACATTGGTTAAAAACCGCGATAAGAGCAAGACAGCAACCGCATTTAAGAGTAGGGAACGGTCGCGATCGTTCCCTACGGATGGTTGGCCAGAACCGCTGTGTGCCATATGGGAAGGGGGCAGCTATTCTAAAATTAAGGAATTCTTAAAAAAAGATATTCATTGCCCTCGAAAGGTACTGATGAATAGTGACACCCATTTATTTGAACAAACCAATCCTCAATGGCTGGATAATGTCAATAACCCGGATGAATTTAAACAATGGAAAAATTTCTATACGACATCCTAATTCCTTTACATCCTAAAATCGTCCATTTTCCTATCGCCCTTTTTATCACAGCTTTAGGTTTGGAGGTTTTAAGCCGGCTATTAAAAAAAGAGCGTTGGTCCCAGGCCGCGTTTATTATTTATTGCTTTGCGGCTATTATTACACCCGGCATTGTGCTTAGCGGACTTTGGGAAGAAGACAGGCTTCACTTACATCATCCTGTGTTGAATCAGCATAAAACTTTTGGCCTTTTGACCATGTGGATGGCTTTAGGTTCATTGCCACTGGTATGGTTTCTACAACGGTTTCCCAAAATTTTTAGAACAATCTTTCTTATCCTATTGATAGTCCTATCCATAACGGTGACCATGGCCAGCTATTACGGCGGGAAAATGGTGTATGAATATGGAGTAGCGGTTTCTCAGAGTTTTTGATATTATAATTTCTCATGTCCCTCGTCCCTTAAGATTTTATTTTCTAGGTACTCGGGACTATGGTGAGGAACAGGATCATTCTTGAGGTGACGAACCATGTTAGTCATCGGTTTAAGCCATAAAACAGCGCCTATTGAAGTTCGGGAAAAATTCTATTTGAATCCCACGCAGCAGGAGTTGTTACTTTTAGAGCTGAAAAACCATCCTTTGGTCAGCGAAGCTTTCGTATTGTCGACCTGCAATCGCATTGAGGTTTATTTAAAGAGAGCCGATAAGGCCATTGACCAAGCCTTTGTGGTGAATTTAATATCAAAAGTCAAAAAGACTTCTTTTGGCAACGATTTTGACGGATATCTATACGCTTATGAGAACAATGAAGCTGTTGAGCATCTTTTAAAAGTAGCGACGGGACTAGATTCTTTAATCCTAGGAGAAAAACAGATTTTAGGACAAGTCAAAACCGCGGTGAAACGGTCTCGTCAGTTGGGTTTGTTGTCTAAATACTTCAATATTTTAACTCAAATCGCTATCCGCACAGGTAAGAAAGCCCAAGGTGAAACGGATATCAGTTACGGAGGATCCTCGATTAGCTGGGCTGCTATTGAAATGGCCCAGCAAATTTTAGGAACCTTACAGAACAAATCCGTGCTGGTTATCGGGGCTGGCAAAATGGGAGAGTTGGCCCTTGATACTTTGCATAAGCGCGGTGTGGCAAAAATTTATTTGATGAATCGTACCGGCGAGAAGGCTGAAGCCCTTGCTCAACAATACGGCGGCATAGCGGCCAGCTTTTGGGATATTAAGGAGATTTTAACGGAAGTAGATGTTGCTTTCTGTGCTGTGGGCGCTCCACACTATATTTTAGATGATGAAAAAGTAGCTGGGATCATGAAACTGCGCCAGGGTCGAGTTTTGATGCTTATGGACATTTCCATGCCACGTAACTGCCTGGGGTAGTTTTAAAATCTATTGACGCCTTAGATAGCGTGGTGCAAGAGAATATGAAAAAACGCCAGGAAGCGATTGTTCAAGTGCAGACCATCATCTCTCAAAAAATGGCGGAGTTTGCCCAGAAGTGGGACAAACTACAACATTCAAGCGATTCTGACTTCTTCGAAGTCGTCCAAGGAACGTAGATATTTACGTTCCAAGCCTAACTATGTCTTTAAAAATAATCCGGGATGAAGATGTTGCTGTGGCGCTTTTAAACATGGGAGGGCCGGCAACCCAAGAGGAGATAGAGCCTTTTTTAAGACGGTTGTTCAATGACCGTCTGATTATTCGCTTTCCATTTGCTCAATTTCTTTTTGCCGAAGTTTTGATTCGTGCCCGCCTTGAAAAAGTTAAAGAACGCTATCAATTCATAGGGGGAGGTAGTCCAATTTTAGCTTCTTGTCTTGCACAAGCCAATGCTTTAAATGCAGAGCTTAAAAAACGCGGCAGGGCCTTAGAAGTCTTTTTATCTTTTAATTACAGTGATCCTTTGCCAGCCACTACCATGGCCGCCATCAAAAATAAACGTAAGAAATATATTCTACCTTTAAGTCTTTATCCGCATTATTCTTTGTCCACCACCGCCTCGAATATTTTTTATCTTAAAAAAGAGGCTCAGAGAACCTATCCAGAGGCAATCTTTTTGGAGAGTTACTCGTATCATCTTGATGATGGTTATATTCAAGCTTTCGTTGATCGTATCCATGCTGTTACGAATCCTCCAGAAAAGCTGGATGATTTCTATCTTTTGTTTTCCGCTCATGGAACACCCTTTTACTTTCTTAAAGAGGGAGATCCGTATTCCTATTTAGTCTCTCAATCCATTGGCCGTATTTTAGGAAGCCTTCAACGACAACATCACTGGAGTATGAGTTACCAAAGTGCGGTGGGGCCTATGGCCTGGCTGAAGCCGTCCACCGGTAGTATGATTAAGGCTTTAGCCGCTGGTGGCGTTAAAAAAATAATTGTTGTACCCATTTCTTTTGTCAACGACCATATTGAGACCCTTTGTGAAATCGATATCGAATACCGTCAACTGGCCAAGGAATGTGGTATCAATGATTTTCGTACAGTTAAGGCCATCGAGTGTCATCCGGGATTTATTTCGGCCCTGGCGGATTGCGTGGAGAATTCATTGGCATTTTGTCATCCCCGAATGCCTTAATCGGGGATCCAGGCTTGTAATAACTAGGTTCCCGATTATCCCGCCAAGGCGGGACGGGAACGACAATCATGGGGAGGTAGTATGTTCGATAAGATCATTTTGATAGCTTATGGTTTGTTTTTAATCGCAGGTGGATACTTTGGGTTTAAAAAGGGAAGTATGGTTTCTTTAGGGATGGGAATAGCCTTTGGCCTCATGATGTTCCTAGGGGCTTGGCTATTGACCATTAACCCTAAGGGGGCCTGGATTTTTCTCAACTGGGCGTCAGGATTTTTGGTGTTGACATTCCTTTTAAGGTTGATGAAAACCCATCAGTTTATGCCGTCGGGCATGCTTTTGCTTGTTTCCTTGCTGGTTTTGATTTTTTGCCTGCTCCATTTGAAGTCCCTATGAATTATTTTGCTGCGTTTGGAATCGCTTTTCTTTTTTTTGTAGGTCTTTTTTTGGACCAACATTTAAAAACGGGGTACTTTTTTGCCTTCAGCGGTATTATGATGGGCATCGTTTATATCGTTTATGAAATTTGGAAAAGCTTGCGAAAGGATTAAAATTTTATCCTTGCACCAGCAGAAGTTTTTATCTATGATACAGCCCTTTGGATAAATTCGCTCGAGAATTATGTACCAAACAACTCATCCTTTTCAGTTGGGGCCGTATATTTTGCACCATGTTTTGGACTCTCATGAGTGGCATTTACCTTTTTTACCGGTCATTCATTTGCCTGAATTTATAAGTCTTCATGGGGTGATGATTATTTTTTGTGCCCTGATTCTGGTTGTTCTTTTTTGCGGATTTTATCGCCATGGCCAACGCGTTCCTACAGGAATAACTAATTTATTGGAGGCTTTTGTGCAGTTTATTCGTGATGAAATTACCATTCCATTTTTGGGCCAAGAAGACGGAGTTCAGTTTACCCCTTTCTTTTGTACTTTATTCTTTTTTATATTAGGGCTTAATCTATTAGGCCAGATTCCTCTATTTGCAACAGCTACCTCCAACATTAATGTAACCTTTCCACTGGCTTTTATTACATTTTATCTTATGACGGTCATGACTCTTCAAAAGCGAGGACTGAAAGGTTTTTTTAGAGCCATTGTTCCATCCGGAGTTCCCTGGCCAATTCTTATTTTGATTGTTCCTCTGGAATTTTTAGGGATTTTTATCAAAACGGTTACCTTAATGCTTCGTCTTTTTGCCAATATGTTAGCCGGACATATCGTCATTTTATGTTTATTAGGATTAATTATTTTATTTGGGTTGTGGGCTTTACCTGCACTCGTTCTGGCTATTTTTTTCTCGCTACTTGAAATTTTAATTGTATTTTTGCAGGCCTACATTTTTGTGCTTCTATCAGCGCTTTTTATAGGTCAGATGTATCATCCTGATCATTAACCCTTCGACTTCGCTCACCTCGTGCCGAGCAGTTTAATAAAGGCACTCGGTGCGAGGCAGGGTTAATCCTGAGTGCAATGGTTCGACAGGCTCACCATATTTAATTTGGAACCATACTGAGCGAAGTCGAAGTATCGAAGGATTAGTTTGAAACCAACTAACCAACTAAAAGAAAGGGACTACTATTATGCAAACTTTAGAAATTTCACATTTAGCTAATTTATTTGTTGCTGTTGGTATGGGGTTATCTGCCGTTGGTGCAGGTATTGGCATTGGACAAATTGTAGCTGCCGCTTTAAATGGTATTGCTCGCCAGCCCGAACAGACGGGTAAAATTCAGACAGTAATGTTTATAGGGATGGCTTTGGTGGAAGGATTAGCTGTGATGTGTGCTATTTTAAGCTTCTTTATTATTTTTCAGAAGTAATTAATTTTTAGGAAACATCTATGGAAACCTTTCCTAGTTCAAGCGCCACGTCTTCTGGGGCAGGTATTTTGACACCAGATGCTTTAATGGTCATTTTAACCTGGGTTACATTCTTTATCCTTCTTTTTATACTGCAAAAATATGCTTTTAAGCCCATTATGGAAAATTTGCAAAAAAGAGAAAAAGAAATTCACGATGCTTTAGAAAATGCGGATAAAGCGAAGGTTCAACTGGCCCATATTGAAGAGGAAAAGCAAAAAATTTTGAATACGGCAAGGGCCCAAGGAATACAGATCATCGAACAGTCGCGCAGAACAGCCAGGGATTTAGCAGCGAATATCGAAACTAAAAGCCATCAGAATGCTTGGGAGATGATTCAAATAGCTCATGAACAAATCGAAGGGGAAAAACAAAAACTTTTAAAAACCTTACGTCAGGAAAGCGCTGAGGCAGCTATTACCTTAGCCGGAAAAATTATCAAAGAAAACATGGACCAGGATAAAAATCGTCGATTGGTAGAAGAGGCTATCAAACAGCTATGAAAGAGATCGCCCGTCGTTATGCACAAACTTTATTTGATTTAGCCAAGCAGGAGAATGCTCTGGAGGCGATCCATGTTGCTTTCCAAGGATTGGGTCAAATTTTAAAGAATAAAGAGGAGTTCAGAATTTTTATTCATAATCCTTTACTCTCTATCGAAGAGCGCAGCAGTATCCTCAAGCATATATTTGACAACAGAATTCCTCCGCTCCTTTATAAATTCTTGCTATTTATTAATTTGAAAAACCGTCTGAATATTCTGGGTAATATCTTTGAGAGTTTTGATCAGTTGTGTTTAGAGGAGCATAATCAAGTACGGGCTCTTTTAGAGACCGCCTTTGATTTGGAGGAAAGCCAAAAGGAAAATATGCGGCAAAGATTAGGTCAAAGATACCATAAGAAAATTTTATTGGATACGCACCTCAAACAAGAACTGTTGGGAGGATTTCGGTTTTTGGTGCAAGGGATTTTGTATGACAGCAGTATCAAAAGTCAATTAGAAGAATTTAGACAAAAAGTTTTAGCATAAACCTAAAAATAGATAAGGCTAAGGTATGGCACAACATTTGAATCCTGATGAAATCACAACGATTCTTAAAAAAGAGCTGGCCAGTTTTGAGAATAAAATCCAGACTTACGAAATAGGAACGGTTTTAAACGTGGGAGACGGTATTGCGCGTGTGTATGGACTTAACAATGTCATGGCCGGAGAATTGGTTGAATTTAGACATGGTATTCGTGGCATTGCTCTGAACCTAGAGCAAGATAATGTAGGTATTGCCATTTTCGGTGATGCCAGTGCCATTAAAGAAGGGGATGAGGTAAGACGCACCGGAAAAATTGCTTCTGTTCCAGCGGGTGATGCACTCTTGGGCCGTATCGTGGACGGCCTGGGAGCGGCTATTGATGGCAGAGGAAGCATTGTCGCTCAAAATTTCCGTCAAATTGAAGTCAAGGCTCCTGGTATTATCGAACGTAAAAATGTGCATGAACCTTTGCAAACGGGAATCAAGGTTATCGATGCTTTAACGCCCATTGGTCGCGGCCAGCGTGAGCTTATTATCGGAGACCGTAAAACCGGTAAAACAAGCCTTGGCATTGACACCATCATTAATCAAAAGGGTAAGGATGTTTATTGTTTTTATGTCGCTGTCGGTCAAAAACGCTCAACGGTGGTAGGGATTTATGAAAAATTACGTAAATATCAAGCCATGGAATATACGACCATTATCGCAGCTACTGCTTCAGATTCAGCCCCTATGCAGTTTTTGGCACCT
>JAHFGE010000003.1:24939-66597 GCA_023247575.1 Candidatus Omnitrophota bacterium | reverse complement strand
AAAGAGCGTTATACTGCATTTCCAAAAGTTTCAATAACTTAATGCGGTGATCGTCATCCAGCGGATGGGGAATATGGTTTTTAATAAACTGGTTCACGTTCTGTGGACTACGGTCCAAGATAAGTTCAATATAATGATTGCGTAACGCCCAGCCGTCGGCAGTGAATGCACTGATTTGCTGTTGATAGATTTCTACAAGTTGATCTCTGAGCCAATCTAAAGCTTTACGAAGCGGCTGGCGCCATTGTTGCTTCCATCCCACCTGTCCACCGATAAAGCAACCGCAATCAGACCGCCAGCGTTCTATGCCGTGCACACAGCTCCAAGAAGAATTTTCTACAATGGTTACCTCCTGCTGAGGGGGAAATTTATCTAGAAATTCTCCATAAACCGTCAATTGAGCCAGCTGATGGGTCTGAATATAGTGTAGCCCATACGCCAAAGCCATATCGCCAAATTTATGGTGATGTCCATAAGTTTCTCCGTCGGTTGCAATATGCACGAGCTGGGCATTGGTGTTATTGTTATCAAATTCACGAACGAGTGTCTTAGCAAAATATTCACCATTATTTAAAAGTCCTTCAAACGCAACCCCTCGGGCAATCGGGCTATGGTAGAAGAAAATGTTCATTTTCCGTCCGGAAGGAAGGTGGCACACATAGGCCACTTTAGGGTCCACCTTTTGGCCCTGGACATCATGCCAAAGGAGATCCTGTTGGATCTTTTTGACTTCTTTAGCTTGATGAGGAGCTAAAACAGTAAATTTGATACCATATTCGGCCATCATATCAAGGGTCTCTAAATCCACCGCTGTTTCTGGCAACCACATCCCTTCAGGTTTACGCCGGAAGCGGTATTCAAAATCCCTAATACCCCACAGTATCTGAGTTCTTTTGTCCCGTGAATTAGCCAAAGGCATAATCATATGATTATAGACCTGAGCTAAGGCACTGCCATGACCAGAAAAATTCTTTTGGCTTAAATGATCCGCTTCCAAGATGGCTGCATAAGTGTCTGGTGCTTTTTGCTCTAGCCAAGAAAGTAAGGTAGGACCAAAGTTGAAGCTGATCTTGGAATAATTATTGATAATATCAACAATTTTATGGTTGCCGTCTAGGATACGGGAGGTGGCATTACGCACATAGCATTCAGAATTAATGCGTTCATTCCAATCATGGTAAGGGAAGGCAGAATCTTGAAGCTCTACCTCATCTAGCCAGGGATTTTCTCGTGGCGGCTGGTAAAAGTGACCATGAATACAAACAAAACGATTGTTCATACTTTACCGACAGTTTCATTGAAGAATCATTGTTTGGCTCTCTGCCCATTAAGGGAACTTAAAGCCTTGCCATCTTGTATCTGGGTATTCATATGGTACATGACACTATTGAAGGCCCGTAATTCACTTTCTACTAAAGAAACAAATGTACGACGATTTTTAGTCGAATAGTTGACTTTATCCTCACGGGCTAACCATCCTAACGCCTGAAATACCACGGGATCTTTTTCTTTGAGCAACCGGGGAAGTTTACTGACGTTAGTCTCGCCGTTTTGGCCTAAAAATCTCCATGTTTTTCCTGCCGCTTCAATGACTTGTGTTTTCATAATCAGTCTCCTGTTTTTTAAAGAATAATATCCCCAATGGTGGTATGGTTAATGATAATGAAAATGGCCTGCCGTGACATGATTTATCCTCAGCTTCCTTGCCTCCACCATTTCCTTGATTACTACCGCCATAAATGGCCGCATCACTATTTAAAATTTCCTTCCAATATCCTCCATAAGGCACCCCAATGCGATAGTTGTTCCATGTCATAGGCGTAAAATTACAAACGACGATGATCCTATCCTTGTTATCAGCAGATTTACGAATAAAACTTATAATGCTGTTTTGACAATCACTTAAATCAATCCACTCAAACCCTTCCGGAGTAAAATCTCTCTCATATAAAGCTGGTTGGCTACGGTAAAGGTGATTTAAATCTTTTAACCATTTTTGCATACCTTGGTGAGGGGCATATTGCAAAAGGTGCCATTCAATGCTGTGATCATGGCTCCATTCAGCCACTTGAGCGAATTCAGACCCCATAAAAGTGAGCTTCTTACCTGGATGAGCAAACATATATCCAAATAATAAACGCAAATTGGCAAATTTTTGCCAATGATCCCCTGGCATTTTGCCTACCAAAGAACCTTTGCCATGAGTAACCTCGTCGTGGGAAAGAGACAACAAAAAATTCTCCGAGTACGCATATAAAAACGAAAATGTCAGCTCATTATGGTGGTATTTACGATAAATAGGATCTTTGGTTATGTAAACGAGAGTGTCGTGCATCCACCCCATGTTCCATTTCATACCAAAGCCTAAACCACCGACGAACGCCGGCCGTGAAACTCCGCCCCAAGCGGTAGATTCTTCAGCAATCATCTGGGTATCAGGGAAATAGGAATAGATAACTTCATTGAGCCGGCGCAAAAAATAAATCGCTTCCAGATTTTCCCTTCCCCCATATTCATTGGGAATCCATTCATGAGGCCCACGAGAATAATCCAGATACAACATGGAAGCAACCGCATCAACCCGAAGACCATCAACATGAAATTTGTCCATCCAAAACATAGCCGAAGAAATTAGAAACTCCTTTACTTCATTCCTGCCGTAATTAAAAATGGAACTTTTCCAATCCGGATGATAACCTTTTTTAGCGTCAGCATGTTCATAAAGATGAGTGCCATCAAAATAGACTAAACCATGCTCGTCGGTAGGAAAATGGGATGGCACCCAGTCCAGGATAACCCCAATGCCATGCTGATGAAGACAGTCAACTAAATACATAAAGTCCTGAGGACTCCCGTAACGGCTGGTGGGGGCAAAATATCCCAATGTTTGATAGCCCCAGGACCCGTAAAAGGGATGTTCCATGACGGGCAAAAATTCCACATGGGTAAACCCCATTTCTTGTAAATATTTGGGGAGCTGGTCAGCTAACTCCCGGTAGGTCAAAGGGCGGTGGTTATCTTCCGGCACCCTTTTCCAAGAACCAATATGCGTTTCATAAATGGAAAACGGAGCACTTAAACTATTTTTCTGATAACGCTCTTTCATCCAGCTTGCATCCTGCCATTGATAGTCTAGACCCCAGACTACAGAAGCTGTTTGAGGAGCTATCTCGTTATAAAAGGCAAACGGATCCTGTTTTTCTACTTGATAAAATCCATGACTAGAAGCAATAAAATGTTTATAAACTTCTCCTTTTGTTAAACCAGGGATAAATCCTTCCCAGATGCCCGAAGAGTCCCAGCGAGACTGTAGGGGGTGTGCATGACGATTCCAGTTATTAAAGTTGCCAATCACTGAAACTTGTTTAGCATTAGGCGCCCACACAGCAAAATGAACTCCTGGCTGGCCGTCAACCACCATCGGATGGGCCCCCAATTTTTCATAAAGTTTAAAGTGATTACCTTCCTTAAAAAGATAGACGTCGTGGTCACTAATAAAGGAGTGCATGGTTTTAGTCATTGGATCATTCATATGCAGAGTTATTATAAATTGACTTTCAAAATCTTCAACTTTTCCTCACTATATTTAAATAAAGAATTCCATCGGTACAGACGTTCTTCCTTGAATGGCCTCCATCCCTCGTCGACAAAGTTCCTTAGCGTAGTCTGTCCACACCCCCTGCCCCCAATAACGGAAACAGCTAGTTTGAGAAAGGAGAAGGCATAACAGGGCTTCCTTGTAGGGGCGTGACCTGCCGGCCGGCCAGGCAGGTTTATCACGCCCTTCTACATTTTTTTGATCAAATTTTTCATGAAAAGCCACACTCAATTGATTAATCGGATCCATCAAATGTTCATATCCTTTGACCCAGTTGCGGTCATTGGTCCATGAACCTTTATCAAGATTGAAAGAGGAATCTTGTTTTTGAATTTCCTGGATGGCCATGTCAGCTGCGTGCGGTTCAAACTTTTTAATCTTCTGCCAAATACGATGCTGGGAAATTGGCTGTACGGGCGCGAAATCAGCAGGATCGATACCAGCCTCTTCTAAGAATTCCAAATATTCTGAACCATTGAGAGCAACAGTCCCTTCCCTCGTCAGGCCCCGGATCGATTGAATGTACATAGGGGGAAACTCATTCATCATGACACCCCCATTCTCCCCATCACCGATCTGACAAACAAAAGGTGGAATCTGATGACCGCAATACTGCTGTTTGGAAAATCCCTGAGCCTCTGATAAAGGCTGCATCTGAGCAACTAGTTTTGTATCAGATCCTTGAGTTTTAATAAGGACGGTGATTTCTTGAATTTGCCCCAGAGAATTCTTGGCCACCAGCTTATGAGGAACATGGGTATTGTCGATGCCGCGACCATTAAGATATTCAATGGTGTGTTCTTGCACCATTAACCACTGGTAGCCACATTCCTTTAATGCTTTGACATATTCATAGCAAACGTCCGGATGAATTGGCAAGTGCATCTCGGGGGCAGAAAATCCTTTCAGACGTTCCTCAGCTTCTTGGCCAAAAATAGAAGCAAAATGATGACGAAACGCCAACATATGAAGCTTAATATCTGGTATCGGCGTCGATGTAACAACGGCATGCGACCACATTGTTCCAAGCCATTCGACATAAGGATAATAAAACTGATCACATGTGATTTTTTTTAAATTTTCAATGACCAAGCCATGATTGATCTGACGTAAACCCCACAGAAGATTACCGGAATAATCCAGCATCACCCGAGGACTTTTACCTTCCTTAACAAGGTCTGGTATCATTTCAGACAATCGATAGTAGCACCAAAAAAATACAGAGGCATTATGATGATCGCCGATACCTTGGTTTTCAAACATGTATTGCAGATTTGAAATTAGATTGGCAGTATGAAGATCGCTCCCTCCGGCCGGAATGGTTGGTTGATGCATATGAAGAGCAATGCCGAAGGCAGATTTTACTTTATTAAAATCAATATTCGAATAAGGTGAATAAAGTTTCTTGCTTTTTGTTGATTTAAATTCATTTTCTTCTGGATATATGTTTGGTAAATTTTCGATGATATCGTTCATAGCCGTTGAAGGGTTTTCTTTTTAGGCTTGGGTGGGGCGAACTTTTCTGTCTCTAAATAACATTTGGCACAATTGGTATTCTCAAATATATTATCTCTAAATTCAATTTCTCTAAGCCAATTTTCGTCAACACAATCACTCTCTAATTCATGAAATAATTTGTAAAACCGATGTAAATGCTGTTTTAATCGCTTTTGCGCGTAAGCCACCATCGTGCCTGCCTTCATAATAAATGGCCAGTCGCTAGCCTCGGCCAAAAGAAGTTCACGCGCGGCCTGATTAATGGCTCGATAACGCAAAGCCGATTTAGATGGATTTGTCTTAAAATCTCCTTTGATCAAACCAGAATTCTTTCTCGCCAGTTCTTGCATGAGCCGTCCGGCTTCATGAAGATAGGGGTAAATCCAGTCATTGCAACCATCTAGCCAAAACTCGCTAAAACCTTTGTCACCCCAGCTGGATTGGCTGGGCATGGCTACTTGATTAGTGGAATACTGTTTTAAATACTCAGAAGGCGTGGTCATTTCAACAGTATCTTGATCGTAAAATACCTTTCTGGCTAAAAAGTCAATCCACTGTGGACCTTCAAACCACCAATGACCAAACAATTCCGCATCATAAGGAGCGACGATGATAGGTTGACGGTCCATAGATGGATATAAATGTTCGATTTGTTTTTGGCGGTTAAACATAAAATTTCCAGCATGGTCCCCAGCCTTCTCTTTAGCCCACTGAGGTTGGTAAGGCTCTTTATATTCCGTGTTGCCCGTGATGCGCCAATACTTGATTCCTGTATTAATGCGAATACCATCGGGATGAATGTAGGGCTTAATATAATTAAAATCGAGCGTAAAGCCTATATCGCGGTAGTATTCACGATAGGCTTGGTCTCCTGGATAGCCTTCCTTTGAACTCCAGACCTGTTTAGAGGATTCCCAATCTCTTCCAAAAGCAGCCACACCGCTGGGACAATAAACAGGAGCATAAACACCAAATTGCGGTTGTGGATCCGCATTCATAATCCCGTGGGAATCACAGAAGAAATATCGAATTCCAGCTTCCTTTAAGAGACGGTCAAGCCCAGGATAAAAACCGCATTCAGGGAGCCACATTCCTTTGGGGTCAATGCCAAAATGATTACGATATTGCTCTACACCGATTTCAATTTGGGCCTTAACGGAGGATCTATTAATATTTAAATTCGGTAAAAAGCCGTGGGTGGCGGCACAGGCAATAATTTCCAAGCAACCGGATTCCTGAAATCTTTTAAAAGCATGGATAAGATTTCTTTGGTAACGATTAATAAAAGTATCACGCGCCTGCAGAAATCGGTTATAGTACATAAGCGCTAGTCCATGATAATGAGGCTCATGGCAGGTGCGGTCTAATTCTTTCTCAGACAGCTCAATGAGTTTGTTGATATGACACACGTAGCGGTCCTGCAGCAAAGGGTCAGTGAACATGGCTGACAAGGTCGGGCTAATCGACATAGTCACACGAAAATCAACATCATCTCTGGTTAGTGATTCAAACACCCGGATCAAGGGAATATAAGTTTCGGTGACCGCCTCAAATAGCCAGTTCTCTTCCAAAAAATAGTTTGCTTCAGGATGGCGGACAAAGGGCAAATGAGCATGAAGGACAAGGGCAAGATACCCTTTAGATTTTTTAGCCATGGGGTTCCTTTAACATCTTTGGAAAACTTACTGTCTTTTCGCGTTTAACGCGTGTAGAGATATGACGCTGTTGGGCACCGTCTGAAGATTGAGCTATGAATTTAAGAGGAATTTCGCCGTTGGTAAGAACATAGCGTAATGAAAATGTCCCATCTGGATTTAACTTGATTCCCTTTTGGTTGAGCCAAACCGCTGCATCAGGTTCTGTCCGTCCATAGACAAGCAATTCCGTCCAAATTTCAAAGAAAAAATTTTTTTCTTGAGCGTTCAATAAATTTTCACTCGCCCCCCATTTCTCTATAAGTTCCATCGAGGCGCCAAGATGACGCCTGATGAAATCAGCGTTTGTCATTAAAGGCTCGACCTTTTGCCAGGATTTACCTCTTAGTTTTCCTTTGAGAATATCTTCAAGTGAACGGATGTTACTCTTACTCTTTTTTGATACTCTGGAAAAAATCTCCCTGTAATAAGCACGAATGTCCTGGGGGGTTAAATAGTAGATTCCTTCTCTGAGGGACTGTTTGGCTTGACCAAATTTTTTGAAACTATGGGAACGTTTGGAAAGATCCTTAATATCTTCCCTAATGTAGGGTTGGGATTCCTTGCGGGCTTTAATATCCTGCCAAATCAAATCATTCCTTGGCGAGGTGGATTTGGGTGGTGTACGGATAGTGTTAGAACGCGCTAATGGTATAAAACGGTTTACGCCACAGCGAAGCCCCTCGACTTCGCTCGGGGCAAGTCCTGAGTTTGTCGAAGGACGAAGCCCAAGCTCAGCACAGTAAACCGCATTATCTTGCCATACATGAATGTACCAATTTTTAGTTGAAAAACCTACATCCAGATCCCAGCTACGATTCGTATTTGAACCGCTAAACTCAATAAAGGTAATATCATAGATGCGAAGGACCAGTTGAGAATCCGCCCCTTCGAACTTAAGCTGGTTACGGGTATTGTCAATATCTTCCTGGGTGTAATCCCAATAAGCGTAAATACAGTTAGGATCTCGTGGCATAAGGATGCAATGAGTACGTGGCTGTAAGGCGGGAAGTTCGGTTGAAGAATCGAAAATGTGTTGTGGCATAATTAATACACCTCAACTATAAACATGAAGCGTTTCATTGGCGATAACATCCCACGAAAAAGACGTCTCCACAGTCATTCGGCCATTGTGCCCCATCCAGCGAGCGTGATCAAAATCTTTAAAGAGTGTTCCAATTCCCCACGCTATGGATTCAGGATTATCTTGAATTTTTAACCCATTGACATCGTGCCAGATAATCTCATTGGGGCCACCATTGGTGGTGGCCACAACTGGTTTTCCAGCGCTCCAGGCTTCCAGGATAACAATGCCAAAAGGTTCATTACGACTAGGGACACAGACGCAATCCGTGGACTTGAACAAATCTTTCAAACGCCAGGAACTTTGCTTGCCCAAAAAACGCGTTGCATGAGACACCCTCATGTTACGAGCCTGTTGTTCAACTTCACACCGCATTTCTCCATCACCCACAAAGACAAACTTGGCATTGGGATAAAAGCTTAAAACAGAAGGGATCGCACTAACCAGCAAGTCCGGCCCCTTTTGGTAGACGATACGGCCGACAATAAGGACCATGGGATCCATGAGCCCAATCCCGTACTGACGTTTGACATCTCCGGGGTCAATCCAACCGTTATAATCCGAATAGCTAACACCGTTATAGACAACATCGACTTTAGATTCGGGGATACTGTACATCCCCATAGCCTCATGCTTTAAGGCATTAGATACCGTAATAACCTGGTCGCTACAGTAAGAACCTAACCATTCCAAATGACGGATATGTTGAGAATGGCCATTAAAAAAATTATTTCCACAGCGACCATATTCCGTGGAATGAATCGTAAAAACGGTTTTATGGCGTCGGGCTTTATTAATCCATTCCAGGCAAAAGGCTGTCAGCCAGTCATGGCCGTGAATGACATCAAAGCCACCAATATAGTCTTCCGTAGCCAAAAAAGTATCCACAAAAGAACGACACATATTGGCCACTTCTTCTATGAAATCAGGATGGCTGGCAAATGGACATCGGTGATAGTGAACCCCATCGATACATTCATAGGTGAGATGATCAGGACGGGCCATGCGCGTAAAAACATGCACTTCGTAGCCTTTGCGTTCCAGGGCACAGGCGAGCTCAGTGACGTGAAGACCAATACCGCCGACAAAAACGGAATGGACCGCCTCCCATGAGAAAAACGCAATGCGCATCTTGTAACCTCTTGTCATTCAATAGGTAGTGATAAAAGAGGAAATGATTATAGCAAATCCTGCTAATATTACAATTTATTTTTAGGAGGTGTACAAAAAAATTTGGTTTTTAAACTATAATAAAGGCCAAGCCAAGCTGGTGGGCAACTTTTTGCAGGATTTTATCTTCCGTCCAAAGGGAAAGATTGGTTATTTGGCAAGACGCTAAAAGATGTATGTCAATAAAGCTCAGGCCGCGTCCCATAAGATGATGATGTTCAATAAAATTCATAGCCTCCTGATGAGTCACAATAGAAGCCTGGGGCAACTCCTCAAGTAAAGTCAACACTAAAGACCGCTCTTTCAACTGGCCACAAGAAATCTCTCCAATAATCAAGGGATGGCAAAAAACGAATTCAAAGCCCAGCAGATTATCCAGTTGCTGATTATGCCGTCGCAGGTGGGAAATCCACACGGAGGTGTCTACGAGGATCATATTAAAACCTACGGCGACGGATGGCTTTAAGCTGTTTTTCGCTTCCACCTAATTTAGCCAGACGACGGGCAGCCTCATGTGCAATCAAGGTCTGCAGTCCCATATGAATTAAGGCAGTTTTCTCCTTGACGCCAGTCATCTCCGCTGCTTTTTTATAAATATCTTCGTTAAGAATTAATGTTGTTCTCATATGCATAAGTATGCATTATAAATGCATACTTGTCAATGTTTATTCCCTGCGGGGTTGTCAAAAATAATAAAAAATCCCCATGCCTGTCCTATGGCTCGCCGAGGCGGACAGGCCAGGCGGGTATGGTCTCTTTTATATGGAGACCATACCTGCCTTGCCAGCAGGCAGGGGTTTAAGACCGTAGACCATAACCTAAAAGACAAGAGGGTGAATCGTAAAATCCCTTCGGCTGGTAGTTTGTACCAATCGGACCGCGCCTAAAGGCACAGCATCATCCCCCAGGCTGGATTGGAAGATCTGGCAGGTATTGAAGCGTTTAAAGAAAGGGTCCGCTTGAAGCGTCTTTTTTATAATAGGAAGCATAAAAAACCCGCAGGCTTTGATCACTCCTCCACCCAAAACAATGGCTTGAGGATTAAAAATATGATTAATGGAAACCGAGGCCTGGCCTAAACTCACTGCCACTTGCTTTAAAACAGTTTTGGCCACTCTATCATTTTTTTGCAAAGCTTCCTTCAGCACCCGGCTTTTAATAGTGGTTAAACTGCCCTTATTAAGGTCCTTGATGATGCTTTTACGCCCCTTTTTAATGAGAGCCCGTATATCACGCTCTATGGCCCAGCGGCTGGTCAAGGCTTCCAAGCAGCCGCGGTTGCCGCAATGGCATAAAGGCCCATTGATGTGCATAATCATATGACCTAACTCTGTAGCAGCGCCTTGAGCACCTAAAATCAAATGACCATTGACTAATGCAGCCCCCCCTACTCCTGTGCCGGGAAAAATACCGACCACATGATTAAAACCACGAGCCGCCCCTAACCAGGCTTCCCCTAAAAGACCAGCATTGACATCATTAGCTAGGATAATCTTGGTTCTATATTTCTTTTTTAAATGTTCACTTAAAGGAAAACCGGTCAAACGTATATTGGGAGCGGCTAAAATGTGTCCCTTGTCTGTATCCACAATACCAGGGACACCCACCCCAATACCTTTAATTTCAGAGGATTTTACCGACGAAGATGATTTTAATTCCTCAATCAATGTTACTAAACAAGCCAAAATATTTTTAGGGTTTGCTTGATCTGGAGTGGATACTTTAAGGCGAGAAATAATGCGGCCACTATCCATCATCATAACCGCCGCCATCTTGGTACCGCCAATGTCAATGCCGACGTAGTAATGCATGGTTGTAGATGTGTCACAATTCCTTATTTCGTATAATGCTTAATAAAATATTCCTGAACGCTAAAAGATGCCTGATCCTTTGATAAACGTGTATAAATTTTATTACTTTTCAAAATACGCACCTTAAAACTATCCTTTAAATAATTATCTAATATGAATTGCAAGTGTGTTTTAATTTCAGGTTTAGTAATTTCAAATAACAACTCAATGCGACGGTCGAAATTGCGCGTCATCCAGTCTGCCGAGGATAAAAAAATTCTTGGGGTGCCGTTATTGTGAAAAACAAAAATTCGTGAATGCTCCAAAAATTGACCAACCACACTGCTCACTTCAATATTCTCACTTAAACCCTCTACCCCCGGAATCAAACAGCAAATCCCTCGTACCACCATCCGGATTTTAACCCCCGCCTGGGAAGCTGCATAAAGCTTCTCAATCATAGCTACGTCTTCTAAAGAATTCATTTTAGCGGTAATAAGGCCATTTTTATGAGTTTTTTGATGCTCCATTTCGCGATCGATGAGATCTAAAAAGTATTTGCGTAAATCATACGGCGAAGAAATAACCCTCTTCCAGGGACTGGGTTGCGAATAACCGGTAATGACGTTAAAAACGTCAGCCACATCGCGGGCGAAATCATCATTGGCAGTAAAATATCCAATATCCGTATACAGGCGCGCTGTCTTTTCATTGTAATTACCAGTAGAAAGGTGTACATACCGGCGGATGCGTCCTTCTTCCCGACGGACAATTAAGGTCATCTTGGAATGAATTTTTAAACCAGCAATCCCGTAAATGACATGACAACCAGCCTGCTCCAGATCCCGGGCCCATTGAATGTTCTTTTCTTCTTCAAACCGAGCCTTGATCTCAACCACAGCCGTGACTTGTTTGCGTCGCTTAGCCGCTTCCATAAGCGCTTTAATAATATTAGAATCTTCATTAGTACGATAAAGCGTCATTTTAATGGCCAGTACATCCGGATCTTTGGCAGAGGTCTGCACCAAATCCTCCGTTGGAAAGAAGGATTGAAAAGGCAAGTGAATGATAAAATCCTCTTCTTTGATTTTGTCGAAAATATTTTCATAAGGAGTTTTGACTGGCGAGAAACTATCAAAACGTCCTCCGGGCCGGTCAATGCTATTAGCCATCTCATAAAAAAACGTCAAATCCAAATCAGGGGGGACAAAAGCCACTTCTTCTTTTGGGAAGCCAAGTCCATTGCAGAGGACATCAACCAATTCGGCATTAGCCACCTCCCCAGATGGTAGTACGGTCGGGGCCTGCTCCATCTGCACGTAAACCGTTTGAGCGCTTGTACGTTTTTTCAACTCCTTTTCCATAGCCTTAAGTAAATTGGGCGCGAATTCCTCATCGAAAGCAATGTCACTATCACGCAGTAAGCGAAAGGCCGAGGCTGCTTGAATTTTATATCCTTTAAAAAAATCTTTCAGATTGTCCTTAATCAAATGGTCGATCAAGATGAAATCAAAGTCTTCTCCTTCGGAAGGCAGTTTAAGTAGACGTGGTACAGATTTCGGTACAGGGACCAAGGCTAAATGGTTTTTCTCCAAGCGAACAATGGAGACAGCCAAAGCAATGGTTTTCGAAGGAAGGTCAGGAAAAGGATGCCCTTGATCGACCGCCATGGGCGTAATGATGGGATAAAGCGTGGTATCAAAAAAACGTTTAACAAACTTTTTCTGGGTCTCATTTAACTGATCAATGGTCTTTAGGTAAATCCTGTTAGTCTCCAGGGTTACCTTGAGTGAACCGGTATAAATATCGTAAAGGTCTTTGACTAAGCTATCGGCTTTTAGTTTAACTTCGGCAAATATCTCCTGAGGAGTAAACCCGAATTGATCTTTACGATTAAAACCAGAGGCCAAGAGCTTCTTGGCCCCTGCCAAACGCACCATGTAAAATTCGTCCAGATTACTGCTAAAAATACTTAAAAATTTCAAGCGCTCCAACAGGGGATTACGTTCATCCGCCGCTTCTTCCAAAACTCGGCGGTTAAACTCCAGCCAGCTTAAGTCTCTATGAATAAATTTATCTTTTAGTTCCATAATTCTTTTCGTTGTACAGACGTAGCATTGCTGCGTCTCTACTGCTGGCTTTTGACCGCCAACGTCAATTGATTGCCAGTAATTTCTTCAAAAAGTTCCTTTTTCTCCAAAAAATTTTCTTTTTCCAATAAAAAATTCTCGTTGGTGTAAACAATGATAGTGGCGTCACCGCTAGCATTAAACTTCACTTCTAAACCCTTGGCCTTTTGCTTATGCGAACGATCCAAAGCATTGGCAATACGCAAAAGCGCACTGAGTTTCTGGACTAAAATCTGCTGCTGGGAAGATAAGGAGTTATAAACCAAGTGGGTCTTTAAAGGTGCTGACCGTCGATGATAGCGGGCAATGCAAGCAATGATATTAATCTCATCTTCTGTCAGGCGAAACAGATTGGAAGAGCTGATAATGTATTCGCTGTGTTTGTGGTGAGAGCGATTATTGATAAACATACCCAAATCGTGCAAATAGGACGCCAAAATTAAATACAGACGATCCTGCTGATCCAAGCCTAAAATGTCCTTAAAAGCATCGAATAATTGTTGTGTTATGGTGGCCACGTGTTTGAGATGATCTAAATCCATGCCATATTTGCGACACAGAAAATGCGCCACAGAAACCAACTGACTTATCTTATCGGTCTTCTCAGAAGTTTCCAGACGGAAAAGCTGGTTGGCTAAGATAGCCTCGGATAAAGAAGCTTCCAGGATATAGACATATTCGCTCTTATTAATTTTCAGAAGCGTATTGAGAATGATGGCAAAACCTACGATGGTCGTGGCAACATCAGGCGGTACATTATAGGTCCTAGCAATTTCTTCCGAGTTCATCTGGCGCAGACGTAAAAGAAACTCCTGAGCCTCCGACGATTTAAATTTAAAAAAATCCGAATCGCGACGTTTGTTAGGCAGGATATTCTGAATAAAAACGGAATAATTCTCATCGATCAAGATGATATCGTCGATTTTCAAGGATGGATTATTCTTTTTCAAGAACAGGATTTCATTCTCAATATACTCTTCGGTAGCCTCATGGATTTCCTGCATAGAGCCATCTAAATGTTCCATAAACTGAGATAAACGAAGGGTACCGACAGGAAAACCAATATTGACCAAGGTTAGACCTTTTTCCATCACCGACATGTCAAGACTTCCTGCGCCCAATTCAGCAATCAATAAATTCTTTTCATCCACTGGATAGGTTTTCTTGAGCTTATGAGAGAGGAAATAATCAATGTAATACACCACATCACCAACATTAAGTACGTCGATCTTAAAGCCAGTCTTGCGTAAAACTGTATCTAAAAAAATGTCCTGATTACGGGCCTCGCGTACAGCGGTGGTGGCGATGACAGTGACATCAGAAACATCATATTCTTTAAGCGTTTCTTTATACTTTTGTAAGACAGAGGCGGTTTGATTAATGATGGTCTGTGGGATACGAGGTTTTAAAAAGGCATGGCGACCTAAAGGCACGGCGTTTTTAAGGGACTCTATAATTCTAACATCTTCTCCCTGGCGCTCGCCGATAAGCAATTTAGTCGTTGATGATCCTATATCAATAACTCCTGCACGCATAACCTGCTCCTATTAAAATATTAAAAGAAGTATAGCATACCGCAAAATTAATGTCAGACTATTTGTCTCCAAATAAATGGTTCTGCGCCCAAATCCCCCGCAAAAATCATCCTGGCAATGCCTAAGGATATGTAGAGCAGATAAATTAAAAAAGGATACTGTGCCAACGCATAAAGAACTCCATTGTGCTGCTTAAGCCATTGGAGAGCATCAACCGTCAGAAACAAAAGCATGGGAGCAAAAAATAAAGAGACCCGTGGAACTCCGAAGGCAATATTTTTAAAGGCACTTAGAATAAAATATTCTAAAAAAACAATACCCGCAATGCTGTGAATACTCATAAAATGCAATCCTTCTTTTTTAAATATAGGCCAAGCCCCCAGCAAAAGGCGCAGAAAGCCGATCCCCACAAAAAATCTTGCGGCCATGCGGATCCATCTGGGTTTTTCAACAAACCAGCGGGATATAAATCCATTTAACCCTTCTTGCACACTTCTAAAAAAATGTACTGGGGAATCAAAAGAAATAAAATAATTTTTCCAATATACTTTTAATGAAGCAATATTGCTGGTACTAACGCGAAAATCAAAATAGTAAACAGCGAGAAAACAACCGAGGCAACTAAGCAGATAAAGCCATACCAATGGCCGCCAGCGAGAATCTTCTTTAGCATCCATCCAGAGGTTATATAAAGGTAGCGGCATAAAAAAGAACGCAGGATAAGACAACAGCCCTGAAACTGCAAGAAGCAATAAGATCAACGCATATATTGGCCCGCAGAAATGTTTTCGGAAAGTTTTTTGATGATACAAAAAAAGTAGAAATAAAGAGCTTACCAGTACGTCCATAGAATATTGCTTCAATTCAGCTGCATAATAGATCAAAGGTGCGCTGGCAGCCCAGCATAAAAAAAACGTTAAAAGGCCTATTAAAGACGGTATTTGCTTTTGGGCTAAATAAATCCAAATAAAAAAAGCTGTCAACATACTGCCAAACGGAAAAAAACGTAAAGCCAATAATTGAAAATTAAAATGGCTGGAGAATTGCTGGATGATATAAAGATAAGTTCGGGGAAACTCTTGCAAGCTAAGCAAAGGGTTGTGGAATAGATCCGAAGGCCTCATTTGCTGAATATTTAATAAAATACACTGTTCATCATTCCATAAAGGGCGCTGGTTAAAATAATGCACGACTATCAAGAGCAAATACCAGCCAATGATGGCCAAGATAATCGTCCGTACTAATTTTTCCTTTAACGCTGCATCAATGGGCATATTTTAGAACCGAAAGGACATCCACCCTGGGCGACAAAATAGCCAAAGGCGAAAATCAACGCCCCTAAAAGCAGCCCAATAATAAGCTGTTTAACTCCGCTACAGCAACCACAGCCGCCCTTCGTTGAACAACTTTCTTCCTTCTTTTCTTCAGCCATATACCCCTCCTTAATTACTGCTTCTGTTTATTCTCAACATTTGAATTTGAAGAATAGGACATAATCCGCATTTTCTTAGGGTCGGAAATCAAAAGCACCGGCCCCTGTTGGCCTTCTATGGTTTCTTGAAGCACATCCTGAAGCTCCTGAGCATCCATAATAAACCGAGGTTTAGGATTCTGCCAATTCTGTTGGAAGTCTACAATAACATGATACACGCCACTATTGTAACTGATTTTGTCTAACTTTCGGCGAACTTCCCTTGAAATAAATGGAGCCTGACGGCTCTCTTGAATAGGGCCGCTAAGCTTCATATGATCTAATAAATTACTCCGGTGACTTGCTTGATAATCTTCAAAAGAGTCAAAGTGCTTGCCTCCGGCATAAATTTCAATGGCGGCATGGGATGGAAAGACTATCGAAATCAAAAAAAACAATATAAGCAGGAGTACCTTATGTATGTTCCCGAGCTTGGAGAATACGATTGGTAAATTCTTTCTCATAAAGCTCTTTCATCGTTTTTAGCGTATCGGGGCCTAAAAAATATTTTATAGCCCCTTCAATAACCAACAAACGCCTTTCTAAATAAATATACTGAGGATGAAGAACTTTTCTACTACCATCAGCAAATTTCTGCTTAACTTCATCTTCTTTCTTTCTGGCAATATATTGTTCAAATTCCTCAATAAATTTTTGATAGTCTTTCTGTACGGCTGCCTCGCACCGAGTATTTTGCTTTAATGCCTTTAATATATACTCATCCACCATGAGCTGGGTGGTCTTGCGTTCAATGCGTTCAAATGATTCTTTGGTTGTTTTATACGCCCAAAGCAAATAGCGACGGATCAAGTCTTTATGGGAAGCGCTGATTTTCATTAAGGGGTAATTTTAATTTCCTGAGTCATGTTATGAAGTTTGTCGACTGTGCTATACAGCATACCATTGACGGATTGTTTCACGGGACCAGCCTGAGGATTTAAAAGAATGAGGAAAACTAAAATAACGGCAACAGCAAGCAAAATATATTCCACCACATTTTGGGCTTTTTCATTTTTCATATTCTATTTATAAACCATATCGCCAACCCGCACCGGCTTATCTATTTTAAGGCCAATGAGCTGACCTTTTTTAGCTACTTTGACATCCTCACTTTCAATTTGCATCGACCATACTTTCTGAATAAACTGCACTTTAGGCCCCACGATGGTCAATCTATCGCCAATCAATATCGTACCCTGGGTAACCTTGATGACACAAACCTTAATCCGATCAAAATAATGGGTAATTTCACCAACTTTGACTAAATTGAAAGGTAGTGTACGGGCCGGTCCCTGCCGCGGCTTTATGAATTTCTTTTTCGGCGCTTTCTTGGCTGGAGCTCTACGACTGCGCAAAAATTTTTTCTTAGAAGGTTTTATCCAGAAAACCTCTTGAAGGACATCAGATAACTTCCGTAAGATTGACATAGTTATAAGGAGATTTTATCCGCCCAATCAGCAACAACGGGAAGACGTACAAATTCTCCCTTAACAACAGCAATAAGCCCGCAAAAAGACAAGAGCATAAAGATAAACATCAATGGTGCCAAAACCATCGGAATGACAATGCTGAGAATCCACACCGCTGTCTGGGCAATAAAAAGAACTAGGCCTTGTTTGCCGTGAGCTAAAACAAAAGGATTATCTTTTTTAACAATCAGCGGAATAATGCAAAGAATGGAAAGATAAGCCAAAAGTGCGTAGATTTTACCGTCGAGAATTTCTTGCTTGGAAAAACTTTCTGGCATTAAACTTTAACCTCAATAAGAGAATTAATATCTCCAAAGGAATTGCGTTCGGTCTTTTTGTTTTCAGGGTCTTCCTGCCACCTGCCATCAACAATAAACTGATATTTATAAACACCTGCCTTCAGCGGAAGGCTCAAGGTCCAAACCTCTTTCTTATTCATCATACGGCATTTTTCATCCAAAGACCAATCATTAAAGGAACCGGTGACATAGACCGACTGAGCCTGGGGCGCTTTCAAAACAAAAGTAGCTAAACCAATGAATTCACTGGTCTCTTGAGCCACGAGCTCCTGCATACGTTGGGTCGGCTTATAAACCTCCTCAACCCCCGGGGTTGGGATGGTTGGCCTGTCTAATAAAAGAATCTCACTGGCCAAACTTAAATAATCCTTCGCACCGCGACAGTATTTGTCATATGTTAAAACGGCCTCACCCATCACCGCTGCCTCTTTAAGTTTGACGTTAACATGCACAATCGTATCATAAAGAAGTTTGCCAAATTTTTCTTTCATCTTGGCCAGCATGGTAAAAGAATGTCGCAAACGGGAATCAAACATGGTAACGAGAATCTTTTCTTGCACCGGATGATTCAGACGGTCTCGAATAAGATTAACGATGTCTGTTAAGTGATCCACCCCCTGCAGGGAAAAACGACTGGTTTCCACCGGAATAATCACCTGATCGCTGGCACGGATAGCATTGACTGTCAAAAAACCTAGGCTGGGAGGGCAATCGATAAGGATATAATCATAGTCATCCCTGATTTCCACCATAATCTCAGCCAATTTCAATTCACGGCCAATTTCATCGGCTAATTCTTGTTCCAGAGTGCCAACCAAAACGTTAGAAGGAACAATATTAAAATTTTTATCAACTGTTTTAATAATTTTTTTAATTTCTAATTTACGGGGAGTTAATTTAGAAATAACATTGTAAAGGCTATAGCTCTCATCAACATTAAGACCCAGCGTGGCATGAGCCTGAGGATCCAGATCAATCAAAAGGACTTTTTTGCCATGATACCCAAGGCTGGAGGCTAAGTTAATAGCTGTTGTTGTTTTACCACACCCCCCTTTTTGATTGGCTATGGAAATAATTTTCATAAATAAAGCCTCTTATTAATTCGAAAAACTTATATCGTCTATCAAAACAGTACCTTTTTTAAAGTCTAGATTCCAGGCTTCAAGTATAAAAGCAATATCTGTCACGGAACTCCACTCGGTTAAATTCAATTTTTCCAATGGGATACTAACCTTCTGCCAATTGTTTCCCACATTTCTAATAAAATAGGTGGCCTTTTCGTTAAGCTGATTACCGACGACTATTTTAACAACCCCGGGATACGCTTCATTCATGCCACGAATGCTTAGGTTGAGTCGATTGTATTTAGAAACGTCCTTATGGGGAATGATAATAGAAAAATTTTTTGTTGCCGGGAAAGGATCATTAAGGTCATAAACAATACGGATCGGATTATTGTTGAGAGAATAGAAAACTTCATTCTTAAGAACCACTCGATGGGTTAAAAAAGCCGTAAAGCCATATACCGTCGATATTAGAATGGCAGTGGTAATAGCAATATTGATAACCAGCCATGATTGGTTTAAAGTTTTCTTCCTCTTTTGGTCGGCGGCATTTTGCCGTTTGCCAAGATACACCTTTGCTAGATGGTCATATATCTCATCACGGGTCATAATGCACTACGCCCTTAATTTCTGGATTAGGTAATTTTATTTGTAGAATTATATTAACAAAGAAAAACAAAATGCAAAATGGAAAGTGAAATTTTTTGTCCCGTAGGCTTTGTAGGGCAGGCGGGTACCCCCTACATATTCAATCGCGACGACTAATTTTAGACAACAACCTTAAGATTTCCATATACAACCATACTAAGGTGACCATCAGCGCAAAAGCACCGTACCACTCCATGTATTTCTCCAAACCTTCCTGAGAAGCGCGTTCAATAAAATCAAAATCCAAAATCAAATTGAGCGCCGCCAATCCCACTACAAAAAGGCTAAAACCAATTCCTAATGCGCCGCCGCCATTAATAAAGCTGGGCGGATGCACACCAAACAAACTGGTAATCCATATAATGCCGTAAAAAACCATTAAGGCAATCATGGCAATCATTAAACCACGGCGGAAACCCTCGGTGGCTTGAATCCAGCCGGTACGATAAGCCATGAGCATGGCAAACATCGTCGCAAAGGTTAATCCCACGGCCTGAACAACAATACCAGGATAAGAACGTTCAAAATAAACGGAAATAGATCCCAAAACCACACCTTCACAGGCCGCATACAAAGGTGCTGTCACTGGTGACCAGTTGGGCTTAAACGCTGTGGCAAAGCACAACACCAGCCCAGCGAACAAGCCAACGAGAAGGCTAATGCCTACTAGTGGCGCTCTTTCTGGACTAAACGCATTGCTCCAGCTCCAGCCAGCGGTCAATAACAATACCGCAAACAGGATAAACGTTTTGTTAACTGTTCCCTGAACAGTCATGGTCCCACCAGAACCAACCGCGGCTCTGGCTTTGGCGAAAATCCCGCCATTTAATGTCGGATTTGATGTATCCATCTAACTACCTCCTTGTTAAATCATAGTAGGGACGAACCTCATGTTCGCCCAATATTTCGGGCGATGACAAGCATCGCCCCTACGTTAAAAAATTCCTGCATAGCCTAATGCCAAACGCAGGATTATGTTCGTATAACGCCCAGCCATCTCATCATCAAGCATAATACCCATACCACCACTAATGGCTTCTAAACGATTAATAGGGTATATTTTAAACATATCCAAGGCCCGAAACAAGAAAAATCCGCTGATTAGCACCGGCCAGGTCAAAGGCAGATTCCAAAGGGCAATGAGCACTCCCACCACCTCATCAATACAGGCCATGCCTGGATCTTTAACCCCAAGTAACTTTTCCATATAAGTGCAGGCAGGTACCCCCACTACAAAAAGTACTGCGGTGACCGCACTATAAAGAAAAAGAGAGCCCTGACAAATCAACGCCACCACGATTCCTGCGGCGGTGGCCGCCGTTCCAGGAGCAACAGGGCAATATCCAACTCCACCGAACGTCGCTAAAAAAATCGCCCAGAACTTCATGAAGAAAGCCTCTTAAGGCGGTTTTGAAAATACGCTACGCCGCTCACTACCGTTACCAATACCGTAATAACCATAAACACATTAATCCAACCAAGATAAAATTTTTGGATTTGATAAAACCAACTATTAGCAAAGGCCGCTTGGTCCAATATCAAATACAATAAAATCAAGCTGACGGTGATTATCTGAAAAACGGTTTTAATCTTACCGGCCATTTCAGCAGCTAAAACCTGCCCCCTGCACGTGCACCAAAGACGATCCAAGGTAACCAGTATTTCACGAGCAGCAATCAAAATGACCATCCAAAGCGCCACCATGCCGAGGTGCACCAGCACAAAAAAAACCGATAACATGAGAATTTTATCGGCAATAGGGTCCATAATTTTACCAAAATCGCTGATAGTGCTCTTTTTTTTAGCCAAATATCCGTCGTAAAAGTCAGTTAAAGAAGCTAGCGTAAACACGATGATCGCCAAAATATTCCCCGTCAGAGAATTTTGCAGCAGCAAAAAGACCAAGAGCACTGCAAATCCGATCCGCGAAACTGTCAATATATTGGGCCAAATCATAAAGCTATCCCTGCTAAATCATATTCATAGGCGTCAGTAATAGAGACGTCCACAAAATCCCCCGGCTTTAAAACTTTAGAAGAGCGTACGTACACTAACCCATCTACATCCGGAGCATCGTACTGACTACGCCCTATATATGTAACTTTGGTGGCGAAGTCACCATTTTTTTCCTCTTCCTCAATCAATACCTTTAATTTACGTCCCACCAACGACTGTTGGATTTCTTTGGAAATCTCCTGCTGGTCCCGCATGAGTAAATCCAAACGCTGCTTTTTAATTTTTTCAGGCACTTGGCCCGGCATAGTGGCGGCCGCTGTCCCCTCTTCCTTAGAATAAATAAACACTCCCACCCGTTCAAAACGCATTTGACGGTTAAAATCTCTTAACTGTTGGAAATCTTCTTCGGTTTCTCCGGGCAAGCCCACAATATAAGTAGTACGTAAGAAACCCTGAGGTATGGCTTGACGGATTTTGTGCATCAAGTCAAAGGTCTGCGCCGTCGTAATATTGCGATTCTGCTCCTTTAAAATGTGATCACTAATATGCTGTAAGGGCATATCGATATAGGAACAAATTTTCTCCTGAGCGGCAATTGTTTCAATCAGCTCGTCGGTGACATGGGCGGGAAAAGCGTATAAAAGCCGAATCCACCCAATATTCTTGGTTACCTTCACCAGTTCTTTGAGTAACTCGGCTAAAGCTTTGCGCCGATAAATATCCATTCCATAAGCGGTGATGTCTTGGCCAATGATGTTGATTTCTTTGACACCTTTCGCATCCAAGACTTGCACTTGTTTGACTATCGATTCCATGGTGCGGGAAATAAATTTACCCTTGATTTTAGGGATAGCGCAAAATGAACAAGCGTTAAAACAGCTTTCGCAGATTTTTACATAAGCAAAATGCCTAGGGGTCAATTGAATTTGCGCAGGATTGTCCTGCCGATTTAAGGTCGGAGTACCGACGAAGGCATCAACTTCTTTAAACTCTTTGGCCAATTCCATGCCATAGCGCTGGGCCAGGCAGCCGGCCACCACTATTCTTTGGATTTTGCCTTGTTTTTTAAGTTCGATAACGTCCAAAATGGTGTCCACCGATTCCTGGCGGGCATCCTCGATAAATGAGCAGGTATTGACGATGACCACCTCCGCCTGATCAACCTCCACAATGCGATGGCCGTTCTTCTTTAAACGGCCAAGCATCATCTGGGCATCGACCAGATTGCGGGCGCAACCTAAATTAATAACGCCGATCCCGCCAACGGCGGTACCGGCGTTTTTTAAACGCTCTTTTTGGAAATCGACGGTGGTTTTCATTTAATTCTGACAGAGATTAGGATTAATTTTCCTACTAATTGCTTACCAACTGAATTTCTTTACGCAAAAGGTTGGATACCATTTCATTCAAAGCCTTATGACGTTTACTGGCCATCGATTCAAGCTTATGTTGTAAATCTAAATCTAAATAAATAGGTAACCTTAATTGGATGCCTTTCTTATAAAATTTGCCTCTTGTCCCATTTGAAAAGTCGTATTCTTTTTTCATATCTTATATCTCCCTGTACTGTTTAATTTCAAATTTCGTTGCTTTTCTCGCCGAGATAATCCTTATTCTAACCGTCTGATCACTTTCCCGTGCATACGTATGAGAAACCACAGTTAATCCACCACTGTAATCCAATCCTAAGGTAATCCACCTTTCTTCCACAGTGCTATGTTCATCATCATAAATAGTAATTGCTCTTGGATCATTAAATACGGTCGCTGCTCGTTCAAATGATACTCCATGCTTCTTGTAATTTGCTCTGGCTTTAACAGGATCCCATTCAAAATCAATAAAATTGGCCATCACGCTCCCTTATTATCTTATTCAAACTACATTATATGTAACATCATTAATTTTATCCGTCAAGACTTTCCTAGCTGCTTGTTGTGAGTACCGTACGATTTTCTTTCGGCAGGCCAAGAAATTCACTTAAATTTGTCATCTCCTGAATATTAATAATCACCGGCACAAAACCAGGGGCATTCTGCAACTGCTGGAGCCCGCCAGGCTCAAGGCCTGGCGAGGTCTCGCCACCCCGATTTGATGGGGTGGCGGACATGGCGGGGTTGAACCTGAAAGGTTCACCCTGAGCGAGCCCGTCAGGGCGAGTCGAAGGGCTACCATATTTAATTTCCAAAGGCGTTTTGTTGGCGGTCAAGTCGATACCGCCTTGGCGACGTGTCTCTGTATGTCCTTGAGCAATTACAGTACCAAATGGTTCTTGCGAAGCATTCATCGCTGTATCTTCGATTGATCGTATAGAGCCAGAATGCTTGATCGTAAACCAAGCTGAATTTAATCCTCCGATTCCATCCACTTTAAATATCTCAAATAACAGATCAAAAAGATACCATGTCATTTCGACCTTTGCTTCTTCGCGGTTTCCCTGGTAGTAGTCTGTAACGGATTTCATACTCTCAATTAAATCAACTTCCATAAATCTTTCTATTTTCGAAATAATATCATCTTCGGTTTTCTTCGATTTTGTAGATAGAACCTTTCCTGTAAATTTAATCTTCAGTATAGGAACGCCTTGGGGACGCATGTTATCCCTACCGAGAATAGTTGTTTGAACCCCCCCCCCCCCCCCCCTCATTTGTCGTAGTTGTCGTAGTAGTTTGTCGGGTGTTAAAGTCTTGGCTGCGGCTAGGAATGGAGCCCATCCAACGCCAGATTAAGCTCCAGCACATTGATCACTGGTTCTCCCAATACCCATAAAAGGCGGCCGTGAGTGTGCTGGCCAACAATTGTCTTGATTTGTTCCTGTCGTAAACCTCTAACACGGGCAATGCGGGGGATTTGGTAATAAGCGGCGGCTAAACTGATGTGAGGATCCAATCCACTACCAGAAGAGGTCACCAGATCTACAGGTATGAGGTTGGTATTATTGGGATCTGCTGCTTTAAGAGCAGAGATTCGCCCTTTAACTTCATCCATAAGAGCAGGATTTAATGGCCCCAGGTTAGAACCCGTAGAGGAAGAAGCATTGTATACTGGTGAGGTGGCAGAGATACGTCCCCAAAAATATTTTGGATCATCAAAATTTTGTCCGATCAGTGATGAGCCAAGTACTTTTCCATCTTGGACAATTAAACTGCCTTCGGCCTGTTTATGAAAAACAGTTTGAGCAATCCCGGTCACCAGAAGCGGATAAAGAATGCCGGTGACTATTGTTAGCAGGATAAAAGAAAGTATAGCGGGTCTGATTTGCGCAAATAACATTTTATGATCCCCCCGATGTTAATTTTAACCCCACCAAAATCATATCAATCAATTTAATCCCCGCAAACGGCGCGATGATTCCACCCACCCCATAAATGAGCAAATTATCCCTTAACAGGCGGCTGGCAGCTACAGCCCTGTAGGGTACGCCAAACAAAGACAATGGAATCAAAGCTATAATAATCAGGGCATTAAAAATCACTGCCGATAAAATGGCACTTTGCGGGGTTGCCAGATGCATGATATTAAGCGCTCCCAGTACCGGGTAAGTCCCTACAAATGCCGCCGGGATAATAGCAAAATATTTGGACACATCATTGGCAATACTAAATGTCGTCAAAGAACCACGGGTAATGAGCAGTTGTTTACCAATTTTGACCACTTCGATCAGTTTGGTTGGATTGGAATCAAGGTCGACCATATTGCCGGCCTCTTTAGCCGCCTGCGTTCCCGTGTTCATCGCCACCGCTACATCTGCTTGGGCCAAGGCCGGCGCGTCATTGGTCCCATCTCCTGTCATAGCCACCAGCCGACCACCTGTTTGCATCTCGCGAATAAATTTCAGTTTAGTCTCAGGGGTGGCCTGGGCTAAAAAGTCATCCATCCCTGACTCTGCCGCAATGGCCGCTGCCGTCAAAGGATTGTCGCCAGTAATCATCACCGTCTTAATACCCATACGACGTAATTCAGCAAACCGTTCTTTAATCCCCCCTTTGACAATATCTTTTAATTGAACAATACCCAGGATACGATTATTTTCAGCGACCGCTAAAGGAGTACCGCCACTTTTGGATATGGTCTCCACGATAGATTTCAGAGATTCAGGAAATATACCTCCCAATTTTCTAACATAACTATCAATGGCATCCACGGCCCCTTTTCTAATTTGCCGGCCATCTCCCAAGTCCACTCCGCTCATTTTGGTCTGGGCTGTAAAAGGGATAAATTTAGCATTGATGTCCTGAATATGCCGCTCCCTGATCCCGTGTTTCGCTTTGGCCAAAACAACAATGCTTCTTCCTTCCGGGGTTTCATCAGACAAAGAGGCCAGCTGCACGGCATCGACAAATGTTTCCATATTTATTCCCGATACAGGTATAAATTCAACCGCCTGCCGGTTACCCAAAGTGATGGTTCCGGTTTTATCCAACAATAGAACATCCACGTCTCCCGCTGCCTCCACCGCTCGGCCGGAGGTAGCGATCACATTAGTCTGTATCATGCGGTCCATTCCAGCGATCCCAATGGCTGGCAGTAATCCGCCGATCGTAGTCGGAATAAGGCAGACAAGCAGGGCCACCAATACAGTCACGGTAATGACCTGACCATGCCCGGCCACACCTACACTAAAAATCGAAAAAGGTAACAAAGTGACGGTAACCAATAAAAAGATAATTGTAAAAACAATCAGTAAAATACTTAAAGCGATTTCATTAGGAGTTTTTTGCCTCTTGGCACCTTCCACCATCGCAATCATATGATCAAGGAATGTTTCTCCGGGGTTTGAGGTAATGCGGACTATTAGCCAGTCGGAAAGTACTCGTGTACCGCCGGTGACAGCACAGCGGTCGCCACCACTTTCGCGGATGACCGGCGCGCTTTCTCCGGTAATGGCACTTTCATCAACGGAAGCCACCCCTTCCATGACTTCTCCATCCATAGGAATAAAATCACCTCGTTCCACCAGGACAATATCGTCTTTACGCAAAGTTGTGGCTGAAACGGTAGTATAATCAGAACCATATTTGAGGTTGGATAGTTTCTTGGCAGGAGTATCTTTGCGGGCTTTGCGTAAACTCTCTGCCTGGGCCTTGCCCCGACCTTCGGCCATGCTTTCTGCAAAGTTAGCAAAAATAATGGTAAACCACAGCCATAAGGCAACCGCCAGAATAAAACCAGCCGGTGCCTCTCCATGACCACAAAGTGCCTGCACATACAATCCCGTCGTCAACAGACTTCCCACCCAGACCACAAACATAACAGGATTCCTGATTTGATGCCTGGGGTCTAATTTCTTCAATGACTCAATAATGGCTGGCACCACGATAGAAGGATCGAACAATGATGAGGTTGTGCGGGATATTTTTTTCATATCATTAACCCTTCGACTTCGCTCAGGGTTAATCCTGAGTGTAATCGAACACATTCGACTATGCTCAGTGTTTGATCCTGAGTAAAATCGAAGGATCGAAGGATTAAATGTTCCACCATTGGCCCCAACGCCAAAGCCGGGAAAAAGGCCAATGCTCCAACAATTAAAATAACCATCGCCAGAAAAAATACAAAAAGTGGCGTATGAGTGGGCAGGGTTCCTTGAGTTGTTGGCACAATTTTTTTTGCCGATAAAGACCCCGCGATGGCTAAGGCCGGAATCATAAGCCAATAACGTGCAAAAAACATGGATACCCCTAAAGCAGTATTATAAAAAACCGTATTGGCATTTAAGCCCGCAAATGCACTGCCATTATTATTGCCTGCCGAGGAAAACCCATAAAGGATTTCACTGAAACCATGTGGCCCTGGGTTTGAAATCCCTGCTTTGCCTGCGACTGTAAGTACAGCGATAGCCGTTGGTATAAGGACAAAAATATGTGGGATCAAAGCCATCAAAGACGCCATTTTCATTTCAAAGGCCTCAATCTTCTTCCCTAAATATTCCGGCGTGCGGCCGATCATAAGACCAGCCACGAAAACTGCCACAATCACAAAAGCGATCATTCCATAAAGGCCTGAACCAACACCTCCAAAAATGACTTCCCCAAGCTGAATAAGCCACATCGGAATCAAACCACCTAAAGGCATATATGAATCATGCATAGAATTAACCGAACCATTAGAAGCCGAGGTGGTGGCCACAGACCAAATAGCAGAAGAAACAACGCCAAAACGGGCCTCCTTGCCTTCCATATTGCCACCCGGCTGATAGGCTGTTGCCCTTTGGTCAACACCGAGTTTATCGAAGAGAGGATTCCCTTTCTGTTCAATGGTGATAGAAGCCCAAAGACAAGGAATAAAAATAACTAACATGGCCGCCAGAAGAGCCCAACCCTGGCGACGATCTCTGACCATAACCCCAAAGGTATAACATAGTGCTGCTGGAATCAAAAGTATGGCGATCATTTCTAAAAAATTCGATAAAGGCGTTGAATTTTCATACGGATGGGCGGAATTAGCATTGTAATATCCACCTCCATTGGTTCCCAATTGCTTGATGGCTATCTGGGAAGCCACGGGACCTAGCGCTATATCCTGCTCGGTCATTGGTTTCCCATTTGAATCTTTCGTTGCTTGAACCAAGGTAGCTTTTGCGCTAGGACTAAAGGTTTGCGGTACCCCTTGAGATACGAGAATCAGCGCAAAGATAATCGACAGAGGCAGTAGAATATAAAGAACAGTTCTTACCAAATCGACCCAGAAATTACCAATGGTATTCATCTGCTTTTGAATAAATCCTCTGATCAAAGCAGCCAGAACAGCCATTCCCGTTGCTGCGGATGAAAAATTTTGTTTGGCCAAGGCCAACATCTGCGTTAAGTAACTCGTCGTGCTTTCACCGCTATAACCCTGCCAGTTGGTGTTGGTAGCGAAACTGACTGCCGTATTAAAGGAAGAGTCCGGTGATACAGCTGCCATGGCCATGGGATTTAAAGGTAAGAAGGCCTGAAGACGCTGAATAGCATAAACCATCAGAATACCTAATATATTAAACACCAAAAGAGCAATGGCATATTCTTTCCAGGTCATGCCCTTTTCCGGTTTGACTCCGCAGATGCGATAAATCCACCGTTCCAGACCACTCAACCATATGTTCAGACCAGCTGGTTTGCCTTCATAAACATACGCCATATAAATTCCTAATGGCTTGACGGCCAAAAGTAACACTACAAGATAAATACCCATTTGAATAAAATCGTTATGGCTCATAACTAAAAAATCTCCGGTTTAAAAAATGCAATTAAAAGATACGCAAACAAGGCAACCGAAACAATACCTCCAACCCAGTAAATAGCTAACATAAACACACCCCCTTATACCTTGCCGCATAAAGTGATGAAGCCTAGCGATAAAACCATAAGAAAAATGATTAATCCTATAAAAACAATGTCCATGCTATTTCCCTAAATTAATATTCTTGCCAATTGCTGGTAATGGCATTTTGGAAAGGGTTAGCCACCGTTGCCAAAACTTGATCATAATGAATGGCCGCATTATTATTTAATGTTACTGTTTTACCCACTACCGCCCCATAGAGACTATCGTTATTGCTCATATTAACATCCGTCGTAGGCGCATAGACGGCCGCATAAGTAGTGGCGTTATTACCGATGCTGATACCATTAGATCCCGTATAAGTACTATAAATTTGAAGATTGGATGGAAGTCGGGAAACATTATTAATCGCAGCATTATTGTTAACACTAAGTGTCCCATCAAGATAAATAGTCAAGGTTGATCCATTAGTAACATTAATAGCAACATTATTGCTGGCGGTCAAATCAGTGGCACCCGTTAAATAAATGCTTACATTGCCATTAATATTAAGTGTTGCATTATTAGCCATACTGATATTTGTATATTTATAATTACCGGCATTAAGTGTCTGAGAACCATTATTAGCAATACTTAATGTTCCTCCACTAGATAAACCAGTTAAAGTCGATGGCACAACTACCGCTGGAAGGGCAACACTGTTATTGCTGGTGGTCGTACCTGTGACAGTTACATTATTCCCTTTTGTGACCGTGCCACCAGGACCTGTACTGAGATTACCATCCACCGTGACATTATTACTAAGGTTTATTATGCCTGAACCTGTTCCATTGGTACCAATATTACCATTATGAAGAATATTGGAACCCCCATAGGGACCATTGCTCGAGTTATAGGAATCAATCAAGGCATTATTAGACAACCAGACCTGTCCCTGTGCAAAAATTCCATTGCCAAAAGTTGGCGGCCTGCCGACAGTGACCTGAACCCGGCGCTGAATCAGATTAGCAGCACTGCGGCTTGGCACTGAGCCAACCGATTGAAGTGTGGTATTGGCACTATTGAATGTTACGTCATAATCAGCGTAGCCAGTCAGCGTCCCTGCCAGGGACTTAGTCACACTACCACAAGTACAATCAGTACAGGCAATGCCTGAAGATTGCTGAATCATATCCCGGCAGTTATTGTAATTATATTCCCATAGGACTTTTTGTACGCCGGCTTCAGCGGCCCACAGGGCTGCGGATGAGTTAGCCATCCGATTGGCTACCCGACTTTCATTTACACTCTTTAAAAGAATAGCTGCACTTAAACCAGATAAAACAAGAATAAGTAAAAATGCGAAAACTATGGAGCCCCTATGGTTCGACTCGCTCCGCTCGCTCACCATTGGATTGCAGAGTCGAACCACCCTGAGCGAACGACGAGCGAAGTGAGGAGAGAGTCGAAGGGTTTGGATCCATTTATTCATTTCTTAACCTCACTCTCTCTGTAAGGGGGAAAGAAATGGTTACCGAATACATCGTTTTTTGGGCCGTTGCCTGGATTTGTAAGAGCGATCCTGTTAAACTCAATTTTAAAAGACCGATATTGCTGGCTACATTTTTGGCTACTCCCGAATTATTGACCCTTACCAAATTCGTCCCACTTAAATAATATTGAAGTCCATTAGGTGTGGGTGCCGTAGGGGTAAAAAATTGAATATAATCATTGGTCGTACCGTTATAATTGGTAATGATGTTCTGCGATGATGCCTGGCGGACTTCCCTGACCATGCGATCCATAGCGTTTCTGGTCTGCTGTTCCATATCGAGCAAAGTGGAATCTTTGGTGAAAACCGTGTTGCCGGTTAGCAAAACACCGTGAACTCCCAACAAAATGACAGAAAGTAGGAGTACGCTGATTAAAGCTTCTACAAAGGTGTAGCCTCTGGTGTTTTGTGCTATTGTGATCATCTTGAGATCAAAGTCCTTAAAATCTTTGATCGGCTCCTTCCTTGGGTATCATTCCAAGTAACAGTTACGGTCACGTCCACCGGATTGGTTCCGCTGGAAGTTGTAGTGATGTTTTCACTATTTAAGGCCGTTAACCCGTTACTGGTTATTGTCACTGTATTCCATGTCCACATGCCACCGTTGATGTATGTTACAAGGCTGGAAAAGGTACTGTTTTTAATGCTTTCCATGACAAATTCGGCATGGGTGGTTGCTGAAATTAAATTACGGCTCTCCTCGTTAAGCCTGGTACCGCTAAAAAAAGTCAATAATACAACCGACAAGGTATAGCCTAAAAGGGCGGCTACCAATAACAGCTCAGGGAGACTAAATCCTTTGGAAATTTTCCAATTCATAGTTGTTTTATTTTACAGCATTTCCTTTAAGCTTAAAGTAAACTTTTCAAAAAAATGCTCACACTCTCCCCTCTCTTTAAGGATAGCATATTTTAATAACCTTCCCCACCCTGGGGTTCTGAAATTAGGAACTGGCAGGATCTGTGACGGTAGGAATTTTCTCTCTATAACGTTGCATCGCTTTGCGTAAAGAAGGTAGGTTTCTGGCGAAACTCAAAGAGGCCAGCAGACATACTAAACCGCCCACAAAAATAGTCAAGGGCACCCCAAGGTGATGCGCCATCCACCCTTCTATAAAACTTCCCACAGGTGTCATGCCCATAAAACAGACCGTGTAAAGACTCATCACCCGTCCCCGTTTAGCATCCTGGACTAGCGTTTGCAGTACTGTGTTAGTAGCGGCAAATTGAACCATCATGCCGAATCCTACTAACACCATACAGCCCCAGGAAAGCCATAAGGTTTGCGAAATCGCAAAAGCCATAAGTCCAAGTCCAAACAAACTCGACGCACCGGCAATAATGCGACTAAAGCCTTGAATCCCTTGACGAGAAGCCAGGTACATAGCTCCTGCCAATGCACCCAAACCTGAGGCACCTATCAAAAAACCTAATGTATAGGAAGTCCCATGAAAAATATCTTTAGCGTATACCGGCATAAATATCATATAAGGCATCCCTGTTAAACTGACAGTAGCTATCAGAAACAAAATAGCTCGCATGGGGATATGTCCCCTAACGTATGAGACCCCTTCTTTGACGCCATTCCAGATACTGGTTTGAGAGACAGCAACAGGGCGAGGTTGAGTGTTCATTTTTAATAAAGAAGCAATGACAGCTAAAAAACTTAGAGAGTTGAGCAAAAAACAGCTGGCTTCCCCAGCAAGGCCGATAATAATCCCTGCCAGCGTCGGCCCAATTAAACGCGCCGCATGCACCATGGAGGAATTAAGCGCAATGGCGTTACCCAAATCTTCTTTATTTTCAATCATGTCAACCACAAATGATTGACGGGCGGGGATATCGAAAGCATTAATAATCCCTAAAACTAAAGAAAGTATGAGAACCGCTGGCACACTCATATGGTGGCTTACTAACAATAACCATAACAGAAGCGCCTGAAGCATCGATGTTGTCTGAGTTATCAACAGCATGTGTCGGCGATCCATACGATCAATGAACACTCCGGCAAAGGGTGTTAGTAAAAAGGCGGGAATCTGGCTTAAAAAGCCTACCACGCCTAGTAAGAAGACCGACGAGGTGAGGCGGTACACTAACCATGGTAAGGCTGTTTGTTGAAGCCAGGTACCAATCAGTGATATACTTTGACCAGCAAAAAACAGACGGTAATTGCGATAGCGCAAGGCGCGACCGATGGAGCGTAAGATATTCATAAAACCTAATCAGGATAATGAAATTGAACAGGTATCTGTACATCCGGATGCAGACTTTTATGCACCGGACAAGTGTGTGCAGCATTCTCCAATAAGCCGCGTTTATCGACGGAAATTCCCTTGGGCATGTGAAAATCCACACGGATAACGCCGATCCTACGTACAGGAGCCGTTACCATTTCTTTGGTTGTGTCCAGCCGGGTGCCTTTAAGGTCAATATGGTGGCGATTGGCCACGATCCCCATGACGGTCATCATGCAAGAGGCCAAAGCGGCGGCCGTTAAATCCGTCGGAGAGAAGGCCTCGCCTTTACCCATATTGTCCTTAGGCGCATCTGTTAAAATGACAGAACCCGATGGCTCATGCGTCATACGGCACCTTAAATTCCCTTCATAAACTACATTCATTTTGACCATATCATCCTCCGATTCTATTTAATCAATTGTATGAGTAAAACAGCCTAAGGCAAGAGTTAAATGAGGACCATCCTTAAAAGATTATTCGTACCGCAAAGCTTCGATGGGATTAAGCAAAGAAGCTTGATAGGCAGGCCATAATCCAAAAATTAATCCCACAGCCAATGAAAATACCGTCGATAAAATGATAGAAAATAAAGAAACTTTCACTGCCCAGCCTGCAAAAAGAGTCAGCAAAAAAGAAACTCCTGAACCTAAAACAACACCTGCCAGGCCGCCAATCAGCGATAGCATGACCGCTTCAATCAAAAACTGAAGCATAATATCCTGACGATTGGCCCCGATCGCTTTGCGCAGGCCGATTTCTCTAGTTCTCTCGGTCACAGAAACCAGCATAATATTCATGATGCCAATACCGCCGACCAAAAGCGATATGGCCGCAATAGAGCCCAAAAGCATAGACATGGTTTTGGTGGTTGATTCTAAAGTAGCCTTAATGTCTGACATATTGCGTACCTGAAAAGCATCATTGGCCTCTTTACTATTGATACGATGCCGTTTAGCTAACAATTCTACAATATTATTTTGAATGTTATCGAGTACATCCGTAGAAGCCCCTTCTACATAAAGCGAATCAATATACTGTTTGCCTAAAAGACGATACATGGTCGTTGTAATGGGAGCAACGATCACATCATCCTGGTCACGCCAGCCGCCGCTAGCACCTTTAGGGGGCAGAATACCAATAACTTTAAAATTGACTAAATTAATTTTAATTTCTTCTCCGACAGGATTCTTATCTCCAAAGAGCTGTTGGGCCACCGTTGGCCCTAAAAGTGCGACCTTAGCGCAACCTGTGACTTCCTGTGCGTTAAAAAACCGTCCGATGTCAGGCATCGAGGCGCGCATAAGTCCATAATCCACATCTACGCCATCTACTTCTGTATTCCAATTTTTACTTCCAGCAACGACTTGCACCCTTCCGGAAACCGCGCCGCTGACTCTTCGGACCCCGGATATTTGACGAACAGCCGCCACATCTGCAAAAGTCATACGAGTGACTGTCCCAGCCCCTAAAGAAACGCCGCCTGTACGTATGTTTCCAGGACGCACCATCAACAGATTAGATCCTAAGGAAGCTAATTGCGCCTGGATAGAATCTTGTGCTCCTTGTCCCAAAGCCAACATAGCGATAACGGCTGCGACTCCGATCAAAATTCCCAAAATAGAAAGTAAAGAACGTAGTTTATGGGAAAGCATAGCGTTGATAGCCTGCTTAAGAGAATCCAGCCATTTACCCATATCCTGCCAAGAAGAAATAGTTTTATTTATAAAACTCCAATCATTAATGGGGACAGTTGAATTCAACTGTCCCCGTACGGTGGAATTATATTCATCTGAAATAATTACGCCATCTCGCATTTGAATGATGCGTTTGGCATGAGAGGCCATGTCTTTTTCATGAGTCACCATGACCACGGTTTTACCTTCGTCATTAAGTTTCTTCAAGATCGTCACGATCTCTTCTTTGCTTTTACTGTCCAGATTACCTGTCGGTTCATCCGCCATCAAAAGCACGGGGTCATTAACCAAAGCACGGGCAATAGCCACTCTTTGCTGTTGGCCGCCGGAAAGTTCATTAGGTTTATGCCCAATTCTGTCCCCCAGGCCTACGGCGTGTAATTTTTCCTTGGATTGATCTAAACTATGAATGCCCGCATACACTAAAGGTAAGGCTGCGTTTTCTAAAGCCGTCATGCGCGGTAAAAGGTGAAATTGTTGAAAGACAAAACCAATGAAGCGATTGCGTACCAAGGCCATCTGCTCGTCGGTAAGTTTAGTGACATCGTAACCGGCTAATGTATAACTTCCGGAATCAGGCCTATCCAAAAGCCCCAACATATGCATGAGTGTGGATTTACCTGAACCCGAAGCCCCCATAATAGCCACAAATTCTCCGGTATTCATGGTCAACGACACATCGCGTACCGCCGGCACTTCCAGGGTCCCGATATAATAAGTTTTACTTATGTTCTTTAATTCAATCATAGATGTACTATCCACCGCCTTTGGCTGAACCCGCTGGTGGCTTACTGGCACCGCTTCTCGATGGCATAAAAGGATTAGAACCCGTACTTGATTTATTTAAACTATATTTTTGAGTTTTAATAACCACTTCATCGTCTTCTTTTAAGCCACTGACGATTTCTATATTTTTGTCATCACTGATACCTGTCTCTATGTCCTGCATAACAGGTTTATTGGGATTGGAGCCTGCCAGCAGGACAAAATTTTGATCTCCCTTTTTATGGACAGCGGCCACGGGCAAAAGCAAAACATGAGATTTGCTCTGCACGATAAAATCTACATTGGCATTCATTCCTGAACGAAAAAATGATGGCACTTCTTGCGGTAACAAATCCACATCATAAATAGTCACGTTATTAACGGTCTTAGATTCGTAATAAATATGGTCGACGACAACTTTGATTTTAGTATCAGGATAAGCATCCAGCGAAACAGAAGCCGCCTGTTGAAGTTTAATTTTGCCTATGTCTGTCTCATCCACTTGAGCACGAACAATCAAATGGTCAGAAAGCACAATGACGGCATCGCTGGTCGTCATTGTCTGACCTGGTTGAGTCGTACCTACGATGACCTGCCCATTGATAGGCGCCACCAGTGCAATGGGCTTATAAACATCTTGCCAGTATTTATATTCCTGTTCTCCCTGCCCCCGAGCCGAATCTAAAAGAGCGGCACGATCTGTGGAACTCATCCAGGCTAACACCTGACCGGCCTTAACCATACCACCTTCCTGGACCAAGACTTTATCAACACGCCCATTGACGGGTGGTTTGACCTCCAGCCTATTTTCGGGAAGAACAGTAGCTGTGGTCGTAATGACGGTTTGTATATCTCCATAATGAGAATTAACGATTTTGACGCTCTCCTGGGAAGATGTTTTTTTCTTTAACAACATCCAACCAACCGATCCAATGACGACGATGATAATAATGACCAGAGATTTTTTAATTCGCATATTCTAATGTCCTCCCTTGGGCCTCTATCCAGCTGGTCTCTGCCAGCAAAGCATTGGCTTGAGTATTTAAAAATGTCTTTTTAGTAGTAACTAAACCATCTTCAATGATGGTCCAGTTATCATAAGTAAGGAGCCCCACCGAATATTGTTGCTGGGCGATTTTAGCTCGCTCCTGGGAGGCCTGCACAAATTTTTGTTCTACCCCCACCTGCTCCATGGCATCTTTAAGACCAGCCCACGATTGCTCTAAAGTAAGTACCAAACTATCTTTAAGGCTTTGCTGCTGGGCTTGCAAGTCACGGACTACACTTTTAGCCTGGTCTAATTGAGCCGCCCTTGAGCCTCCTTCCAGAAGGGGCCAGGTCAATTTCAATCCTACATTGGTATCTGTTGCGGGAGGAGGCCAATGGTTGGCGCTTTTATCAACTCCTCCCACCAAAGATACCGACGGCCAGAAATCCCCTTGGCTGGATTTCACGCTAAAAGTAGCAGCATTGATTTGGGTCATAATTTTCAATAATTGCGGGTTGAGATTGACCAATCCTTCAAAATCGGGCTTCTCTTTATAATCCCTGCTGATATCGAAATCTCCAGCGACCTCAATGGGTTCAAATTGTTTCATGCCCAATTCTTTGGCTAATTGCCTTTGGGCCACTTCCAGGCCGCGATTGGCTTGATGGATTTCAAATTCCGCCTGAGCCAGGTTGGCCTGGGCGGTCAGCAGAGCTCCTTGATGTTCCATGCCGGAATTATAACGCAAGGTAATCAAATCCAGATTCTGCTTGCGGATGTCATAAATCTCTTTGGTAAGCTTTAAAAGCTCCTGGGCTTTGAGTAAATCAATGAAGGCATTTCTTAGACGAAAACGGACTTGAGAAGAAACAAATTGAAAATTCCATTGAGAGCCTTTGATGTTCTCCCGGGAAGCATTAACATTATTGATTGTTTTAAAGCCATCGAATAAGAGTTGTGATCCTGAGACGCCGTAAGCATAGGTCGTAGTATTGGATTTTGCTGAAGTGGAGTTAGATTTGGCTTGAGTCAGGCTTAAACTGGTATTGGCCTGGGGCCATAAGCTTTGGGCCGTAATAACTTTATTGTCCTGTGATTGACGAATGCCCTCTTTGGCCGATATCAAATCAGGATGATATTCAGAGGCCAGGCGCAAGCAGTCAATCCATGTCAATTTTTCTTGCGCATGGCTCCTTGAACAAAGCGATAAAACAATAACCAATGCCCATAAAATTCTATTCAGCCTCTTCATTTTTATTTTTGTCTTTCGACGGTTTATGCCCCCGTTTGTCAGCCCATTTATGTTTGCGCTGTTCCATTGATGAAATGAACTTCTTGAATTGTTCCGGTGTTAAAATTTTTCTTACTTCAAGGATGGAATTTAGCCGATTATCAATCATCTGTGACTGAAGCGTTTTAATTTGGGTCTGAATACTATTGATTTTATTCATATCCAAATCAGTCTTCATTAATTCCTGGTGCAAAGCTTCTCTTTGAGTCTTCATTTGCTCAAAAACCGACTTCATCTGCTCCCTTTGTTTTTGTTTATTAGCTTCCAATTGTTTCTTCTGATCATCCGTTAATTTCAATTGAACATAGATTTCCTGCATTTTTTTACCCATATGCTCATGTTGTCCCACCCCGCTTCCAGCGGGGCCCGCTGATGCACCACCCTCATTCTGAGCATAGACGAGGGGTAAAGCCATAAAACTGCAGATAACTACCGTCAAGATATATTGTTGAATTCTTTTCATATGTCCTCCGTTTATTTAATGTAGAGACGCAGCATTGCTGCGTCTCTACATTTTACGTTAAAGAAAATATTGTTCAATTGGTGTCCCTAAATCATGATTATTCACAGGAACAGAAACTCCTGTCGAACTTAAAATATAAGCCAGATATGTTCCTCCCTCCCAATCCTGGGCCTGCTTGACTTGCTGGTTTACAAAGACCGTGGATCCAATAAACACGACCATGATCAGGCTTGCCAGGGCCGGTACCAGCCGCGGGAAAGTAATTCCTTCTATCCAGCCTCGGATGAAATCAACTACACTGACCCGGGAGTGCCCCTGCCGAATTCTCTCTTCAATGATGCCCCACAGGTGAGTCGGCACTGGTTGATGCGGTGCCTTTTCAAAAGGAACAATTAACTTATTTTTTACTTCCAAGAAAAAAGCCTGGCAGGTCGCACACTGATGCAAATGCTCTTGCACTTGCGCTTTTGAAACTCCGTCAAGCTGAGCGTCGATATAATCAGTCAGAATTAAATCTCTAAATTTTTTACACTTGTCCATAACTCATCTGCTTTCTTGTAGCCAAAAGTTTTTCTCTGGCCCTTTTTAACCTCGAACGAACAGTGTTGATGTTAATTTTTAAAGTCTTGGCTATCTCTTCATAGCTTAAGCCTTCGATATTTCGTAAAACCACACAGGATCTTTGATCCGGATTAATACCTTGTAGCAAATCATCGATAATTTTATTGTGATATTCCCGCTCGATGTTTTCTTGCACACCCCCCGAGATAGCTGGGACTTCCAGCTGTTCATCATAACTGGTCATCTTATCTCTAGTTTTAGCTTCTCTTTTGGCCATATTGATCGCCTGATTCACCGTTATCCGATACACCCATGTTTTAAAAGAAGATTCAAACCTGAATCCCTTTAATTTGTGGTGAAGCGTTAAAAAAACCTCCTGGGTTACTTCCTCGGCATCCTCTCTCTTTCCTATGACCCGGTAGGCCACGTTATAGACAAAGCTGGAAGCAGCCTTATAAACCGTCTCAAACGCCTCTACGTTCCCTTGCGCCGCCTGCCTTATGACATCTTCCGTAATTTCTTGCATCGATGCTCTTTCTGTCTTCTCGGTTAGTTAGACAAAATCAGTTTCTAAAAAGTTCCTTTTATTGTATGTAATTTCGTAACAGTTGCATAGATATACTGGTACCATGAAAATTGTTGAAGGAAAAATTTATTTGGAGAGTCATAGCCTATCCTCCAGGTTATAGGATAGGCACTTCAGGATTTACGTCAGCACTATAGTCCACACCGGCAAGACCGAAGCCGAACAATTTAAGGAAGTCTTGATTATAGCCTTTGACGTCGGCGACTTGCAGAAGATTGGCATCGCCGATCATCGACCAGATTTTTTCCACTTCCTCCTGTACATCAGGCCGCATTTCCCAGTCATCAATGCGCACGCGGCCCTTTTGATCCATGGGGATCTGATCAAATGGACGGTTATTGTAAAGCCGCTGGGAAAACAACCGATAGATCTGGTGAATGCAATCTTCATGCAGACCTTTGGCCTTCATGACTTTCATCAAAATCACAAAATATAAAGGAATAAACGGAATGGCGGAACTGCTTTGGGTGACCAAAGCCTTGTTGACCGAAACCAGGGCCCAGCCGCCAATTTTTTTCATACGTTCATCTAGCAGATGGGCGGTAGCTTCCAGATGATCTTTAGCTGCACCGATGGTGCCATGACGATAGACAGGTGTTGTCACCGCCGGGCCAATGTAAGAATAGGCTACGGTCACAGCATGGGAAGACAAAAGATTTCCCTTCATTAAAGCCTCAATCCACAACTGCCAGTCTTCTCCCCCCATGACTTTGACAGCCTCAGCCACCTCCTGCGGGGTGGCTGTTTCCAGGGTAACAGTCGTCACCTGATTGGTTTCAAAATCAATGCTTTTATTTGTATAGGCCGCACCTTTGGGTTTAAGCACACTTTTATAAAGCTGACCCGTTTGGGGATCCACCCGGCGCGGAGATGCCAAAGAGTAAATAACACCGTCGACCTGCCCCAGGTCTTTTTTAATGGCCTCACAGACTTTTGATCGCATCTCATCGGAGAAGGCATCGCCGTTGAAACTTTTAGAATACAGACCTGCTTTTTTAGCCGCGGCCTCAAAAGCGGCAGCGTTATACCATCCGGCGGTGGCCGTACGCTTGCCATCGGATTCCTTTTCAAAAAAGACGCCGATGGTGGCAGCCCTGCAGCCAAAGGCCGCCGTAATACGGGAAGCTAAGCCATAGCCGTTGGAAGCGCCAATCACCAAAACCTTCTTGGGGCCGCCAGCAATGGGGCCTTTCGCCTTCACATAATCAATTTCGTCCTGGACGCGCCTGGCACAGCCGACGGGATGGGCCGTCGTGCAAATGAACCCGCGGATTTTAGGCTGGATGATCATAAGGAAGTCTTCTTCGCAACAATAACAATCCCAGAAGTTGTCAAAGTAAAATGCTGGCGGTCTTCTGGGGGATCAAAACCGATTTTTGTGCCCGGCGGGATCACCACTTCTTTATCGATGATGGCATTTTGAATCTGTGCTCCTTCGCCGACCATCACTCCTTCCATCAGTACCGAACGAGAAACTTTAGCTTTGTCTTTAATATAAACATTAGAAGAGACCACGGAACGATTGACCTCTCCACCTTCGATCACACAACCGCCGGAAATAAGTGAATCAACCACTGTCCCCGGATGATTGTCCTTGGTCATCACACGAATGGGGGGATATTGTTGATGATAGGTCCGCAGCGGCCAGCTCTTTTCATACAAATTAAACTCAGGCTCCGCACCCAACAGGTCCATATTGGCTTGATAATAGGCATCCCGCGTCCCGATATCGCGCCAGTACGTTGAGTGAGTGTTCTCCAAAGCAAAATCATAGGCAAACACTTTTAACTTTTTTTGGATCATCTGAGGAATGATATTTTTGCCGAAATCATGGTCGGAATCAGCTCTGGCAGCATCCATTTTTAATTCATTAAAAAGGGTGTCCGTATTAAACAGGTAAATTCCCATGGATGCGAAAATGGACTGCGGATCAGAGGGAATGGTTTTAGGTGTCTGCGGTTTTTCCTGAAAACCAGTCACTTTATTATTTTTATCTGCTTCCACCACACCAAAAAGCACTGATTCTGATTTAGGCATTTGAATACAAGAGACCGTCATATCAGCGCCTTTGTCGATATGATATTCAATCATTTTGCGGTAATCCATCTTGTAAACATGGTCTCCCGCTAAAATCAAAACCAGCTTGGGACCATAATCTTGAATCATATTAAGATTCTGGTAAATGGCATCCGCCGTCCCGCGATACCAGTCCGTAGAAATGCGTTGCTGAGCAGGCACCACATCAATGAATTCCCCTAACTGGGCGGAACAAATGTTCCAGCCCTCCAGGACATGCCGTTGCAAGGAAAACGATTTGTACTGTGTCAGCAAAAAAATCCGTCGCAAACCTGAGTTGACGCAATTGGACAAGACAAAATCCACAATCCGGTAAATGCCCCCAAAGGGCACGGCGGGTTTGGCACGATCCCTTGTCAGAGGATCCAACCGCTCACCCTTACCGCCGGCTAGAATAAAAGTTAGAACATCCCTCATTACTTTTTACCTTTTTTGTAGGGGCGATGACTGATCGCCCCTATTTTTCTCTTTTCAATAATATCATGAATTTTTTGCACATCAACCTTATCCTCTGGGGCCAACAGCTGGGCTTTATGCAGTACCTGCAAAGCTTTTTGTTCTTGGCCCTCTAAAGCATAAGCGCGCGCCAAACCAAAATAGGCTTTAGGACTCTTCGGATCGATTTCAAGTACTCGTCCATATTGCTCCTGGGCGCCTTTGAAATCTTTAAGATTTTCATAGCTAAAAGCCAAATTCAAACGTGTTGGCGTATCATAAGGTCTTAAGATGGTGGCGATACGAAAACATTCGAAAGCCCGACGATGATTACCTTTATAACCATAAACTTTACCTAAAAGTTTATA
>JAHFGE010000003.1:0-24929 GCA_023247575.1 Candidatus Omnitrophota bacterium | reverse complement strand
CCGGGGATATTTTAAGCGCTTCTTCCACTTCCCTGATGACCCCATCATAGAGCCCTAAAGTGTCTAACATATAGGCCCGGTTGGTAAAGGGCAGCGGCTCAATACGCTTGGTTCCCAGACGTTGTAAATCCATGCTCTTAGGTTTCCATTTTTTTAAATCGATGGCAAAACGATCAATCCATGGTTTGTTTACCGCTGTATTCTTTAAAAGAATAATCGCATCAGCATCAAAATAAACCACTTTCCAATCCGGCAGCTGATAGAACATCTTCAACACCTTGGCCGGCACCTGTTGATTACTATTATTTAAAAAAGCCCCTGTGATGTTGTATTGGGCTGCATCCTGCAAAAATATTTTTTTGTCGCCGTCACGCCAAATTTTTTGATAATGCTCAAAAAACCGGGCCCCATATTCCTCGGTACGGCCGTCAATGTAAACTTTGATATCGGGAAAACAGCGGCCGATCAAATAAGCACCGGAATTGAAATCATTAAAAAAATTTCCTTTCATCTGATTCTTAACCAGGAAATCCACCGCATGGTAAGGAAAGGAGCGTTTGGAGACGCCCCAGAATTCGCTTTTGCGCTGGTAGGTATCAAAATCAAAATAACCATTGGTCGCCAACTTCAATCCATTATCCATAATCCAAAAAATCAACAGACCTTTTAATAAGATACCTGTGATGTATTTAAATCGAGGCTTTGAGAATCCAAAAGGGATGGTCTCCTGCCATTGGACGCTAGTCGCATTCGCCATAAATATTAAATAAGAAGCTATGGCGAAAAAAACCATGTTACGGATGGCGACCAGAGAGAATAAAAGAAAAATGATCCAGACAAACACACTGCTGATATCCATTTTGCGCCGATTGAAAACAAAACTAACCACGGATAAAATAATCATCGCCTTATAATAACCGTTTTGGACGCTCCAGAGAGTCGCGGCGGTGATGGGTTTTTGCAATTCCGTGATATGCGAAAAGAAAATCTTCGATGAGCCGCCTAAACCAAACAAGACTCCAATGGGATACCAGGCGCCTTTAAACGTCATGGGATTAATAAAACAGGCCCCTATAAGTATAGGTAAAAGTTTCTTTAATCGGCGATATTCTTCGTCTCTCAGGCGTCCCACACTATTCCACTGCCAGGGCAATGGGACTTGACGCTTCAAGAATTCCGAAATAATAGCCACGAAAACCAGCAGCGGCCCAAAAAAGAAAAACCCATGCATGTTGCTCCATAGAATCTGGATGACAACTAAGGCCCATACTGACCACGGCCTATCAATAAACCACGCGAGAATCCAAATGAATGATACAAAAAATAAAAGGGAGAAAATATCAGGACGAATGGTAAAACGGGTGGAGTACACTAAAAGGACAAGCAGCAAACTAAAAGCGGTCAACCATTGGCGGTCTTTGCTGTATCCTAACAACAAAAGTATCAGGAACGTCACAAAAACAACCGCGATCTGCATTTGGATAAGCCCATTGAAATCCCATAGACGCCACACGTGGTAAACAATGAGTTGGAACAACCACTCATGATTGACCCAGGGTTTACCGGCAATAGTACAGGAAAGAACATCAAAGGCGGGTACAACTTTGTGTTCGCTGATGTATTGGCCCATTTTTAAATGCAGCCATAAGTCCAAATCCTTGATTTCAAGGCTGGCCATAAAGGACAGCAGGCCAAAAACAACGCCAACGGACATGATGCCGATGATATAACTCAATCTTTGCCAGAACCAATCACTCAATCGTAATTTCATACTTGATAATCGAAAGCTGCGCTAAGTAATTGTTGAGTATAAAGTTCCCCAGGCCTGTCAAAAATGTCTTGGCCTAAACCTATTTCAATCATTTTACCTTCTCGCATCACGGCTATTCTATCACTAAAATTTTTGACTATTCTTAAATTGTGAGAAATAAAGATGTAGGTCAGGTTGAATTCCCGCTTTAAATCCATAAGTAAGTCTATGATTTGTTTTTGAACGAGAATATCCAACGAAGAAACAGCTTCATCTAAAATTAAAATCTTAGGGTTCGCCAAGAGCGCGCGGGCAATGGCAATACGCTGGCGCTCCCCTCCGCTAAATTCATGGGGAAAACGATTGAGGATATCCCCTGGCAAGCCCACCGCCTGGAGAATCTCCTGCATAGCTTTAAGCTGTGCCTCGCTTGAAATTTTCTGGCAATAAAAAGCTTCCCTTAAAATCGAACGCACGGTCCATAAAGGATCCAAAGAACTACAGGGATCCTGGAAAACCATTTGGATATGGTTACGCTCCCCTTGGATTTGCCCTTGGTCCGCTTTTAATAATCCGATCATGAGTTTAGCCAAGGTCGACTTACCAGACCCGGATTCGCCGATAATGCAAAGATTCTCTCCATCGACAACGGAAAAAGTAACATCATCCACCGCGTGTACTGACCCAAAATATTTTTTTAAATGAGATATTTCCAAAATCACACAAACGCCTCCATGGATTCGTCACCTAAAGAATTATACTCTTCCTCACCATAGTCCCGAGTACCTGGCAAATAAAATCTTAAGGGACGAGGGACATTAAAGCCTGGGTATACTTCTGTTTGGGTTGTTTCATGACTAAACTCACTGGCCCCGATTCCACCACGCGGCCTTCTTTTAAAATGATGACTTCATCGGCCAAATGAGCCACCATACCCAAATCATGAGATATCAAAAGCTGAGTCATCCCTTCTTTTCTAAACTGCCGAAATAAATCCATAATTTTAGCCTGCAAGGTCACATCCAAATTGCTAGTGGGCTCATCAGCAATAATCACTTTAGGGTTAGTGACCAGGGCCTGGGCAATCATCGCTCTCTGGCGCTGGCCGCCGCTTAACTGATGTGGATAGCGGTTAAAAATATCCATTGTGCTGGGCAGTTGCACTTTGCTCAAGGAGGCGAATATCTTATGACGACGATCCTTGGGGTTGTCATCCGTATGAGCGGCCAAGACCTCATCCATCTGCTGGCCGATGGTCATCAAAGGGTCAAAAGCCCACAAAGGCTCCTGGAAAACCATGGCTATCACGCCTCCCCGCATTAACCGCATCTGTTCTTGATCTAACAATAAAAGATTTTTGTTTTCAAAAATGACCTCTCCTCGGGTGATTTCTAAAGGCGAAGGCAATAGACCCAAAATAGAGGAAGCGATGGTGGTTTTCCCGCTGCCAGATCCGCCGACGAGGGCGGTGATTTTCCACTCCGGCACTTGGAAAGAAACGCCGTCAAGCAAAAACCTGGTGCCGACTTGAACTGTAAGATGTGAGATTTCTAGCAGGCTTTTCATAAGGTAATCCCTCGCTTCGCTCGGGATAAATTCACACTAATGAGTTACGTCACTACGTTCCGTAACTCATGTGCTCATTTAAACATCGGATCAAACGCATCTCTTAACGCATCGCCGATGATATTAAAACACAAAACCGTGATAAAAATAAAAATGCCGGAAATCATAATCCATGGCTCAAATTGAATTTGCACAATGCCCATGGCTTCCGAGAGCATATTACCCCAGCTGGGTATAGGGTCTTGAATCCCTAAGCCTAAAAAACTTAAACCCGCCTCACCCAAAATATAGGAAGGGATCGTCAGCATCATAGCAACCAGTGAATAAGAAAGCGTATGCGGCAAGATATGCTTCATGATGATACTTAAATCCGAAACTCCCAGCGCTTTGGCTGCCAATACGAAATCTCGCCTGCTTAAGGACAAGCTCATACCACGTATAATACGTGCCAGTGAGGCCCAACCGATTAAAGAAAGAATCACCACCACCGTCAGATAAATTTGCAAAGAGTTAAAATTCTCAGGGACGACCGAACGCAAGGCCAGCATCAAATAAAACCCGGGAACGAGCATAAACATTTCGCATAAGCGCATCAAAAGGCTGTCCACCCATCCGCCAAAGTATCCGGCCATACCGCCGATAAGAAGTCCCAGCGAAAACGAGATCAAACTTCCTAGTAAACCTATGGATAACGACACCCGCCCTCCATGCAAGATACGGGAGAACAAATCCCTGCCCCGGGAATCAGCCCCCCATAAGTATATTCGCCCTGGATCATCGACGGTGAATAGATGGCCTTGATGGAAAAATCTTAAGGGATATCTTTGTGTTGTATCTATAGGATAGTGACGCTGGTGGTTCTTATCAAAGTCAAGATGGCGGCCATACACGAAAGGCCATTGCAAAGCCCCTTGATAAAAAAACTCTATGGATGTGGAAGGGCAATACGAATACTCTCTATGTTCATCATCAAATCGATATGGAGCCAAGAAGTTGGCAAAAATGGCGCTGGCATATAACAGCACCAACACATAAAAACAAAAGCAGGCCAATCGATGACGGCGAAAACTGTGCATGGCAATCGACCATTGCGACTTATGAATTTGTTTATTGTTTTCCATCAGCAATCCTGGGATCCAAACGCATTAAAGCAATATCGGCAATAAAATTGCCTATCAATAACAAAGCACTGCCCAGTAAAAGACTCGCCATCACTACATACACATCTTTGGAACGAACCGCGGTCAACGTAAGCATCCCTAGGCCGGGCCATGAACAAACAATTTCAATAAGCGCCGCCCCGCTTAAAAGCCCTGACAACTCGTATCCTAATAAGGTCACCATGGGGTTAAAGGCATTCTTAAGTGCATGACGATAAATCACCTGATGTTCCGGCAGCCCCTTAGCCCGAGCTGCCGTAATATAGTGCTGCCGCAAAACGGCCAGCATATTGCCGCGCATGATGCGCTGCAGGCTGGCGATGGAGGCCAAAGAAAGCACAAGGGTAGGAATGACCAAATGCGCCCCCAAATCTTTTAGTTTCGTGCCCCAAGAAAAACTTTCATAGTCAGGGCTATGCATTCCTCCCAAAGGCAGGATGCCCCACTGGCTGACCATATAAAGAAGCAGTATGGCTAGAAAAAATCCTGGGGTTGAAAAAGCCGCGAAGGAAAACATCGACAATAATCGATCGATGAAACGATTATGGTGCAGGGCAGCCCAAATCCCTAAAGGAATAGCCAACCCCCAGGTGAACAAAAAAGAAACCAGGGAAAGAATAAAAGTATTGCCCAGGCGAGTTAAAATCACATGCGATATCGGCACATTGTAAAAAAAGGAATAGCCAAACTCTCCCTTGCAGACATTGGTGAGCCAATGAATATACTGAACTAGCAAAGGTTCGTTAAGCCCATAAAGTTTTTCGTAACGGCTAATGGTTTCCTGAGAGATCTGCGGATTGAGTTTAAGGCTGTCAAAAAAATTTCCGGGGGTAGCATGCATGAGCCAAAACGTCACGAAACTCATGCCGATTAAAAGAAGAATAGCAATACAGAATCTTTTAAGCGCAAACTTAATCATCGTCTTTGATCCTTGACATAAATCTCTTCAATATTATGAAATGCCCCGGCGTAGGCGGAGGGCTTTAAATTGCCGAAACGGTTACGTATGGCGTAGATATCGGCTGCCAAAACAGTGTAGATCATCGGCAGCTGTTGGGCGGCAATCACCTGAAATTCATCGTAAAGCGTTTTGCGTTTATTTTCATCCAGCTCCTCCACGCCCTGGTCATAAATCTCATCCAGACGCTTCTCCCAGGCGGTGGCCGGCTGTGGCTGTTTAGGATTCCACATATGTAACTGCCCTGAGGAAGCCCATACATTCTTGCCAAAATGGGGCTCCACCCCGCCGGTCAATCCTAAAACAACCGCATCCCAATCATAACTGGCCATCAATTTGCTCACTAAGGTATTAAACTCGACAGTCAAAAAGTTCACCTTCATCCCCAGCTTTTCTAAATCCGAACGAATCATATACGCCATCTGGATGCGCTCGTCGTGCTCTCCACCGGCATTGGTGTCAATATTAAATTCCACCCGATGTTCCTGTGAATCATAAAGAACCCCCTGGCGATAGACAAAGCCTCCCTGTTCTAAAATTTTTCTGGCCTTATTTAAATCATAATCGTAATGCCTGACTTGAGGGTTGTAAAAAAGCCCGCTGGAAGGACTCATGGGGCCATCCTGAGCGTAGCCTAATTCATTAAACAAAATTTGAATCATCTTGCTTTTATCGATGGCATGGGCCACGGCCCGACGAAAATGGACATTTTCAAACCATGACCGTTTGAGTGGATCCATATAGGGTTTATGCGTTTGAGGGTTAAGGCCGGGGTTTTGATTGAAAACCAGAAAACTACTGCCAAAATTTGGCCCCATATTATAAATCGTAAAGTTTCTCTTTTTTTCTAAGGGTTTAATTAAAGGATAGTCTTGTCCCGTGACCCCTACGGCGTCTAATTCTCCATCAATAAATTTTAATAAAGCGGTGTCCGGATTAGCAATGATAAGAAAAATAATTTTATCCAGGTAAGGCAGGCGATCTCCTTGATTCGTGGTTTTCCAATAATGCGGATTTCGTTTAAATATTAAACGCTCACCGGGACGATACTGGTCCAAATAAAAGGGGCCGGTACCTACAATATCATGGGGAGGCGTATCAATGCCCCAGGTAAAGTTGAACCTCCCCTTTTTAACACTTAGCTCTAAACAATGTTTAGGTAAAATGGGCTGGGGCATCCCGCGCAAGAAAGGCGCGAACTTTTTAGGCAAGGTAAACTTAACGGTGTAATCGTCGATTTTTTCAACTTTAAATTCCTGGCCAGCGATGGTAAAAATATCCCTGGCGGAATTAGGAATTTGCGGATTGTAAATTAAATCATGAAAAGTAAAAACCACATCGTCCGCCGTCAAGGGAAGACCGTCGAACCATAACACGTCTTTGCGCAGATAAAACGTCCATTGTAAACCGTCTGGGGACACGCTCCAGTTCTGGGCCAAATGAGGCAGCACTTTTAAAGTCAAGGGATCCTCTTTGGTTAATCCCTCAAACAAATAACCGGTCACCAGAGAACTGGTCGTTTCACTGGCGACAATTTCATTGAAAGTTTTAGGATCGGAAGAGGCCGCTAAAACAAGCTCCCCGCCGTGGCGGTCGTTCTGGGCATGAGCAACAGGTAGGATAAAAAAAAATACGAATAGAAGAGTAAGAGATGACACTATTTGGCTGTATTCGTTGTGACCAACGGCTGCATAGGTTGAGGTTCACTCACCTTCACCATCGGTTCTTTAGACGTTTCTTGAGGAACGCTCTGTGTTGTCTTGGCCGGTAATTTGGTGCGTGCCATCAATGACCGGTCCATTTTAGAAGAATTCACTGCCAAGATTAAAGAAGTAGAAAAGAATACGATGGCTAAAATCGTCGATAAGCGCACCATAAACGCATTGGCTTGCGTGCCAAACATGGACTCCGCGGAGGCAAAACTTTCCGCCAAACCACCGCCGCGACCAGCCTGCATGAGAATAGAAATCACTAACAAGATGCAAACGAGAACGTGTAGAACAACAATAAATCCCATACCCACTCCTCTGGAGGAGTCCCGCCAACGGCGGGACGACGAAGCAATCTAATTCTCTAAAAGATTGCTTCGCTTCGTCCCGACGTAACGTCGGGACTTCGCTCGCAATGACACATGTTTACTTTTTCGCTGCTTTCACAATCGCCGCAAAAGAAGGCGCTTTTAAACTGGCTCCTCCGACCAAGGCCCCATCAATATCAGGCTGGGCAATCAAAGCCGCTATATTCTCCGGTGTGACAGAGCCGCCATATTGAATACGCACCCATTGAGCTGTCTGGCTATTAAATAGTTTCCCTAATAATTGACGGATAAAAGCATGCACCTCTTGCGCTTGCGCCGGAGTAGCGGTCTTGCCTGTCCCAATGGCCCACACCGGTTCATAAGCCAAAACGATTTTTTGCATCTCCTGGTCTGTTAGATTAGCGAATGATCCCTGGCATTGTTGACGAATGACATCGAACGTCTTATTGGCTTCGCGCTCTGCCAAATTTTCACCAATACAAACAAGTGGAGTCAACCCATGGGTCAAGGCCGCCCGAAGACGTTTATTGACTGTTTCATCCGTTTCACCAAAATACTGCCGACGCTCGCTGTGGCCAATGATGACATACTTCACACCCAAATCTTTCAGCATCGGTGCTGAGACTTCGCCGGTGAAAGCACCATTATCTTGCCAATAAACATTTTGAGCTCCTAAAAAAATATTAGTATCTAAGACAATATCACTCACCTCGTCCAAAGCCGTAAAAGGGGGGCAGACAACAATATCAACACTTTCAATATCTAGCACTTCCCGTTTTAATTCTTCCACCAGAACAGCAGCTTCTCGTGGGGTTTTATTTAATTTCCAGTTTCCAGCGATGATGATTTTACGCATAAAAATCCTTTAATGAATTCGACATTACGTCGAATTCAATGCCGCAATACCCGGCAAGGTCTTGCCTTCCAAGAATTCCAACGAAGCACCACCGCCCGTTGAAATATGAGTCATTTTATCCTCTAAACCAAGTTTAGCCACGGCAGCGGCCGAATCCCCGCCACCGATAACAACCGTCACGTCTTTCAGAGAAGCCAAATACTCGGCGATGTCTTTAGTTCCCTGCATGTAAGCTTCCCGCTCAAATACGCCCAACGGACCATTCCACACCACCGTCCTGGCTTTGGAAAGAATGCGTTTATAATATTCACGAGTCTTAGGGCCAATATCCAAGCTTTGCCACCCGTCGGGAATAGTATCGGAAATTTTGCAATTGTCGCTTTCAAAAGACTGGGTGATGACAAAATCTTTGGTCAAAGCCAACTCCACGCCGGCCTTTTTGGCCTGCACCATTAATTCTTTGGCCATATCCATTTTATCCTTCTCCAACTTGGAATCACCAACGCCAATGCCTTGAGCCTTTAGAAATGTGTAAGCCATGCCCCCGCCAATGATGATACTATTGGCTTTAGGAATTAAATTCTTGATCAATTCGATTTTATCGGAAACTTTGGCGCCACCCAGGATAACCACCAGCGGGCGCTTAGGATTATTGATGGCATTGCCTAAATATTGCAACTCTTTTTCAATCAAGAAACCTGCGACGGAAGGCAGATATTGAGTGATACCAACGGTGGAGGCATGCGCCCGATGGGCTGTCCCAAAGGCATCATTGACGTAAATATCAGCCAGAGAGGCCAATTCTTTGGCAAAGGCGGCATCGTTTTTCTCTTCCGCTTTATGAAAACGCAGATTCTCCAATAGAATAAGGCGTTCCTTTGATTGTGCGACCGCCTCTTTCACTACAGGCCCTATACAATCATTTAAAAAAGCTATCCTTTCTTTTAACAACTGTTCTAAACGCAAGGCCATGGGTCTAAGACTGAAAGCAGCCTCGAAACCAGTTCCCTTGGGACGGCCCAAATGGCTCATTAAAATCACTTTAGCAGCCCCTTCTTTTAAAGCATATTGAATGGTCGGTAAGGCCGCAGTGATGCGACGATCGTCAGTAATGTGGCCTTGTTCATCCAAGGGTACGTTAAAATCCACCCGAATGATTAGCTTTTTAGCTTTGACATTAATGTCTTTGATTGTCTTTTTATCCATAAAAATTGGTTTATTATAACCAAGCTCCTAGTTTTGTCAATCCAAGGATACGACGAACAATGATCGGCCAATCATAATCTTTAACAATATTGGAAGAAATGGCTCCTTTGATCTTTAAATCTCCTTTAGCCAAGGCAATAACAGACTGTGCAATAGTAGATGGGTGATTATCAGAAATCAATGTACCATTACCTCCCCCAGCAACGAGCCAGGGCTGAGCTGTAGTAATTACCGGCAAGCCAGCAGCCATAGCCTCCAGCGTACTTATACTTGAACCGGGATAAGAAAAGGCGCACACATATAAATCAGCAATGCGGTAATAGCCGTACAGGTCCTCTTCACGAACATTTTTAACTATCCGGATATGATCCGTTAGATTATTGGCTGTTATCAATGACAACAATTCTGATTCTTGATATCCTTGGCCTACAATAACGAGCTTAGCGTAAGGAATGCACTGCTGTATGATCTTGAGTGCCAAGATGATTTTATCGATTCCTTTGTCCGCAGCCAGACGATTGACCGTCAATAAAACCAAATCCTGCTCGGAAAAACCAAGCTGTGTTTTGGTCAAAACTGCAGCTTCCATCCGTTGACGTACATACTTTAAGTCTACCCCAACAGGGGCAATATGTACTTTAGCAGGATCCAAATCAAACAGATGGACCGCTTCCTCACGGAAACATTCTGCTTCTAAAAAAACTTGCTCACATCCGGCCAGGTACCGGTACATGGGGCGTGTTTTAAAAAAATACTGGGCAGGATACTGTGCGATGGTTTTTAAATCAGCAAACGGGGAAAGTGCAATCTTAGCTTTCTTGATATCATTAGGCTTAAACCCAAATAAACTTAAGTAGCTCATGAGAGAGATAGGGTTGCATAAATAATTATCGGAAAAGATATGGGCAATCACTGGTTTTCGGTTGGGGACATTGAGGTAATACAGCCCTGCCATGTCAAAACTGTGCAAGACATTAAACTGCTTACCTTTCAAATAATGCGCCAGTTGACGACCGAACCAATGCACCCCTAGCCATCCGATAGGCAATTCCAAATATGAAGAAATAGAGGGATAAATAAGTGTATACTTAATTCCTTCAAAATATTCTGTTCGAGGGCGGCCTTTATCTAAGGGAGCGACGATTTCAACGTCTACGCCCGCCTTTGCCAGGTGTTTGGCATAATAATAAACGTATTTCTGGACTCCGCCAAAAGGATGGAATGGGTAAACGCTTTTGGCCGCCAAAATTATTTTCATGCCTTCCTCTTATCGGATGGCCTTCAGGCACCGGGCAATGTATGTGATTTGATCTTTCTTAAGACCGCTGCCGGAAGGCAGATAAAATCCACATCGGCCCAAACGTTTGGAAACAGGATATTTACCTCTATCCATATAACCCGCTTTTTTCAACACCGGCTGATTGTGCATAGGAATAAAAAATGTGCGCGTCTCAATACCTTGACTCAGCAATTTCTTCATTAAGGCCTCGCGTTGAAGGCCAAAGGATGGCTCAATAACAACACCGTACATCCAATATACGTTACGCACATCTTTCCGTTGTGTCGGTAAAGTCAACCCTTCGATGCCTGACAATAGCTCATGATACAAACGGGCATTACGACGCCGTCGTACGATCATTGCCTCGACTTGTTCTAACTGCGCTAAACCAATGGCTGCCTGAATATTGGTCATCCGGTAATTAAAACCGATCTCTCGATGAAAAAACCGCCGCTCTGTTAAGAACGCTAAATTCTTTAAACTGCGGCATTTTTGAGCCAGATGATCGTCATCGGTGACCACCATGCCGCCTTCGCCGCAGGTGACGATTTTATTGCTGTAAAAACTAAAACACGATAATTTGCCGAAACTGCCGGCCATGCGGCCTTTGTATTGCGCCCCGTGCGCCTGGGCCGCGTCTTCGATGACAGCCACGCGATGCTTGCGCGCTACATGCAAGATGGCATCCATATCGCAGGGGTGACCGTACATATGCACAGGTACGATGGCTTTGGTTTTTTTGGTGATTTTGGCCTCAAGTTGGATAGGGTCCATGTTCCATGTATCAGGTTCCACGTCCACGAAGACAGGCTTGGCACCGCAATACAAAGCGGCAAATACCGTTGATGCGATGGTCAGTGTGGGCATGATGACCTCGTCGCCCGGACCTATGTTAAGCGCAGCATATGCCAAGTGCAAAGCTACAGTGCCGTTGCACACCGCGATGCCGTGTTTGAGGCCGCAATAACGGCTAAAGCCCTCTTCAAATTTCTTCAGGTAGGAACCTGCTGAGGAAATCCAATTGGTTTTCAGGCAATCAAGAACGTATTTTTTCTCATTGCCTGCCAGCATAGGTTCACAGACAGGGATCATATCACGTCTTCTCCTGAATATTTTTCTTACTGACAGGGTCATACGGCCCCATTTTCACTTCTAACATTTGCGTCTCTTCCAAAATCTCAAAACCATGTCCGCCCTGGATCAACAAAATGGTATCACCCGCGCCCAGCAGACGCTCGTCAATGCATTTGCCATCGTCAGTATAAAAAATCACCTTAAGTTTACCGCGCTCGATATGCAGGACTTCCTGCAGAAAGCTGTCGTGATTTTTGAGGGCGATAGCGCAATGCACGTGCGAGTTGATCACGGTTCCCTTAGGACGCCATTGTTTGCCTACTTGCAGCGCATTCTCCTGCGGGGTAACGAAATGCACACCTGGGGAAACATTGCCACAACGCACAATCACCGCCCAGAGGAGTCCACCATGTTTTACCTGCTCTGTTTTCACTGACCGTTACTCCTTTGTCCTGTTTGAAGACAGACAAAAATTAATAGCCTGCTGAAAACCTAAGCTTGCCTGCTGTGGGGTCCAATCCTTAATCTTCAAATGGCCCCTCATGCCCATTTTGGCCCGCAAATCATCATCGGTAAGCAGTCTCTTGATTGCCCCGGCCAACTGGCTGCTATCTTTCTCCGGAACAATAAATCCGGTCTTACCATCTTCTACCAGTCCACCTGCCGCGGCACCTACCGCATTGGTCGTCACCACCGGACAAGACTGATTCATAGCTTCGTTAATCACCAGTCCCCATGGTTCTTTGAAATCTCTTGTTGTTACTGATGGTAAAACAAAAATGTCAGCGATGGAATAGTAAAGATACAATTGTTCATTAGGCACGTGGCCCATAAAAGAGCCCCGTACCTCTTTAACCGTGCATAAATGACGTAAAAATTCCTCTTTTGAACCTGTGCCAATAAATAACAACCTGGGAGATGGCGTTAAAGTAGAAGCCGCGTCTATTAAATAATTCAAACCCTTACCTTCTTCCAATCGGCCTACATAAAGAATTATTTTCTCCTCCTGCGAAATTTCTAATCGTTGTTTTAGTTCTTTTTTCTGCTGTTCACTGACTGGCTGGTTATATACGGAATTATCAGTGATGTGCCGAGCACAAAAAATTTTACGTTCCTCGATGCCTAAATCAACCAAATACCGACGTATATGTTCCCCATAGGCAACGATTGCATCTGCATGTTCATATATAAATTTAGTCAACCCATAAGTGAACTTATGAACCAAAGTTTGCGGGTGTTCCCATAACCCCGTCCAAAAAATAAAAGGTTTTCTAAATATTTTAGCCATGATAAAAACCAGGGGTAAAGCAAACCGGTCATCGATAGTTTTTATAATTACATCAGAAGTACGTATTGGTAAGCAAAATAAGGATGGGGTGATCTTAAACTTAGAGTTTAAAAAAAAACCCGGTAAATACCTCCCCTTGAAATCGCCCAATTTTAATTCGTTTTGTTTATGCCAATAAGTCTCATGCCCACCCGTAAAATAAAATTCTATATCATAGGAACGAGCTAATTCCTCAAAGAGCGGACGAGTGTAATGGGTACACATATTTGTAACAAAAACGATTTTAATTTTCATTGTGTTTTAGGGTAGACGAAAAACTCACCGCTAATGGGCCATTCCATGGCTTTCAAGTCATATTTGGGAAATGATGTTTATAAACCTCATTTAGTCATTTCCAGACACGCCACGCATTGAGATGCCACCGGAAAATTTTTATTATAATTGGCTTGGGTGTAGATATCAACATAATATCCTTGCGCACAATCCGCCTGGCTTGCTATGTTCCATTGTCGGTGATCGTATTTATAATAAACGCTAGACACCGCCTGGGGAGCAAACCGCGCAATCACCTGCGCCACCATAGCCTCATCAAATATTTGAAACCAGCCGTAATTCTGATGGCGCCCGTAAGGCACAGTTAAATACAGTGTTCCTCCCTCTTTCAACACCCTTTTCATCTCATCCACGGCCTGCAGGTGTGCATCAACGGCATTTTCTTTTTTTGTATAGTCGTCAGTATACAGCAACGTATTATCCATGCCGACATGTTCCAAAGTTGAGATGCACGCCACTGCATCAAAAAATGCGTCGGGGTAATTCATGGCCCGTAAATCTTCATAGGTGTAAACGGGCTTAATGACCGTGGAAGAAGGGCATCCTTCATAAGCAAGAGTTGTGATGTGCAACTTTCGGCCGTGCCATAAGGACAAATTTAACAGGTCATGATGATTCAGCGATGAACCAGCATCAAGGATGCGTTTGTCTTGGCTCTTCAACCTGGCGAAAAACCACGGATACTCAACGGCCCGCTCATCTAAGCCCTCACCATAACAGGCGGGCAGCTGTTGATTTAAAAAAATGTCTCGCTGATGTTCAATAACATCTTTGACAAAACTATATTTATAAAAAGAATATCCCGCGCTCCATGGCCGTCGTCCTTTTAATTTATAAAAATTAACCAACAACCCCCTTAAAAAAGGGCAACGGTAAATCCAATCTTTCACTTTCTCCTTCAACATGCGTGGGGTGATCATAAGGTGATTACATGCGGATAATCCATGCTTCCGATCCAATTGGTCTAAGAAGCAATACTTGCAGCGCAAATTACACACCGAAAAGAATTCAATGGACAATAATTTTAATGTCTTTGAGTGTATTTAATTCCAGCTGTAGGCGGACGTATTTATACGCCAAAGGAGTAAGACAAGAAAAAACAATGCCGAGTTATTTCCGCCACATATACAAAAAGAAACAAAGAATATAATAGATCTGGGCGACAAATGTCTTATTGGCGCGTATTAATAAATGAACAAACTGGAAAAAATGCGACAAATTTCTTGGCTGAATACTAACAAACTCCAAAAGTACCATTTTATCCACATCAATGTGTACATCGTTTTTACACATAATATAATGGAAAAGTTTATTGATCGAAAGTTGCCTTTTAAATAAAACATCCGTCGAACATGTTTTACCATAATGATAATTTTTCTGATGCACCCTGTATTTCACCAAAGCTTTATCCATATAATATTTCTTGGCACCGACCAAAGAGCTCCCCCAAACCAGACAATCATCCGCCCTCACCTTCCATTCGTTTTCATAAGGAAAAGGTAAAATTTTTTTTAAAATATCATGCCTCATGGATACCATGGATATGGCATTCCCAACCCATTCCTTTAAATAATACGTCCTGAGAACAGAAAATCCACATACGCTATCCGAAGCATACTTTCGCTCGATTCGATTAACCGTTCCAAAAAACTGGCGTTTACAAAATAAAAAATCGTAATCTCTAAAACTTTTATAATGGTGCACGGCCTCTTCAATATAATTCTCACAATACATGTCATCGGCATCGAGAAAAAACACAACGTCGCAATCCCTAATATGGGTTAATGCGTAATTTAATGCCGACAACTGCCCGCCATTATCTTTTTGAACAAAAACTATTTTTTTATTTTGATTGTATTTGCGATCAATTAGATCGGCCGTTCCATCCGTTGAGCCATCATCAATGATGATGACTCTGGTGATGTGGCCATAGGTTTGGGTTAATACGGAATCTACGGCGTGTGCGATATATGCGGCATAATTATATGTTGTTACGATGACGTTAACATTCATACAGCTTTAGTTTGATTTTCTTCTTTGGGCAACGCCCAGGAGGCTTCCTCTTTCTCTACGACTTTCATTTGCTTGTTCATGTAGGCCTTGGGATCGTAGACCTTTTTCCCGAAATCCTTTATTGGTTCTATCTCGCTATCACCAAAATATTTTATGAAATCGCAATAAAGTCCATCACAAATAGGGTGAACATCGCAATTTTTGCATTTATCGACATAGGACAAATGATTGCTATGATTATTAAATTCCATATAGTAATAATCCGCCTTTGAGAACCCATCCACATACCCCAATTGTTCATTAAAACTGGGCTTGTACCCTTCCATCATCTGGCAAATTTTCTCTTGATACACCAAAGGCGGGGACGGCTTGAGCTCTTCGTTTGTATTCACCATATTTTTAACAATGCTGTCCAACTTAAATCTCCTTAAGCGGTATTGATTCATGACCGACGGCAAATTTGGCAATTGATCCAATTCTTGTTTTGCCTGCCTTTGATGAGGGGCGTCCACCCAAATTCTGGAAGACACTTCCCACTCGTGCATGTCAAATACTTTTTGTTTCTGGTTCTGAACGTTCTTCCTATACTGCGGCTTAAAAACACAGAAAGGAAGAAACCTAATATTGACCTCAATGTCATTCGCTTCCAAATAATCCACTAACGGCTCCAGGATACGGGCGATTTCCTTATATTGGGGGACTTTTGTTTTCTCCCGCATGCGATCTTGATCTCCCGAATTGTTATACCCTAAGAGGTTGACAACCCTTGCTTTATATTTCACAGCCAAGTCGCAAATCTCCTTGAGTTGAGGGATAGCTTCATTGGATAAAACGGTATTAACCCGGATGGGAATACCTAATCGTTGAATGTTGTCCAACGCCTGTATTTGCCGTTTAAAACCGTTTTTTATACCGACAATTTGATCATACACCTCGCCTATGCCCTGCAAACTAACCAAGAAATCATACACGCCGTAATTCTTAAATTTCTCACAGTACTTATAATTATTTAAAGCGATCAAATTTGTAATCAAGGTGGGTTTAAGGCCGATGTGATTGCAATAATTCAACAATTCAAAAATATGGGGGTAAATCGTGGGCTCGCCGCCCTGAATATCAATAGAATTCAAATCATATTCTTCCCGAAATATACGGCAAATTTCTTTTGCCTTTTCCAAGCTCATAAAAGGGTGTTCGGGGTGGTTTTTATCGGCAATCCTGGCTGAAAAATAACAAAAATAACAATTCATATTGCATGTCTGCCCCAACCACATGACCGCCCTTCTGGTAGGCACGCGGTAATTGGTCAGTACATAGTCTTCTTTGTGTTTTAATTGATAGTCGTTATCTGGCAATCTAAACCTCTCTTACTCCAACCAATGTTGAAAAATTAAAAGATTTCTTAATCATGCCGATATCAAAAAATGACTTCAAAAATATTATAACAGATTTACGGTCTTTATGGTGAAAACTTGGTAATACAACACTGGAAATGACCTGGGTAATTAACGACGCCCAAGCGGCCCCTTGAATGCCAATCTTGGGAATTAAGAAATAGTTCAACAGGATATTACACAGCGCCCCCACCGATGAATATATGGCAGATAGCCATTGGATATTCTCTGCCATCATATACCTGCCTTTGGCGACTCCAAAGAAAACAAAAACAACCGTCCAAATATGAATTGATAAGACGGCTGAGGCCTGAACATATTTTTCTCCATAGAAAAGGTGAATAATGCGATTGGAGAAGAAAAACGTTGGTACGGTGATAGCCAAAGCCGCCCAAGATAACAAGCAAAAAAGATTTTCTAATCGATCATGATAAAGAGCCCCGCCTTTTTTTTGGGCGCTCATAATGGCAGGAAACAAAGAGCTGCATATAACCATTGGAATAAAATACCATGCCTCGCTTAACATAATGGCCGCTGCGTAATTACCAACCGCCTGAATGCCAAGTATTTCTTTGATCATCACCTGATCAATACGCATGTAAATCATGATGACTATTCCGGAGAAGATAAGCGGCCAACTGCCTTTAAAGAGATTCTTTGCGACCTGCGCATCAAAAGACCATTTCCAAATAGTCATATTTTGTGTATGATAGAAATAAACCCACCCCAAAGCCAGAATACAGCTTTGTAAAACAAACGCTAAAACAAATGCCAAGATATGAGCTTTCATGAAAATTAAAACGACCTGTACTATGGAATAAACAACGAGAGAAATGATGTTGGCAAAAACGGAGTATTTGGCTAATACTCTCGCCAGAAAATAAGATTCAACGACCTTGAACGTCTGAAATATTGATGAAACCACTAATAAGAGAATTAGCATATTGGTGAAGCTGTCATTGGACGTAAACCTAACGGCGATACCCATGACAGCAAACAGCACCAACACCCCAAAGGCTTTAAGAAAAAATGCGGTCCCTAAAAGAACCTCCCTTTTATCTTCACTTCTAACTAACTCGCGCACGACAATCTCATCAAGGCCTAACGCAGCTATGGACCCCCCAATAGCTACAAAACTCTGCACATAACTTAACCGACCAAATTGTTCCGGGCCGAGGTAACGGGCAACCCATGCGCCGATAAAAAGTCCAGCGATAAGCCGCGACAGTTTCTCCAAAAACAGCCACCCTGTATTTTTAAAATATTTCCGAAAACCTTCACTTTGCCATAGCCGCCTCATAATTTCCCAAAGCCTTTACATTTCACCGCTAAAGTTAACGGAAGGTAATGAGGCCTGCGAATGAGAGAACTTCTGATGGTGATTACGTCGATACCATGCAATCGTCCGCTTCAAGCCTTCTTCAAATGATGTCTTAGCGACAAAGCTAAATTCCTCACGAGCGCGGGAAGTGTCCAAACACCGACGGGGCTGGCCGTCAGGCTTGGTCTTATCCCAGACAACCTCACCCTTAAAACCGGTCAATCGTATAATCAGTCTAACCAAATCTTGAATGGAAATTTCGAAACTGGCGCCTAAATTAACCGGTTCCGAACTATTATATTTTTCCGCCGCTAAGATAATCCCCCGCGCCGCGTCATCTACATACAAAAATTCGCGCGTGGGCTTGCCTGTCCCCCAAACCACGATATATTTGTCCCCACGTTCTTTGGCCTCAATACATTTACGGATTAACGCCGGTACCACATGAGAGGTCTCTAAAGAAAAATTATCCCCCGGACCATACAAATTGACCGGTAACAAATAAATGGAATTAAACCCATACTGTTGCCTATAGGCCTGGGACTGCACTAATAACATCTTTTTGGCCAAACCATACGGCGCATTGGTTTCCTCAGGGTAACCGCTCCAAAGATCTTTTTCCTTAAAGGCAACAGGACAGAATTTTGGATAAGCGCAAATGGTTCCGACGGCGACGAATTTTTGAATTTTAAACTGCCTGGCCTGCTCCATCAGCTCAACTCCCATGATCAGGTTGTCGTAAAAAAATTGTCCTGGATTTGCACGGTTAGCACCGATACCGCCAACCACAGCCGCCAGATGAATGACCATGTCAGGTTTTACTTGACGGTAAAGTTTACGAATAGCGGAAGTTTTACGTAGATCAAACTCTTTGGAGCGAGGAACAACGACATGCAGACAACTCTTATTTTTAAGTTGTTTTACCACCACCCGACCTAAAAAACCAGCCCCTCCTGTGACAATAACGCACTGCTTCTTCCAAAAGCTCATAGCCCGCCCTCCCGCCTGCCTCTTAGGCCATACACTGTCTTTCGCACTAGTGCCATATCGCTATCAACCATCATACGCACCAGCTCCTTAAAATTGACTTTTGGTTTCCACTTTAAAACCCGTCGGGCCTTGGAACTGTCGCCTAACAAAACATCGACTTCGGTGGGACGAAAATACCGCTTATCAATGATGACAAATTTTCGCCAATCGAGCCCGGCATAGCCAAAAGCTTCCTGTAAAAATTCCCGTACCGAATGGTTTTCGCCTGTAGCAATGACATAATCACCAGCTTTAGGTTGCTGCAGCATGAGCCACATGGCCTGTACATAATCGCCGGCAAATCCCCAATCACGCCTGGCATCCAAATTGCCCAAATACAATTTTTTTTGCAACCCATATTTAATACGAGCCATGGCCATGGTAATTTTGCGGGTCACAAAGGTCTCACCCCGACGGGGAGATTCATGATTAAATAAAATACCATTACAGACAAACATGCCATAGGCCTCCCGGTAATTAACTGTCATCCAATACGCATAGACTTTGGCGGCCGCATAAGGGCTGCGTGGATAAAAGGGTGTTTTTTCATTTTGAGGAGTCTGCAGGGCTTTACCATACATTTCTGAAGAAGAAGCCTGATAAAACTTAGTTTTAACACCCGTGTCTCTGATGGCCTCCAAAAGGCGCGTAGTCCCCAAAGCGGTAGTTTCCGCCGTGTATTCGGGAACTTCAAAAGAAACTTTCACATGGCTCTGGGCCCCCAAATTATAAATTTCATCCGGCTGGACAGTTTTTATGATGAAATTTAAAGAGCTGGCATCATTAAGGTCCCCATAGATTAAATTCAAACGTCGATTCTTCTCATGGGGATCTTGATAGAGATGGTCAATGCGACCGGTATTAAAATTGCTGGAGCGGCGGATAATACCATAGACATAATAACCTTTTTGAATTAAGAATTCCGCTAAGTAAGAACCATCTTGACCGGTAATCCCGGTGATCAATGCTTTTTTGGTTGCCATCAATACGCCCCTTTACCTTGAATCACGACCGGCAAAGTTTGAAATAATATATATAAATCCAACCCAAAAGACCAGTTATTGATATACCAAATATCCCACCGTAAAAGTTTCTCAAACGAAAGGTCACTACGGCCTCTGATTTGCCATAAGCCGGTAATGCCGGGACGAATATTTAGACGTTTTAATTGCCGCAAGTCCTCCCTTTCGATCTGTTCAATAGGAAACGGCCTGGGACCGACAAGGCTCATATCTCCTTTAAGAACATTAACGATTTGGGGCAATTCATCAAGGCTGTATTTTCTTAAAAATGCCCCCATCTTCGTCAATCGAGGGTCTCTTTTAATCTTAAAAATTGGGCCATCCACTTCATTTTTATCTTTCAGTTGATGTTTTAGCTCATCGGCATTGGAAACCATACTGCGGAATTTATACATATGAAAAATTCGACCATGACGGCCATAACGTTTAGAAGAATAAAAAATCAGCCCCGGAGTATCCCATTTGATTAAAATCGCCAAAACGGCAAATACCGGCAATAAAATACAAAACAAAATCAAGGACAAAACAAAATCAAATAGACGTTTGATTTTTTGACGGCTGCTAGTTTGGGCTTCAGAATATTCCAGGATGGGGATAATACCTATATTATACCTGGCACAATCCTGTGCCATATACTCAAAGCCTTGAGGGATTACCCGCACCGCAATATCTGACTCTCTAGCCTCTTCCAATAATTTAATAAAAGAAGGATAATGGGGATAAGCCGCAATAAAGACTTTGTGAATAAATTCACGCTGGGTAATTTCTTGAAAGTCTTTAAGCTTACCTAAAACCCGCCATCCATTCAGGCTGCCTTGTTTTTCATCGTCTAAAAATCCAACAATTTTGATCCCTAAAGCCGGCCTTTTTTTGATTTCTTCGGCCAGCAGTGCTCCTATTTTGCCGGCCCCAATAATAAGAGCATTAAAATTCTTGTAGCCACGCTGTACTAAAAAATTAACCAGGAATTTTTTAAGTGCTCTCCATAAGGAAAGAAAAAAACTTATGACTAACGGGCTAAAAATCATGACTCCTCGAGGAAAACCCTGTATCTTTAACAAATATACCAGTACAATAACCGCCAAAGAGGCCAGTACCACTGACCTGGTTACTTTCCAGATTTCCAGACTTTCCAGCATTTCCCGATGAGTTTGATAAAGACCATGAATCTGATTAAAAAATAAAATGAGCAAAACCCATATGATAAAAACAACTTTAAAGGGATTGGTGGAAGAAAAAAACCCCTCCCAGGAAATAACAAAAGGCAAAGTCTCATGACGGACCAGCAACGCAAGATAAATAGCCAGATTAATACACACCACATCAATCAATATATAACTGATGTAGATGAATAACGCTTGTCGACCATTACCCGTTGAGAGCTTCATATCTTTGGTTTTAATCCCATGAATTCTTTAATGACATAATAGAAAAAAAGGCTATTGCCCACCAAATATCTTTTCCATAAACGTTTAGGTTCACAGCACAGTCGAAAAAACCATTCCAGTCCCGTCTTTTGAATCCAGCGTGGAGCCTGATTTTTTTGTCCGGAAAGGAAATCGAAAGCAGCGCCAATTCCAATCATCACAGGAACGTTCAATAAGGGACGATGCAAATGCATCCAAAAATCCTGTTTAGGAGACCCCAAACCTACCCAAAGAATATCAGATCTGGATTCATTGATCCTGTGAATAATTTCTTCCTGTTCCTGCTGCCCCTGGGAAATAAATAAAGGAGCATAGCTTCCCGCAACAACAATTCCTGGGTATCTAGCCATTAGCTTCTGTTGAAGTTTATTTAACGTTTCGGGAGTGCCTCCGTAAAAAAAATGGCGTAAATTTAAGCTTTGACTTTGATTGCAAACCTGGCGCATCAAATCTGGGCCATAGGTCCTGGCAATATCACGGCAACCTTTAAGTTTAGCCAGCCACACCACAGGCATCCCATCAGGAGTAACCATGCCTGCCGCATTGACCACAGCAGCATAAAACTTATCTCGTTGGGCCTCCACCAAAGTGGCCACCGGTGCCACACATACATAAGTACGGTATCTGTCTTTTGCCCATTGGCAAATCTGCTCACTGGCTAAAGAAAGATTGACCCGGTCAATTCTAATTCCTAATAAAGCAATGCTTTCTAGCATAATTTTGAGAAGTCATTATATATCAGAAAGCAACAGTATGGGGCAATTTTTCTTTGGTGACCCTAACAGGAAATTGAGCCAGTGAACGGCGAAACGTCATAAAATGTATGCTCCGGTTACAATGATAAAATAAACATTTCACCAATTCATGCTTTCCATCCTTTAGCGAAATTGGTCCTAGCTTTTTCATAAACAGCCAAAAGCTGGCGGATATTTACGGCTGGACTATACTGAGTTTCAAAAATATCTCGGGCACGGGCAGACATTTGGTTTAAATCCATTCCCCACATTGTTCTTGCCCGTGATGCCAAATCCATAGGATCCAAAGAGTCAAATAAAAACCCACTGCGGCCCTCTTCAATAATTTCAATCAAACTACCTAGTCGGCTGGCTAAAATCGGTAATCCAAAGGCATACGCTTCAACCGCGATGCGTGGAAAATTTTCATAACATCCTGAAGGGATCACCAAAAATTTGGCGCGTTGCATATGCTGCCAATATCTGGCTTCATCGCACACACCAAGAAATTCAATATGCTTTAATCCCTTGCTGGCCGCCAATGTTTTTAATTGTTGCCCTAGAGGGCCGTCGCCAACTACTTTCAAGGGAATTTCTGGCAAATGCCCCCAGGCTTCCAATAACCGCTGGGCTCCCTTTTCATGACTTAATCTCCCCACATATAAAACAAATTCTCCTGACGGTTTAACAAAATCCCCTAGAGGACAAAACACATTTGGTTTAATGGCAATTCTATCCCCTGGAAGACCGGATTGAATATATTTACCACGCGTAAATTCCGTGGCTGTTATATACATGTCCACTTTATTTTTCCAGATTTTTCGCCAACGATGAAAAGATGTCATAGCTGTCACAGTTGAGGAAGCCAAAACAGAATGTTTGTAACAGCGGTGAATAATTCCTTCCCATGGAGATTTGTCCAGACAATCTTCACACACATGGCCATCACGAAAAAAAAGTGCATTAGCACACAGCATGCGAAAGTTGTGCAGACTTTGCACAACCGCAACTCCTTCATCACGGCAGGCATCATAGACAGAAGGGGTAAGAGAAAAATAAATGTTATGGAAATGGGCAACATCGGGTTTAAAGATCCCCAAGACATCACGCAGACGCTGATAACTTGTCTTAGACCAGAAAATATCTTTAGCAGCCTGCACTCGTTGAAAGCCAGTTGCATTAATAAACGTATTATCTGTTTCAAAAACCTGGACCTGGTGGCCAAATTCCTCAAGTAAGCGGCTTTCGGTTTTGACAACCGCATCTTCTCCACCGGCCCATTGATAATGGTTATGTCCTACAAGGACCCTCATAACAAATAAACCTAGTTATTACGGTAATTATTTAGTGTGTTTTTAAGACTGCGAACCAAGTCAACTTGCGGTGACCATGATGTAAGTGATTTTAACCTGGCGTTAGATCCAACTACATCAAAACTTGAGGAAGTATCTTGCTCGTTTTCTTCAATACGGATGCCCTTGACTTTCGCAAACTGTAACATTTGCTGTAATAATTGGCGAAACGTAACGGGATGCGCTGAACAAAGGTTGTAAATTTCTCCAGACTTACCCTTCTGGGCAATCATCCACAATCCTCTACAAATGTCTTCGATATCGCACACATCACGCCTGCCGCCTAAATTTTTTGTCCGAATGACAGGTTCTTCTCCACGTTCAATAGCCACAATTTGCTGGGCAAACTGGCCAATGGCTAATCCAGTCGGTGTATTGGTCCCAGAGATATTAAATATTCGAACCACAATGACATCAAGGTCATAATTTTTATAAAAAAGAGCAAGGTTAGTCTGCAAAAGTTTGACAAATCCATACCATTGTAATGGCCTCGGTAAGCAATCTTCAGTAATTAACCGCTTACCCTTAACATTGCCATATTCTCCGGCAGATCCTGGAATAACAATCCTTGGACGACATGCCGGCTTAAGCTCTTTGACCGTTTCTAATAAATTTTTGGTAGCCGTAAAGTTAGCTTCAAATGTCTTTTGTTCATCGCTATAGCGGCCACCGACGCAATGAAAAATAATATCTGGTTTTAGTTCGAAAAGAATCTTCTGGAGCTGGCTAGTCTGATTTAAATCACACTCAATGATCCCAGAACTTTCCAAGGAAGATTTCTTGCGGGTAAACCCATAGACGGACAATTGCTTTTTTGTGTGGCACAAATACCTACTCAGGGCAGAGCCAAGGAATCCGTGAATACCTGTAATAAGTATCTTCATCGTTGCGCTTGCAACTGTCGCATCAAAACGGTTGCTTTATACAAAGAATCTAGTGATCCAGCATCGGTCCAGGTTGATTTGAGAATGGAATAGGTTAGAGAGCCTTGCTTGACATACATAGAGAAAATATCCGTAATTTCATATTCCCCTCGGGAACTCTTTTTTAATTTCTTTAAATATTGAAACACTTCAGGCATAAACATCCATAAACCAGTGTTGACAAAATTGGATTTAGGTTGTCTTGG
>JAHFGE010000158.1 GCA_023247575.1 Candidatus Omnitrophota bacterium | reverse complement strand
GGATCATTTATAATGCGTTGGGCGACACGGACCGGGCCCGGTATTTGTACCAGAAAACCGTGGCCATCGACCCCGCCAATGCCGACGGGTATTTTAACCTTGGTTATTTGAGCGAAGCCAAAGGGGAATTGAAAGAGGCCATTGCTTTTTATGAAAAAACCGTCGAGGCCGACCCCAAATATGCCGAGGCCTACTACAATATGGGCAACGTTTACGCGACGCTGACCCAATATCCCGAGGCCATGGCCGCGTATCTCAAGACCGTGGGGATCAATCCCAACCACCAGAACGCGTACGTCAATCTGTCCATCCTGTCATTCAAGTCGCGCGATTTCCAGGGAGCGCTGCGATATCTGGAAGAGGCGCGGCTTTTGGGCTATAATCCTCCGGATGCGTATTTAAAAACCTTGGAACCGTATAAAAATAAAAAGTAACGCCCCTGCCCGCCTTCGCCAAAATGCTTTCGCGCCTGCCTGCCGGCAAGGCAGGTTTGGCTTCGGCGAGGCCACGGGGCAAATTTATCTGGGATAAAAAACATTAAGGAAATTTGCCCCTGTAGCTCAATTTGGATAGAGCGAGGCTCTTTCCGAAGGCAGAGGCCTTCGGAACCTAGGCTGTTGGTTCGAGTCCAGTCTAATAAGTGATTCCTATTTGATGGTACAATACAATAGGGTAAATGTTGTAAATGGATTTGGTTCGCATTATTTCGGCTCAGGATTTTCTTAATTGCGTCTTGCCAAAGAATGGAGAGCGCAGTACTTTTATTTTCAGGGATCCTCGGAGTTATCGCGATGCTTCGATAGAAAAAGGCGGTGATTCTCAAGAACAGGAAACAGTTGGTTCAAATTTTACTGCGACCACAGAAAATGATTTTTTGGTGAGTTGTTGGCATTGTCTAAAAGATCAGAGCGTGGCCGATTTTTTTGATTTGCATGCAGGAGATAATAACGTGGCATTGGTATCAACCGTGGAGGCTGTAGAAAAAGTTGTAAATGAATGGAGTGAAAATTATAAAAAGAAGGGATTATTTCAAGATTTTAAACACGGCCCAATTGTTTATTACGATTATGGTGAAGTTGTGATGCCGTCGAATGGCGGATTGCCTAATTATTGTTTGGATGCCCCTTTTCGTAAGCCGAAGATTTATAATGGAAAGAATTATGAGAAGGAGTTGGAATACAGATTTGCTTTTCAGATGAGCAGTTCTGTCCGAATGGAGAGAGCCGTCTTTTATGTCAATCCTCGTGAGTATGTAAAAAAGATTTATTTAAATTTTGACCTGAAAAAGTTAGTTCATCAAATTTGGAGCAGACTATGGTGTTGGGATATTAAATTTAATAATCTTCCGGGGAAGATATCTGAGATTCGTTTTAAAGTATAATGTTTTAGAAAGGGAAGAAAGATGACGAATCGAGCAAGATATTTTGAGATGTATATTCTTAGGCCGATTTTTGTTGTTTCCTTTATTTTTGGTGTGTGTTTCTTGTTCAAGGGCATGTGGTTATGGTTTGGCGGGTGTCTTTTAGCTTTATTTTATCTTGGTATCGTTGGATCTGGATTGCATCCAATGCAGTCAGCGTCTGATTTGGCTAAGGGGTCGCTGGAGGGGGCTCAAGCACGCATTGAGGCGGGATTAATTCCGCAGGAAGTAGAGAAGGTTTTAGTGGGGTATGCCTGTACGAGAATTGGTATTTTATTAGGTGTGACGATAGGAATTATTTTATGGGGGTGGTTTAATTGGCGTTGGTATTTTGTAATTTTATTGGCGTGGGTTTGTGCTGTCGTTGTGGGATCTTTGTTAAAAGTTGGGTTTAAGACCTTGCATGATGAGAGTTAGACAATGCCCCTGTAGCTCAATTTGGATAGAGCGAGGCTCTCCTAAGGCCTAGGCTGTTGGTTCGATTCCAACCGGGGGCATTTAAATTTATGAATTACGTTTATATTTTACAGAGCGAGAAGAACGGCAGGTTTTATGTTGGCAGCACCACTGATCTTAATAAACGTATGAGTGAGCATCAAGAAGGATCGGTGCTGTCGACAAAGGCATATAAGCCATGGAAGTTGGTTTTTAGAAAAGAGTTTGAGAATTATTCTGATGCAAAAAAAGCTGAGTTGAAGATCAAAAGATATAAGAGACGCGATTACATAATTAAATTCATTGATGGTGGCCTTACGTTATAAAATGGCGCGGCTCTTTCCGAAGGCCTCTGCCTTCGGAACCGGCGTTGGCCGTTCGAATCGGCCCGGGCGCATTTATTTTTGGATGATATAGCCGTAATCGTATATAACAGAAGCGAAGCAGAGGAGGATGGTATGAGCAAAATTTTTATTGTTATTTTGGGCATCGTTATTTTGACCGCGGGCCGTACTTGGGCGCAGGAAGTCAATGCCGCGGCGGACAATGTCCAGGCCAATGCGGCCGGCGTGCCGGAGAACATAGACGATCAGGCGATCGTCAATGACGAGGGCTACGGGACGGATGACGAGGAATATTACGGCAGTGAAGAGGACGCGGCCAATGCCGTGACCAACGCGCAGGCCAATGCCGAAGCGGCAATACCGGCCAATGCCCAGCAACCGGCAGTAGACAATGCTGTCGGCAAATAGGACTTTTTGTTCACATTTAAAGGGGCTGGCCCTTGCGGGGCTGGCCTCTTTTTTTGTTTTTGGGACCGCGCAGGCGGATGAGCGGTCAGCCCCGGCCCCGTATAAGGCGGTTCCATTGCGGTCTACGGGGCCGGCCGCCGACGTGTACAACAGGGCCGTGCGGCTTTATGAGAAGGGCAACTGGGACCAAAGCAAGGAATATTTCCATCAATACCTGGCCGAGTATTCCGACACCCCTTTGTACATCACGTGTTTGTATTATTTGGGG
>JAHFGE010000157.1 GCA_023247575.1 Candidatus Omnitrophota bacterium | reverse complement strand
GCGCCTTTAGACGCGAGCGAAAGGCGGCGTTAATCCCGTTGGGGTCGCCACTTAACCTCTCTGGTTTCAATAACTTAGAGAGGTAATGCGCTGGTCAGTAATCTTGATCAGCGCATTTTTTATGTCTTTGAAACGTCAAGAGATGTGTGATTGTTTTTCTCGGAAGGATCTGGAAACTTTTGTTTTTAAGATCGTCCAATAAAGCCAGCCCAACACGCGCCAACTATTGCCTGAAATATGCCCAATCATCTCAAAGCTGGCTCGTAGTAAATGCTTCCTAGTAAATGCTATTTAGCCACTATTGGCAGATTTCAGTACTTGCCAATATGCCCGAATGGCCATTTACTAGCAATGTATAGGCTACAAAAAGTAAGAGTATCTCTGTATTTAGCCCAATATCCGAGGATCTATAAGAACTTGTAGAAGATGTTATCTATCGGTTTTTGAACATTGGTTGGATTCAATGTATAGAAAACGAAAGCCAGCTTGAATTCCTCTCTGTTGGAAAAGAGGATTTAGTTGATATAATGAACCGATGCAAAAACGAAAGAGCAAGGTCGTGATCGTAAACGATAAAATGCAAAAGGATTATCGTTATGCGCTCGCTGAACAACCCGCAAAAAATTTCGATCAACGATTTAAACCTGAACTCACTCCCAAAGAAATGTTAAAGTTCGGCATCTTCGGCGGCAAGTACATGACGGATTGCCGCAAAGAATTTCCGGCTGACTGGTTCAAAGAGGCAAAGCTTTGCTCCGAAAAACACGATCCAAAGTTAAATTATTTCGGTGTGAACGCCAGTCAGCCTTTGAGCGAGTGGAGAAAAAGAGGATGGATTTATCCTGAAGACCCGCGAGGCTGGTTCCAGTGGTATTGCCGGTATTATCAGGGCCGTAGAATTCGAGAAGAGGATGATTGGCAAATCAAACGGTGGCTTGCTATCAAGCGACACATCGCACAGATCAAAAAAAATTGCCGACCGCAGGACAAAAGCTGCCGGCCTAGACAACGCCAAGCAGTTTTGCATTGGGCTTACGACAGTAGGCGGATATGATATCCGGGCGCATTCTTCTTACCGGAGCTACGGGATATGTGGGTGGGCGCCTTTTAAAAGCGCTGGAGTCCAAAGGTTATGCGGTGCGCTGTCTTGCCAGGCGCCCGGAGTTTTTAAAAGGTAAAGCGAGCGATGCCACCGAAGTCGTCCAAGGCGATTTTCTTGATGAGGCCTCTCTTGAAAAAGCCATGGAGGGCATTGATACAGCTTATTATCTCGTTCATTCGATGGGTACCCAAGGCATCTTTGATGAGGAAGAAACGCGCTCTGCTTTAAATTTCGTGAAGGCCGCCCAAAAAATCGGGATCCGAAGAATCATTTACCTCGGGGGCATTTCTCACGGTGAAAAACTTTCACCCCATCTTAAAAGCCGCCAGACCGTCGGAAAAATCCTTCGAGGGTCAGGGATACCCACGATAGAGTTTCAAGCCTCCATCATTATTGGCTCCGGCAGCCTCTCTTTTGAAATGATCCGATCGCTCATGAACCGTCTTCCTGTGATGACTACGCCAAAATGGGTGCGGGTCTTGGCGCAGCCAATCGGCATTGAAGATGTGATTCAGTATCTTACCGAAGCAGTAGAGCTACCGTTGCACGAAAGTCACGTATTCGAAATCGGCGGGCCTGAAAAATTATCATATTTGGATTTAATGAAAGAATATGGCCGGCAAAAAAATTTAAAAAGACTTATTATTCCGGTACCCGTTTTAACGCCGGGCCTGTCCAGTCTGTGGTTGGGCCTTGTCACACCTCTTTATGCTCGTGTAGGCCGGAAACTTATTGAGAGCATGCGACATGAAACGACTGTCAAAGACGAAAGCGCCCTAAAGATTTTTTCCGTCAAACCCATGCCGATCCGGGAGGCTATGAGGCGCGCTTTAAAAAATGAAGATCAAAGTTTTGCCGCCACGCGCTGGTCGGACGCGTTATCATCCTCTTATAAAAACAAATCCTGGGGAGGAATTCAATTAGGCTCAAGGCTCGTAGAAACCAGTTCAACTTTAATAGATGCCACGCCGGAAAAAGTGTTTGAATTTATAACCCGGATAGGCGGAAAAAATGGCTGGTACTTTGCGAACGGTCTATGGAAGTTACGCGGTTATTTGGATCTTTTTGCTGGAGGTGTCGGAATGCGCCGCGGCCGCAGAGATGCATTATCTCTACGCGTGGGTGATACTCTGGACTGGTGGAGGGTTGAATCGATAGAACCCAATTCACTTTTACGTCTATATGCCGAGATGAAAGTACCCGGCAGGGCCTGGCTTCAATTTGAAGTGAAAAAAGAAGGGCAAAAGACCATTCTTCATCAAACAGCTATTTTTGACCCGCATGGTTTATGGGGGTTGGTTTATTGGTATGGGCTTTATCCAGTGCACAGGTTTGTGTTTACTGGCATGTTGAAAAGAATTGCAAAATCAGTTCATTTTCAACCACCACAGGATTCAGGCTTGGTTTAAAGTATTAAGAAAAGCTTTGCGTCCTGCGAGGCCAGCTATAGAGCCACTTAAGACTCCCTCTCCGAAACATCTCTTTATTGCCTCGAATCCTCTTGGGCTGGCCATACCAAACGTTCCTAAACTGGCAAGAGAGGTAGCTTGTGAATTTTATTAAGGATAACCCATTATATTTAAACAGGTTGAGGAATTATTAGGCATCGAGTTCGAATCCCCCAGGGATCGCCACTTATTCCTCTCCTAAGGAGCAATCCGAGAGGACAAAAGCCCTGATTCAGTTAATGAGTCAGGGCTGTTTTATGTCTTTGAGACGTCGAGAGATGCGTGATCTTTGGATCAAGAAAAACGCGAAACTTCTAAATTCCTC
>JAHFGE010000062.1 GCA_023247575.1 Candidatus Omnitrophota bacterium | reverse complement strand
AGCATACACGCAATACCTGGTATCTGGAAAACGTCCGTATTTTGCAACAAATCATCCAAAAGGCTGGGTTTGAAACCACTGTGGCGACGTTCTTTAACCATGAGCCTTCTTTCTGCCAGCAGGCGGCCAGTGCTATCGAACTGGAAACATCTGCCGGAGAAATCGTCAAAATCCATTGTTTCCGGCGTATTCTGAAAAAAATTAAAAATAAAGAAGTCTGTTTTGATTTAATCATCATGAACAATGATTTAACCAGCGGCATACCGGATATATTGGTAGAAGCGGCAATACCCATGTTCCCTTCGATCCATGCCGGCTGGCATTCGCGTTTGAAGTCTGAACATTTTCGCCTCACCAATGACCTTATGAAAAAATTCGCTTTTATGGTTGGTTTAGACCCGTGGCTGTTTACCTGTTTATATAAAGTCGTAGACCATGTGGCTATAGAGCAGCGGGCTGACCGTCAGCGCCTATTTGAACAGGCTCAGGACCTGTTTGAAGAAATTCAAGCCAAATATACCCAGCACGGCATTGAAGACAAACCATTTATTTTTATCAAGGCCGACCATGGCACTTATGGCCTGGGAGTCCTCCCTATTGAGGATCCCCAGCAGATTTTGCAGCTTAACAGCCGTAAACGAGGGAATCTTTCCCGTGACAAAGCGGCCCAGGAAGTGACAAGGTTTTTATTGCAGGAGGGCGTGCCCACCATCCACCGTATCGAGGAGAAACCGTCAGAAGTCTGTATCTATCAGATTGACAACAATCTGGTGGGCGGATTTTATCGTTTTCATACTTCTAAAAGCTCTCGCGAGAACCTCAACTCCCCCGGCGGCATGGATTTTCAAAAAATGTGTCCGCATCTGGATAAGTACGGTCTGGACTGCGGCATCAAGCATAACATCAACGTATTTGACATTTATCGCATTTTAGCCAGAATTGCAGGAGTGGCAGCTACTCGGGAAATAAAAGAACTGGAGAAAAATCCTAAAACTCTAAATCCTAAACCCTAAACAAATTCAAAATGACCGAAATACAAATGTTTAAAACTACTTTTTTATAATTTAAGACATTAGAGTTTTGAAATTTGTTTAGGATTTAGAATTTAGGGTTTAGAATTTAAAAGAGCAAGGCACAATATGAAATTCTTATTTCTCATGGATCCTCTGGAAACGGTGGTCATAGAAAAAGATACCACCTTTGCCTTTATGCTGGAGTCGCATCAAAGGGGTCATGAAGTCTATTATCTGCCTGAGGATGGAATCAGTTTGTGGGATGGTCATTTGCATTTTCATACCATCAAAGTCAAACCCCAGCTCGTGGCTCACGAGCCTTTTATCCAAGAACGATCAGAGGATTTAACCGACGATCAGATCCATGCGATTTTTATCCGTACGGATCCTCCTTTTGACCAACAGTATTTGATCAACACCTGGCTGTTGGAGTTTGTGCCTAAACATATTCCCATCATTAATCGTCCTTGTGGAATACGTACAGTGAATGAAAAGATTTGGGCAGCCCAATTTACTCAATTTGCACCACCAACGCTGATCTCTTGCCATCAAGGGAAACTGATGGACTTTATCGCCGAGCATAAAAATATCATTGCCAAACCCACCGATGGCTACGGAGGCAGTTCTGTATTTCATATACAACCCGGTGACACTAACACCAAAGTCATCCTGGAACACTTAAGCAACAAATGGAATTCTCCTATGATCCTGCAACGCTATGTTCCAGAGGCCCAAAACGGCGATAAACGCATTCTGCTTCTGAATGGCGAACCGTTAGGGGCCTTGCTTCGCGTACATGCGGCTAATGATCATCGCAACAATATCTTTGCCGGCGGCTCCTGCCAACCAGCCCAGATGACCGCCCGCGACAAACAGATCATGGCGACCTTAAAACCGCATCTTTTGGAATTAGGACTTTATTTTGTAGGTATTGATATGCTGGGAGACTATCTCATTGAGGTCAATGTTACTTCTCCCACCTGCCTCCAGGAAATGAACAAGCTTTATCACCAGCACCTGGAAAGAAAAGTCATTGATTTCGTAGAGGGGTTATGCAAAGGCTGATTCTTTATCATTTTGTCGGCTGCCCTCACTGTCGACGGGTGCGAGATTAAGTAGGGGCGAACATAAAGTTCGCCCCTACAAAACATGATGTTAGATGACATTAAACAAACCATTGAACGTGCTATCCCCAACGCCACCGCCTACATCCTCGATCCCATGAATGACGGCCAGCACTTGCAGGCCTTTGTGGTTTCCTCTAGTTTCGAGGGGCTGCCGGTATTAAAACAGCAACAAATGGTCATGACAGCGCTTCAAGATGTCTTTCAGACAGTTCATGCTTTGGGATTAAAAACATTTACGCCAACGAAATGGAATGAGGTTAAATCGCAATACAAATTGTAGGGGCGTATGGCAACCCGCCTGCCGGCGAGGCAGGTACGCCCCCTACATGCCAGGAGGAATTTATGTCACCCAATTTAAAAAATCAGATTGAAAAGGAGATCAAAAATAATAAAGTTGTCATTTATATGAAGGGCACTGCTGATGCACCCATGTGCGGCTTCTCAGCCCGGTCGGTACAAATTCTACAATCCTACAATGTTCCTATTAAAGACTTCAATGTCCTCAGTAATGAAGAACTTCGTCAAGGAATCAAGGAATTTACCAACTGGCCTACCCTGCCGCAAATTTTTATTAATGGTCAATTCATTGGTGGCTGCGACATCATTACCGAGATGCATGAGAATGGGGAACTCGCCACGCTATTAAAATCCTAATGGCGAAGTATCAATCATTAGGCAAGGAAAGCAGATAATCATAAGGATAAATTCCCGACGAGTGGCCGTCGTTCCAGACAATGCTCAAGGCATAAGACCCCAGCGGTAAAATTTCTTTGGGAGCTATATCCAATCTTATTTTAGCCGGGTTGATTAAACTCTTACCCGTAATTTCATTGACGCATAAAGCACATGGACAGGCCAGGCGTAAGTTGCGGTTCTCTAAAACTTTCTGGGTGCCATCGGTAAACTTTAAACGGACATGGCCAGCATCAAAAGAAACTTCCGGCAAAATTTTAGGTCCAGTATTAGCGGCTAAAACCTTTAGTGTTTCCTCTACCGCCTGGGAAATAAATGGCTGGATATTTAAAGAAGACTCCAAAGGAATCTCCGCTAAAGTCCGTACCCCAAAACGTTTCTGCAACGTATGAGCTTGCCCCGACGGTACCGTCGGGGCATGCCCAAAAAGATAATGTTTCTTCTGGCAAGAATCGCAGACAAAATAAGACATATTCTCCACAATACCTAAAATAGGGACCTGCACCTTTTCAAACATCAGAATCCCGCGGCCTACATCAACCAGAGAAAGCGTGTGCGGGGTGGTGACAATGACTGCGCCAGTCAGTTGAGCCGATTGGGTAATGGTCAGCTGCACGTCCCCTGTTCCCGGGGGCATATCAAGAATAAGATAATCCAGCTCCCCCCAAGCCACATTGTAAAGCAACTGTTGGATATAACGGGTGACAATGGGCCCACGCAAAACAGCCGGGGCATCGCCTAACAAAAAGCCGAAGGACATGAGCTTCAATCCATCCTGCTCTACAGGAAGTATTTGTTTGAATTCATCACTTCGAATAGGAACATTGGAAAGGTTAAACAAGGACGGCAGTGAAGGGCCGTAAATGTCCGTATCCAGCAAACCTGTTTTAAACCCCCGGCGGCTAAATTCTTGCGCCATCAGGACAGCGATAGTCGATTTGCCCACCCCGCCCTTGCAGGAAGACACCGCAATGATATGTTTGACTTTGGATAAACCAAAAGGATTAGCCATAACAATATTACAATCGGGGACAGTTGCGCACCTGCCTGCCCCCGAACTGTCATTTCAAACTGGCGCGGATCATGAGGATGGGAATATCGGTACGGTGCCTTAAGGCGTCGGCGACGGAACCCAAAATAACATCTTTGACAAACTTGTGCCCATGCGTAGCCATCGCAATTAAATCACAGCCTTCCGCTTTGGCGGTGTCTAAAATACCATCCACAGGCTCTTTGTCATGAACCAGGAGTGATTGAACATGAAACCCTTCGCTGGCCAACTGCCGGCAAAGGGCGTCCAAATAAGATTTGTCCTTGATAATTTCTTCTGAATCAGCCAGATTCAGTTTATCCTGCAGGCGCCCGACAAAACCCTCGGCTACATGCACCAGAATCAATGCCGCCTGTGTCATTTGAGCTAAAGGGCGTATATATTCCAAAATGATTTTGTCCGTCGGTGAATTATCCAGGGGTATTAAAATTTTTTTGTACATATTTCTCTGGTAGCTTTGTCGTCCCCGAATGTATCTGTCGGGGACCTCGTGCTTGTGAATCTCTGGATTCCCGATAAAAACATTCGGGAATGACAAACCCTTCCTACTTATGCGGAAATACCATCTGTATCAACAAATAAGCATTGAGCACTATTATAACAGCAGTCACAAACCACGCCAACATTTTAAGCCAGACGTTGTTGACAAATCGTCCCATCTTTTTTGTATCGCTGGTAAAAAGGACCAATGGAAAGACGGCAAATCCCAGTTGCACTGACAAAATGACCTGACTTAAAATTAAAAGATCCCCTACTCCTTTTTGCCCATACATCGCCGTCACAATAATGGCTGGAACAATGGCTAACAGGCGTGTCATCAATCGGCGTAACCAGGGACGAAGACGTATATCCAAGAATCCTTCCATCACAATCTGGCCGGCCAAAGTGCCGGTCAATGTGGAGTTCTGGCCGGAAGCCAATAAAGCCAGAGCAAATAAAAGAGATGCTAACGGTGTCCCTAAAAGAGGAGTCAATAATTGATAGGCCACGCTGATATCGGCAACATCCTGATGCCCTGTGCCATGGAAAGTAGAAGCAGCTAAAACTAATATAGCGGCATTGATAAAAAAAGCCCCAAATAAAGCAAAGGTAGAGTCGAAACTGGCATAACGGATCGCCATGGCACGGCCCTGGTCATTGCGCTCAAAAGCCCTGGTCTGTGAAAGACTGGAATGCATGTACAAATTATGCGGCATCACGGTTGCCCCTAAAATTCCCAGAGCAATGTAGAGCATGTCCCAGTGAGTCACGATCTGCGCTTGAGGTAATAAATAAACGGCCATTGAACCCCATGCCGGATGCGAAAGCGCCAGTTCATAAGCAAAACAGATCCCCATGGTGGCAATCAGAGTGATCACCAAACATTCCAAAAACCTAAAGCCTTTATGCTGCAAGAATAAAACCAGCAGTACATCCAAAGCCGTAATCATGACACCAACGACTAAGGGGATCTTAAATAAAAGATTAAGGGCAATGGCGCTGCCCAGCACCTCGGCCAAATCGCAGGCGGCAATGGCAATTTCACAGATAATCCACAAAAAAATAGCGACGGGTTTGGAATAATGATCGCGGCAGGCCTGGGCCAGATCACGGCCGGTGACAATCCCAAGTTTAAGGGCCAAATACTGTAAGAGGATGGCCATGAAATTGGAAATCAAAATCACCGACAATAAGGTGTAACCAAACTTGGCCCCTCCGGCTATATCCGTGGCCCAGTTGCCCGGGTCCATGTAGCCGACGGCCACCAGAAAACCCGGGCCCGTAAACGCCAGGATTTTGCGCCAAACGCTGGCATGGGGTGAAACCGGAATGGATGCGTGCACCTCACGTAAGCTAGGGGAAGTGACTGGTTTTTTCCAACCCTGATGATTCATATCCACTTGATCGAACAGCCCATGGACGGCATTTGCTGAGCGTCCACCGGACGGCCGGCAGCCATATTGTTCATGGCCTCTTTGAGCTCTTCGCGGGCGACCTTGTCTTGCTCTTTCCAATTGTCGTCGATGCGACCGTGGTAAACGAGCTTGCGTTCTTGATTAAACAGATAAATGTCCGGCGTGCATTGGGCCCGGAAAGCCTCGGCCACTTTTTGGGTCTCATCCACCAGATAAGGAAATGCAATGCCCAGTTCCTTGATTTTTCCCATCATTTTATCCGGCGCATCGTCGGGATAACCAGGATTGATGTTGGGATTAATGGCCACGGTGTTCACCCGCATGCCAAGACCGTATTGAGCCAGACGGATGACCCGCGGCCAGACAGCCTGCGCATAAGGGCAGTGGTTGCAGGTAAAAACCACCAGCAATCCCCGCTCGCCGATAAGCTCTTTTCCCTTATATAATTTGCCAAAGGGGTCTTTCAATTGGAAATCCGGCATGACGGTTCCTAAAGGAATTTTGATCGATTCGAGTAAAGCCATAGTATGACCTCCGTATTATTTGTAGGGGCGATCCTTGTGATCGCCCAAATGATTAGGGCGAATACAAGATTCACCCCTACACCGAACGTTATTCTATGATATAATTCCTCCATGTCAAAAAATTTAATCATCAAACAATACGAAATCGGCCCTTTAAATAATTTCCTTTATCTTTTAGGCGACCCCGCCACCAAAGAAATGGCCATCGTGGATCCGGCCTGGGATGTGCCGTTTTTATGCCGGCAAGCCAAAGAGATGGGTTTTAAAATCACCAAGGTATTTTTAACCCATGCCCATCCTGACCATGTCAATGGGTTAGATGATATTGAGGAGACAATTCCCGTCTATATCTCCCGTCATGAGGCGCCGTTTTTGCGCCATGGCCTGAAGAATCTCGTCGATGTTGACGAAAAGGGGCGATCACAAGGATCGCCCCTACAGGTAGGTTCCATCACCTTCGAGGTGCTGCATACCCCGGGGCACACCCCGGGGTGCCAGTGTTTCCTCGCCCAGGGCCAATTGATAACCGGCGACACTCTTTTTATCGACGGATGCGGCCGCTGTGATTTGCCCGGCGGCGATGCCAAAATCATGTATAAAAGTCTTGAGATCCTTATGAAACTTCCGGAGGACACTGTCATTTGGCCCGGCCATCATTATGGCCCCACCCCCACGGACACCATCGGCCACCAAAAACAAACTAATCCTTATCTGCGCTGCGATAGCTTGCAGGAATTTTTAGGCGAACGCATGTAGGCACCTGCTGCTATCTCAATTGAAACGATTCTACCATTTGATCGACGGTGGATAGGAGGGCTTGGTACTGGTCGGCTTTGGCAATGAAGGTGAAAATAACGGCCCGGCCTGCCTTGATGGTCCACACCACCATGGTTTTTAAATTGTCCGGCTGCGGGGCTGCAAAAATAAGGCGGTGCCCCCGTCGCTGGCCAAAGGTAAAATTTTTATCCTCGATGATATTGATATTGTTCTTAAAAACCGTCTTCATCTGCTTGGTGATAGTTTCAGAAAAGCTCCCCAGGGTGGCGACGGTGTCGGGGATGTCCTGAACGGTGACGTTCACATTGGGCTGAAAAATATCCAGCGCGGTTTGTTTGGGCCGCACAAAAACCACGGCCGTTCCATAAGCGTGCTCCCTTTTTTCCCAATCCTTGGGATATTTCATAGAGAATTGATACTGGCTGTCTTGATAAAGGCTAAATTGACTGGCCCTTATCCACAGTCCCACGGCGCCCGCCGCTAAAACCGTAGCAGCCAAGCACCAGAGGGTTATTAAAATTATTTTTTTGGTTTCGGGTTTCATTGATCAAAAAACCCCCGCCCTTTTGCTTTTAAATCCAACAGATACCCGGCTGGTTTAAAGCGGCCGTCCTGAAAACGATCTTCCAGCTGTTGCAAATCCGCCACCACCGCCTCAATCCCCAGAGCATCCGCATAGCGCAAAAGCCCCCCGCGAAACGGCGGGAAACCTGTGCCCATGATCATGCCGATATCGACGGTATCGGGCCCATCGACGATGCTTTCTTCCAATAGGCGCGCTGCCTCATTGATCATGATATGCGTCATACGGGTTAAGGCATCCGTATTGGGGTGGGCACGGGGGCCCACCCGAACATCCGGATTCACCCGTCGACGTTTGCCCTCATAAATATAAAACCCCCTGCCGGATTTTTTGCCCAACAGGGGCGGGGTGACCCTGCTTATCTTATCAAAAACCTCGGCTGGTTTAAATCGCACCCCCAAACCCGCCTGCAGCACATGCAGCACTTTGATGCCGACATCCAAGCCAACCTCGTCGGATAAAGTAAACGGCCCCATGGGCATCCCAAAGTCCGTGGCGATTTTGTCAATACCGGCAATGGTGCCACCCTCGCACAACAGCCGTCCAGCTTCATTGATATAAGCCAGCAAAATGCGGTTGACCAAAAACCCCGGAGCATCCTTGACGATGACCGGGGTCTTGCCTAAACGTTTGGCAAATTCTACGCCCGCGGCCAACGTTTCTTGAGACGTCTGTGGTGTTATAATGATTTCCACCAGCGGCATGCGATGCACGGGATTGAAGAAATGAAAGCCGATCATTTTAGAAGGGTCTTTGACCACCTTACCCATTTCTGTCACCGACAGCGACGAGGTATTGGTAGCCAGAATAGTCTCGGGCGGCACATGCTGGCTGACTTCGGCCAGCACCTTTTTTT
>JAHFGE010000061.1 GCA_023247575.1 Candidatus Omnitrophota bacterium | reverse complement strand
AGCGTTTCTGTCATTTCTATGTTATATTTCTAGTGGAGGTAAACATTATGAGCTCAACGTTAACCATACCTAAAAAAGTAACTAGAGGGGAAGATTTAGTAGTTGTTCGTCGTCGAGATTATGAACAGTTGTTAAAGAATTTTGTTGAAACGAAAGACGCTCTGGCAAAAATTCGTCGGGGAGAGAAAGAAATAAGAAGGGGGAAGACAACGATCGTCCGTTCTCTCGCTGAATTACGTGGTTAAGGTATGCTCCGGATTATTTCCAAAGTACATGTCTCGTCCGATTTTAAAAAATCCTTCCGCAAACTTCCCATTTTCATTCAAGATTTAGCCATTCGTAAGGATCAATGGTTTCGTGATGATGCTTTTGATGCGCGCCTAAAAACGCATAAACTTAAAGGCTTTTTAGAAGGCTATTGGTCATATTCTATTAATTATCAATATCGTATCCTGTTTCGTTTTATTAATTCTTCTGAAGTCATATATTACGATATTGGAACACATGATATCTATAAGGATTAGCGGTATCGACTCAAACGCTACCGCTGCTGGGCATGTCCGCCTCGGCGAGCCATCGGCGAGACGGGCCGCTGGCAAAAGAAGAGGAATTCGCAGCATTGAAATAGTTGAATTATCTAATCGAAATGATATAGTAGGGAACAGTCGCAACTGTTCCCTATTTAATTTTAAGGACAGTCATGGCCCACGACAGGTTAATTAAAATTATCGACTTTATTACCGAGCACATGGTGCGTTATAGTTTTCAAATCATCGGTGCTCTTGTCATTTTGGCGGTGGGATGGATATTGGCCAAAGTGGCCACTGGGATGGCGCGTAAAGCATTGCAGCGATGAAGTATTGATATCACCATTGAGAAATTCATTGCCCAGTCCATCTATGGGACCGTCCTGGTATTGTCCTTACTTTTGGCCATCAGTTGCCTGGGAGTGCAAATTGCCCCTTTGATTGCCGGCCTCTCGGTGGCTGGTGTGGGCGCGGGGCTGGCTTTGCAGGGGCCGCTGTCTAACTATGCTTCGGGTGCTTCTTTAATATTCACCAAACCTTTTAAAGTTGGCGATATTATTGAAGTGGCTGGGGCGCAAGGGGAAGTGATTAAGAACTATTCCCAATACCGTAAGCTCGAGTTTTAAGTTGGCATCAGTTATGATAAGATGTCGATAAGGCTTTAACTATTATAGAAACAATCTTAAAGAAGAATAAACAGATTCCTCCTCATCAGCCTATCAAGGTAGGCATCCATTCTTTCGGGGCCAATGGCATTAATTTGCAGGCTTTTGTCTGGGTACTGCCTGCCGTTTATTTTGATGTCAAATTTGCGGTCAACAAAGCCATCCGGGATGAGCTTGGCCGTCAAAACATCGTCATCCGCCAACCTGCCGGCGTTTAATAGGGGACAGCCCCTATTAAGAGCATTCCTATACAATATACTAGACAATTACTATACAATATGTTAATCTTTACTCATGTTTAACCCACACTGCCGTTTAACAAAACATCTTTCCAACAGTCTTGAGCGGACGGCGTTATTGTCGGGGATCTTAAAAAGGTTTTCCTCAAAATCTCCGGTCAGGATCAAGGTCACTCACGACGCGCTCGTCTATGACATTCATTCATCCACATGGATTGAGGGGAACATGCTCTCCTTGGCTCAAGTGGTTGCCCTTGTTGACGGCAAGGACGTGGACGCACAAGCTCGCCAGAAAACAGAAGTCAAGAATTGCATTCATGCTTTGCGCTGGGTGATGGCCCATAAGAAACTTGCCTTGACGAGCACTCGGATCCTTTCGCTTCATTCTCAAATGACCAAAGGTCTCCTTGCGCCTGATCGTATCGGACACTGGCGCAAGGTACAAAATTATGTGGTTAACGCCAGACGTCAGGTGGTGTTCACTCCACCCATACCTAAAGATGTCCCCATGCGCATGCAAGCGCTTTTAACATGGCTGTTAAAGGCAAACGATGAGCATGCTGTTGTGAAAAGTGCTATTTTTCATCATGAATTTGTTACCATTCACCCTTTTGTCGATGGAAACGGACGCATGGCGCGGGCATTGTCGCAATGGATTTTGATGCAGGGAAGTTATGACCCAGCGCATTCTTTAGGATTAGATGAGTATTTTGCCGCAGATCGTGCTAAATATTATCAGATGATCCAGGAGACGCGTGAAATGGATGGTGATTACACGTATTGGGTTGAGTATTTTGCTCTAGGGCTTCTAAGGTCGATGGAACAATTGGCAAAGCGGCTGCGCGCGGTCAAGGTGGATGGAGGGGAATGGACGCCCAAACAGCGTCAATTACTTGAGCTATTGAACAAACGTGGCGTTTTAGGATCGGGAGAAATTTGCCAGGCAATGAATATTAATCGCGCCAGGGTTAATCAGCTGATTGGGCCTTTAGTGGCTGCCGGAGTGGTGGTCAAAGAAGGGCATACTCGCGCGGCACGTTATCGGGCGATTTAGAGGAACGAATTAAAGGTCCACAATACATAATTTGAAATAAGTAATATATTTCCATAATTTTTTACCCCTATTAGTTCTTGACTCACTTTAAGCTTTTTTGTATAATCTCCCGTCTAAAAAGATAAAAAATAAGGTGGTTCGACTCGCTCCGTTCGCTCACCATCCTGAGCGAGTGACGAGTGTAACGAGGAACGAGTCGAAGGAGAAAGGGAGTTGAAAGTGGCGATTTTAAAAGAAAAGAAAACAGAAATCATCAACCGTTTCAAGACGCACGCCAAGGATACCGGCTCTGCACCGGTACAAGTGGCCGTGTTGTCCGAGCAGATTAACCATCTCACTGAGCATTTCAAAGAACACAAAAAGGATCATCATTCTCGCCGGGGGTTGTTGATGCTCATCGGCAGGCGCCGCCGTCTTTTGGATTACCTTCAAAAGACAGATCCCAAAAAGTACGAAGAAACTATTAACAAGCTCGATTTACGCAAGTAATCGGCAAAGCAAAAGGATCTATTTATGGCAAGCGCGCGTGTCGAGATCCCCTTCGGATCTTCTCAACTGGTTATTGAATCTGGTAAATTAGCCAAACAGGCTAATGGGGCGGTCACCGTGACGGTGGGCGGTACCGTGGTGTTGGTGACGGCCTGCATGGCTGCCAAACCAAAAGAAGGTCAAGATTTCTTTCCTTTAACCGTAGAACACCAAGAAAAAACTTATTCTGCCGGGAGAATTCCCGGCGGCTTTTTTAAACGCGAAGGCCGTCCAACTGAACGGGAAGTTCTGGTCTCCCGCTTGATTGACCGTCCCATCCGTCCTCTGTTCCAGGAAGGTTTCCTTAATGAAGTGCAAATCGTCGCTACCGTCTTAAGCCATGACGGTGAAAACGACCCTGATATTCTCTCTATTATTGGCGCTTCCGCCGCTTTAATGGTTTCTGACATTCCCTATGACGGTCCCGTCGGGGCGGTACGCATTGGCCTGATTGACGGCCAGTTGGTTGCCAACCCGACCTTTGCCCAACGCGAGAAAACCCTCATGGATTTGGTCGTGGTGGGCTGGGGCGATGGCATTGTCATGATTGAGGGCGAAGCCAAAGAAGTACCTGAAGAAAAAGTACTGCAGGGATTAAAGCTGGCCTTAGAGACCTTGCAGGCTTCCAAGCAGGTGCAGGTTGAATTAGCCAAACAAATCGGCAAACAGAAAACCAAAGTAGAACTTAAAAAGCCCAATGAAGATTTTATTAAGAAAATCCGTGAGCAAGCCTGGGATCGACTCAATAAAATTTACTCCTCTATCGCCGACAAAAGCGAACGGGAGGAGGCTGTTAACACCCTTTCTGATCAATTGACCGTGGATATGGACGCTTATGCAGCTTTTAATAAAGATGGTCATGAAGTTTCTGAGGGAGAGGTCAAGGCTGTTTTTGAAACCTTACAATATGAAGTCATCCGCGGCAATGTTTTCAACCGCCAGTTACGTGCCGACGGCCGAGGGCTAAAAGATATTCGGCCCATTTCCTGTGAAGTCGGATGTTTGCCCCGCACCCATGGTTCCAGTTTGTTTACCCGCGGTCAGACCCAGAGCATGGGCATCATTACCTTAGGAACCAAAGATGATGAACAGTTGATAGAAAATCTGGAAGGCACCAGCTACCGCACTTTCATGATGCATTACAACTTTCCTTCTTTCAGTGTGGGGGAAACCAAGCCGATGCGTTCTCCGGGTCGCCGAGAAATCGGTCACGGTGCCTTGGCAGGCAAAGCGCTCAAACCCATCATCCCCAGCAAAGAAGAGTTCCCTTACACCATTCGTGTGGTTTCCGAAATATTAGAATCCAACGGTTCTTCCAGTATGGCATCGGTCTGCTCCGGCTGTCTAGCTCTTATGGATGCCGCTGTCCCCATTAAATCCATGGTGGCTGGCATTTCCATCGGCCTTATTTCCGACGATAAACATGCCGTCCTCATTACCGATATCATGGGTTTGGAAGACCATTTCGGCGATATGGATTTCAAAGTCGCAGGCTCACGTAAAGGCGTTACGGCCATTCAATTGGACTTAAAGATCAAGAAACTGTCTATGCCGCTACTGGAAAAGGCCGTGGCCCAGGCCAAGGAAGGTCGGATGCTCATCTTAGACAAGATGGAGGCGGTGATACGCCAGCCGCGTACGGAAATGTCGCCGTATGCGCCGCGTATTGTGACCATTCAAATTCCTCAGGACAAAATCGGGGAAGTCATTGGTCCCGGCGGCAAAACCATCCGTAAAATGATTGAGGAAAGTGGCGTGACTTCCATCGATATTGAGGAAGATGGCAAAGTGATTGTAGCCTCGGCGGACAAAACCGCTTTGGAAAAGGCCGTAACCATGATCAAAGGGTTGACCGAGGAGCCGGAAATTGGTAAGATTTTTGATGCTACCGTTAAACGCATCATGAATTTCGGTGTGTTTGTGGAATTTTTGCCTGGCCGTGAAGGATTGGTGCATGTCTCGGAGCTCTCCAATAAATTTGTGAAAGACGTCAACGACGTTGTTAAAGTCGGCGATAAATTTAAAGTCAAGCTCATCGAAGTCGATGAGATGAAGCGCTTTAACCTTAGCCGCAAGCAAGCTGAGGTAAAGGCGTAAAGCTATCAAGGGCCCGGGACTTGCCCTTAAGCGGGAGCCGAAGGGTGAAGCTTGAACATGTCAATGAAATTAAGGGCATTGTTATTTTCGCTTTAAGCCTCATTCTGTTGGCGAGTTTTCTTTCGTTCAATTTTTCGGATCTTTCCTGGTATACTTCTAAACCGAATTTACACCTGCAGAACTGGATCGGCATCTTTGGGGCCACTGTGGCTGGATCCTTTTTCTTCTTGCTGGGGATCAGTGCTTATTTTTTGGTGGTCATTGGTTTTTTTTGGAGCTGGAATAAATTCACCAGCCGTGAAATCTGCTTTAATTTTTTTAAATTTGTGAGCTTGGTTGTTTTATTTACAGTGGCCAGCTCTTTGTTAGCCTTAATCGGTGATGCGGCCACCACCCACCGTTTTACCCGTGGCGGATTGGTTGGGGTTGTATTTAGCAATTTTCTGCAATCCTATTTTAGTCCTGTCGGTGCTTTTATCATCTTGTTCGCCTTCGGGGCTTTGTCGTTGGTGATTACTGGTGAATTTTTGGTTTCTCCCTTTTTTATTTGGTTGTTTCGTTTAGCTGGCAGAAGCACCATTGGTGTTTTATCTAAAGCCAGGGATTTGCCGAAGATGGCACCGTCGTTTAGATCAACGGTGAGGCCGACGATCAAGGAGCGCAAACTTCCCCTAGAAGAGGAGGAGGAAGAAGACGACGCCCCGAAAGTCCGGCCGCCAGCCACTAACATTCGCATTGCGCCGCTTCCGGAGACAACGCCCAAGCCCCTTGAGCAGAAACCTAAAATTGTGGGCGAATATCATTTGCCGTCTTTGAATTTACTTAATGACCCACCGGTATTATCCAGCAGCAGAATTCAAGAGGACTTGAAGCAGGGGGCCAGAATTCTCGAGGAGACACTAGCGGATTTCGGTGTTTCCGTTAAGGTCGCCGACATTGAGCGTGGGCCGGTCATTACGCGTTATGAACTTCAACCCGCTCCAGGTGTGAAAGTCGGCAGCATTTTGACTTTGTCGGATGATATTGCCCTGGCGATGCGTGCGGCGGCGGTGCGTATCGTGGCTCCTATTCCCGGCAAAAACCGTGTGGGTATTGAAGTGCGCAATGGCTCCACCGCGGCCGTTTATCTTAAAGAGGTCTTAGAGCAAAGCGAATTTCGCTCCAGTGCTTCGAAATTGATGCTGGCCCTTGGAAAAGATATTTCCGGAAAACCATTGATTGCCGACCTTGGCGAGATGCCGCATTTGTTGATTGCCGGGACCACCGGCTCTGGTAAAACGGTTTGTTTGAATAGTTTGATGACCTCCATTCTTTTTAACGCTTCCCCGTCGGAAGTTAAGCTGATTTTGGTAGACCCTAAAATGGTAGAAATGGCTTCCTATAATGATTTACCGCATTTGCTTTGTCCGGTCATCACTGACGCCAAAAGAGCCACGGCTGCTTTTCATTGGGTGGTAGGAGAAATGGAATTGCGCTATCGTGCCTTTAATCAGAACCAAGTGCGCAATATCAAAGGATATCAGGCCAAAGGCCTGGCGATGCCTTACATTGTGATTGTGGTTGACGAGTTAGCGGATTTGATGCAGGTGGTGGCCAAAAGTATTGAAGGTTCGATTACTCGTATTGCCCAGCTGGCGCGTGCGGCAGGAATTCATTTGATTTTGGCTACTCAGCGTCCATCGGTGAATGTTGTTACTGGTGTTATCAAGGCTAATTTCCCTTCTCGGATTTCTTTTAAGGTAGCTTCCCAGGTCGATTCGCGTACGGTGTTAGATATGAAAGGCGCTGAGAGCCTCTTGGGCAAAGGGGATTTATTGTTTATGCGTCCTGGAGACGCCAAACCGGTACGGGGCCAATGCAGCTTTGTTTCCGATGAGGAAATTAATCGCGTCATTGACTATATCAAGAAACAGGCCACCCCTGAATATAATGACAATGTGTTCAAATCCCAGTCTACTTTTGGAGCTGGAGGTGGCGTGGTTGAAGATGAAATGTATGAGCAAGCCGTGAGGGTGGTGATTGAAACCAATCAGGCTTCTGTATCGGTGTTACAGCGTCGATTAAGATTAGGTTATTCCCGGGCTGCCAGATTGATTGACATTATGGAACAAAATGGTATTGTTGGCCCCTATGCCGGCAGCAAAGCCCGCGATATTCTAGTCGACCGGGAAAAATGGTTAGTGGAAAACATGGGACAAACTTCCAATGGCACAAAGTCTCAAGAGCAAACCCAGTAGTTCTATATTGAAGGATACTCGTGTGGCCAAAGGCCTGACTTTGGAAATTGTCCATGAGGCCACCAAAATTCCTTTAGATGCTCTGCGTGCCATCGAAGAGGGGTATTCGACCAAGATGCTTACTCCTTTTTATTATCGGGGGTTTATTAAGATCTATGCGGAGTTTTTAGGGCTGAATGTGGCGGAAGTCTTCAAAGAATACCATCTCCAGCCGCCGGCCCCGCCGATGGCGGGGCTGGCCCCGACGGTACCGTCGGGGCTGGCGAAGTCGGTTATAAAAACACCTTCACCAACCAGACCTGTTTTGAAAGAGCCCAATATGTTTGTTTTCCAAGTCCAGGAGTTTTGGCGGCATGTTTGGATCGCGCTCCATCGCAAAAGAATTTTGCAAGTGATGGCCGTTATGGTAGCGCTGGTTCTGGTGGTCAAACTGGTTGGCACAGTAGCGACATTTTTTAAATCCCTGCCGAAAACCAGCAAAGTTGTTGCCGTGGTGAAACTTAAAGCTACCAAAAAGAAAGAACCAGCGCTCGTGCGCCCGGTGGCACCCCTATCAGCCGTCAGCGAAAACCATCGTGTTACCTTGACCGTGCATGCTCCTAAAAACAGCTGGATTCAAGTTAAGACAGATGGTGAAGTTGTTTTCGAAATGACTATGAAAAAAGGAACGATTGAAAATTGGGAAGCCAAGAAGACCATTGAACTCTCCGGCAGAAATATCAGCGACCTCGATTTAGAGGTCAACGGTAAACATATCGGAACTTTAAGCTCTTCCAATCGCCGCGCTAAAAGAGTTATCATAACCAAGGAAGGGTTGATTGTGAAGAAGTAGTCCCTGCAAGTTTTTTTCTGTCCCCGTTACGGTAACAAAATTACAAAATTTACACTGGCCCTAACTGGCAGCCTGCCAAAAAACCGTATATACTATAAGCATGTATTTAAATTCAAGCTTAAGAATGGTTCTAACCCTGTGGGTGCTTTTTGCTTTTTTGGCCAATACCGTTGGGCCGTTCCCTAGTGCTTGGGCCAATGGTTCGACTCCGATCACCACAGGTGAATTTGTTTTGCCCACCCCCGGCGTTCGTGTTGGTTTAAGCCCCCCCTTTCATCCTCCCATCTTAAAAGGTATCAAGGTTCATGCGGACAATCCGTTTAGGTTTGAGTTCATATTGGAT
>JAHFGE010000011.1 GCA_023247575.1 Candidatus Omnitrophota bacterium | reverse complement strand
CTTTATCGGTGGACAGGTGGGATGGAAGCAACAATGGCGCCAGCCGCTTCGTAAAGCTTTAGATTGGCTCAGAGATCAACTTGTAGAAATCTATCAACAGCAAATCAGTGCATTCACTGCTGATGGCTGGGCGTTACGCAATCATTATATTGAACTTATCTTGGACCGTAGTCCACAGAACGTGAACCAGTTTATTAAAAACCATATTCCCCATCCGCTGGATGACGATAACCGCATTAAGTTATTGAAACTTTTGGAAATGCAGTATAACGCTCTTTTGATGTACACTTCCTGCGGTTGGTTTTTTAGTGAGATCTCTGGTATTGAGACGGTCCAAATTCTCAAATACGCCGCCCGTGCCATTCAGTTGGCTAAGGATGTGTCAGGAATAGACCTGGAAGGAGGTTTCATAAAACTTTTAGAAGAGGCCCCAAGTAACGCTCTTGAATACAAACATGGGGGAAATGTCTATTTAACGTTGGTCAAACCCTCTGTTGTTGATTTACTAAGAGTAGGGGTACACTACGCGGTGAGTTCTTTGTTTGAGCAGTATTCTTCCCCCATCCAGATGTATTGTTATACCATCAATAGTGAACGTTATGAGATCAAAGAAGCAGGACGTTTGCGTTTGGCCATTGGCTATGGCTGGGTATCTTCTAATATGACGGGAGAGAAAGCTTATATCCGTTTTGCGGTCTTGCATTTGGGGGATCACAATTTTTTAAGCGGAGTGGACTATTATAAGGCTGATGAATTTAATTCAATGTATAAAAAGATAACTTCGGCATTTTTAGAAAGCAACATTCCGCAAGTTATTGGTTCTATCAATTATTATTTCGGGGCGCACAATTATTCTCTGTGGGATTTATTTAAACATGAACAAGAGAAAATCCTTCAACATGTTTTGCGTTCCACTATTGAAGATATGGAAACCTCTTTTCGGCAAATTTATGAACGTCATTATCCTCTCATGCAGATTAAAAATGATATTCACTTGCCCTTGCCGCGCATGCTGATGACTGTGGTGGAGTTTATTTTAAATCGGGATTTGGTGGCCCTTTTGGAAAAGGATGAGCTGGACATAGAGCGAATGAAGACTTTGGTGGAAGAGATGAAACGCTGGGCCTTTAAACGTGACCAGGCTAATTTTAATTTCTTGGCTAGCCGGCGTTTAAATCAGCTGATGTATAAAATGCAAGATCATCCGGACGATATTGAATTGATGAAGAAAATCACTACGGCCTTTGAATTGTTAGACCAATTACATTTGGATTTAGATGTATGGACCGCTCAAAATATTTATTTTGTCATGTCCCGACGGACTTATCCGGATATGGTCAGTCAAGCTAAAAATGACACTCTGGCACAGCAATGGGCGGCTTGGTTCGAGCGCCTGGGAGATATCCTTCAAGTAAATATTTCGGCCACTTTATTGGCAGGAATAAAATCCCATGGATAAAAGAGCCAGTGGTATTTTACTTCATATCACTTCTTTACCTTCGCTGTATGGCATTGGCGATTGTGGGCCGCAGGCGTACGCCTTTGTTGATTTTTTAAAGCTTTCCGGTCAAAAGTACTGGCAAATTCTTCCCCTTAATCCTACCGATGGTATTAATGGGCACTCTCCCTATAGTTGCTCCTCTGCGTTTGCAGGAAACCCTTTATTGATTAGTCCTGATTTATTGCTGAAGGATGGCTTCTTAAAAGCCTCAGATCTAAAAAATATATCTTCATTTGATGTGTCTCAAGTAGATTATGGAAAGGTGAGTGCATTTAAACAGAAGCTTTTTAATTTAGCTTTTCAGCGCTTTAAAGGACAACTTTATAAGGGCGGTTATGAGCTTTTTGTCGGTAAGCAGCATCATTGGTTAGAAGACTTTGCAGTTTTTTCTGTAGCCAAAAATGCTTTTAAAGGCAGGTCCTGGGACCAGTGGCCTAAAGTATTTAAAAAGCGTGATCCTAAGACGATCGCCCATTTTAAGAGAAAATATGCCAAGACTCTTGAACGGATAAAATTTGTTCAGTATTTATTCTTTCGTCAGTGGCATCAGTTAAAGGCTTATGCTCATCAACAGGGGATTTCTATCATCGGGGATATTCCTATTTACATTAATTACGACAGTGCCGCTGTTTGGTGTAACCAGACGTTTTTTAAGCTGGATAAGGAAGGCCGTTTAAGATTTGTCAGCGGCTGCCCACCGGATTATTTTTCCAAAACAGGCCAGCGCTGGGGCAATCCGGTCTATGATTGGGCCAATTTGAAAAAGAGTAAGTATAGCTGGTGGTCTTTGCGCATGGCTCATAATCTATCTCTGTTTGATATTCTGCGTATCGATCATTTTCTGGGATTTTGTTCATTCTGGCAAATTCCCGCTTATGAAAAATTGGCTGTGTTTGGTCAATGGGTAAAGGGCCCTGGAGAAGGATTTTTTAAATTTTTATTAAAACATTTTGGAAACCTGCCATTGATTGCTGAAGATTTGGGAGAAATGACCGACGATGTGGGGGCTTTAATGAAAAAGTTTGATTTTCCTGGCATGAGAATCTTATTATTTGGTTTTAATGGAGACCCCAAAAAGAACCCTCATGCGCCTGGTAATTACCCGACCCATTGTGTGGTTTACACAGGAACGCATGACAATAATACCGTACAAGGCTGGTATCATGGGGAAGCCAGGGAACACGAGCGGGCCAATATCAAAGCCGTGTTGGGGGTCAGGCCTTTGCCACGTCAACTGCACTGGCAGATGATTGAAGTTTTAATGAAATCCAGGGCCAATACGGTGATTATTCCTATTCAGGATGTTTTGGGTTTAGGTGCCGGTGCCCGTATGAATACGCCGGCTACCAAGGTCAATAACTGGAAATGGCGCATGGAATCTAACGCACTGACAATATCTCTAAGCCGTAGGTTATTGAAAATGACCAAACGTTACAAGAGGTAAATGAGTGGTTCTCTCAAAACAAAAAATAACTATACTGATCGTAGGGGTTGCCATCGTAGTGGTGGCCATTGTGAGATTAATTTTATCCCCTTCAGCTGGATCCATTGATGCGGTGGCCGCACGTACTCAAGGGCCGGCCCAAGCCAGAGTTAATATTGTGGAGTTCCTCGACTTTGAATGTCCGGCCTGTGCCAAAGGTGCCATGGAGATCAAAGAATATTTGACCAAACATCCGGGGGACATTCATTTACAGATTAAATATTTTCCTTTGATGAACATGCATCGCCATGCCTTGCAGGTGGCTTCCTATGCCGAGTGTGTCAGTCGCCAGGGGAAATTTTGGCCATTTTTTGATACCTTAATGCCCCTGCAATCCCAGTGGAGTCCATTATTCAGTGCCGAAGCAATTTTTGATCAAATCGCTGGGCAGGCAGGGGTGGACATGGCTAAACTAAGGGCATGCGTTTCATCAGAAGATGTTCCTACCACCATCATGAATGAAAAATCTCTAGGAATATCACTAGGAGTAAAATCAACGCCGACCTATTTTATTAATAATAAAATGGTGGTGGGATACAAATCCCTGGTGGAAGAGCTCAATAAGTATTTCCCGCAGGATAAATAAAATGGCCGTTTTTCTTCGTATCTTCATAGGTTTAGTTTTCCTAATCTCAGGTTTTGAAAAACTGATAAGCCCTTACCAGAACTTCCTGTATGTCATTCAGGCCTATGAAATATTTCCTTCAGGAATGGAAAAAGCTGTGGCCTTCATAGTTCCCTGGATTGAGCTCCTCACAGGTCTTTTTTTAATTTTAGGCTTATGGCTTGGGTGGTCGCTGAAAGGGGCTCTTGTGTTGTTTTCCTGTTTTATCGTGATTGTAGGTCAGGCTTTAATAAGGAGTTTGCCGCTGGAGGCCTGCGGTTGCTTTGGAGAATGGATTCATATTTTACCTAAAAATATCATTGTTTTTGACAGTGTAATGCTGTTAGGCACGTTTTGGCTTCTACGCCATCCCGCCCAGGTTAAACGGTTTAGTTTGGATCAAAGTTTGAAAGCTTAAGTACAGGCTATTGCCAATTTTATTTTGCCATTGCCAGAATTGTACTTTTTATTGTCATACCGCTGTTGTCGGAGCTTATAAGCACTCAGCCTCTGGCACAAGACTTTACGACTGGAGATTGACGAAGCTGATGGTTCATGTTATTCTTTAAATAGAATCATAATAAATTTTTAATTAGGAGCCTATCATGTTTAAAATTAAAGAACAATTTTTGACGGATTATAAAGGAAAACAAGTGGGAGTTTTATTAGATCTTCGGCAGTACAGGAAGCTTCTAGAACAAGCAGAAGAATTAGACGCCATACGTGCTTATGATGCCGCCCAAACCTCTCGAGAAAAACCAATTCCATTTGAGCAAGCTATTAAAGAAATTGAACAACGTCGTAAATGAGCTACCAACTCTATATTCTTTCCAGGGCTCAAAAGTCCTTAGAAAAGTTACCTGTAGGAATTTATGAACAAGTTCGTGATGAAATCAGGTCTTTATCTATTGAGCCGAGGCCTTTTGGATGTAAGAAGTTGGTCGGGCGTGATGGTTGGCGGATTCGAATCCGTAAATATAGAGCTGTTTATAGTATTGACGATGAAAAACAAACTTTAACCGTTTTGGATATCGACCATCGTAAAGATATTTATCGTTGACATTGTCGATGAGAAAAGTCATTTATTTTATTTTTGTCATTTGTTTTTCTTGTGTTGTCCTTGCCTCTTCCATCAAAGAGCCCAATGTGGCAGGGGCTTTCTATAGCGCTGACCCCCAGGAATTATCAGCCCAAATTGATACGTTTATCCAGCAGGCCACTGTAAATCCTGTCAATACCACAGTGCAGGCCATGATCGTGCCTCACGCCGGATACATTTATTCAGGACCTATTGCCGCCTATGGTTACAAAGCTGTTTCTAAAAATAAATACACCACCATTGTTATTCTGGCTCCCAGTCATTATTTTCCATTCGATGGCATATCCATCTGGCCTGAGGGAGGATTCAGAACGCCTTTAGGCACCATCAATGTTGACGACAGTTTTGCCAAGCAGTTCATGGATGCGGGGAGGGGCGTAATACCGTATGCCTCTACCGCGGTTTTTGAACGTGAACATTCCGTAGAGGTTGAGCTTCCCTTTATTCAAAAGGTTTTCCCTGCGGCTAAAATTGTACCTGTACTGATGGGCAATCCTAATCCGAAAATCTGCCTGCAGTTGGCTGCGATTTTAGACAAACTCATCGGTTCTCGTCAAGATGTGCTGGTTTTGGCCAGCTCGGACATGTCGCATTACTATCCTTATGAAACGGCCAATCGAATGGATGCCGCTACTTTAGGGGCCATTAAAGAGGAAAATCCTCAGAAATTTTTGGATGGCAATTTAAGTCGTCAGATGGAAATGTGCGGGTTTGTGCCGGTGACGACTGTACTTTTATATGCCAGAGAGCGGGGTTTGAAAGTACAGGTACTCCAACATGCTAATTCTGGTGATACAGCAGGAGACAAGTTCAGGGTGGTGGGTTATTCATCGGTGATTTTCTATGGTTCGACTCGACTCGCCGAGGGCGAATCTCGCTCACCATTGTCTGAATCTTTAACTGCTGCAGAAAAAAAAGAATTGCTGAATTTGGCTCGAAATACCATCGATAGCTTTGTACAGACAGGGAAGGTGCCCCAGGTCAAAACAGAAGACCATCGGCTTTTGAAAACGCAAGGTGCTTTTGTTACGCTTCGTAAAAAAGGTCAGCTGCGAGGATGTATTGGTAACATTATAGGCAATAAGCCCTTATGGCAGACGATTCAAGAGATGTCTGTGGCTGCTGCTTCCCAGGACCCACGTTTTGCTCCTGTGGGTAAAGATGAGCTTAAAGATATTGATATTGAAATTTCAGTTTTGACGGTGCCTCATCGTATCACGAATGCTTCTGCTATTACATTAGGCAAGGATGGAGTCATTGTTAGTGACGGGTCCTATCATCAAGGGGTGTTCTTGCCGCAGGTGGCTGATGAAACTCATTGGATCAAGGAAGAATTTCTCAATGAATTATGCAGCCAAAAAGCTGATTTACCAGCGGATTGCTGGAAGGATCCAAAAAATAGTTTATGGACATTTCAGGCGGATGTATTTTAAAATGCGAAACATTGTTATCACGATTTTCGTCATTCTATGGCTCATAGCCTTCAATTACGAGTCCACCCGCTATTTTTATCTGCAGCCTTTATTTCATCGCCAGCTGCCTAAGATCAAGTTTCTTTTCCCGCCAGCCGGATGGATTATGTTTTTTAATGTGAATGATAGCTATGGCTATGCAGAAGTTTATGGGGTTAAAAATGGACAAACACAATTGATCGATCCCCATCAAATTTTACAAACCCGGCCTATAGGTTACGATAATATTAATCGCAATGCTTTATCGAGTATACTTTCACCGGGGACGCAGCAGACGTTTTGCGCTTTTTTGCATCGCAAAATTCCCTTTTTTGACAATTTTTTGGTCACTTATGTCAATTATCCATCTTTAGTTAAAAATTCTTTGGAAAGGCAGCAGGCGATTGCGTATGAGTGTAAGTAAAATCTGGAATACTTTATTTTTAGAAGAACGTCCGTCGATCGGCTTGTCTTTTTTTCGCATAGCCGTGGTGCTCACCACTGGTTTTCATGTCATCCCATCGTTTTTCCATCTAGATGACAATTATTTATCTACTGCGTTTAAAAGTCTTAATGGGCAGTTTTTTACTCCAGACGTATTGGAGCTGGTGCAAAAAAGTCCTGATGCCTTGGTCATAGGCTTTGTGGGGCTGTTTATCATCAGCTGGTTTTTCTTTCTCATTGGGCTGTTTTCCCAAGTCAGCTGCATTATCATGACTTTTTGCTGTTATTATTTTTATGCCCTTAATGATTTCCAGATCGGCACTTTGTCATGGGATATCTTGTTGGTAATCTTATTTTTAATGTGCCTGACCCCTTACCATGGAGATTATTTCTCCGTCGATGTTTTGCGTCGTAGGGACCCCCAAGCTTATCAACGTCACCGGCCATTTTTTCTGCAGAGACTTTTGCAGTTACAGATCGCCTCCACATTTTTTTATACCGCTCTTTATAAAATCAGTGCCGAGGGTAATTGGCTTCATGGTAACCCTGTTTACTATTTGATGAACTATCCTCCCGGGGGAGTAACCAAATATTTCCTTTTCAAAGAGTGGATGGCTGTGCATCCTGCTTTTTGTTACTGGACAGGAATTTTTATTCTCTGTGTGGAGTTTGCTCTGCCATTTTTGCTTTTTTGCCCTTACACTCGCCGATCCGCCATTATGATGGGGATCTTTTTTCATGTAGTATTGTTGCTGACTCTGGATGTACCGGCCATTTTTTTCTTTTTGTTTCCCGCCCAGATGCTGTTATTTATCCATCCACAACATGAGCTCAACTGGATTAATCGGCAAAGAGGGCTGAATGCTTCCTCGGCCAGGTTTAAAGTGATTTATGATGGTCATTGTGGATTCTGCCAGCAGAGTGTGCAGCAGTTGAAAGCGATGGATCTATTCAACAGATGTGATTATGTGGATTATCAAACCGCTTCTCATCTTGAGCAACTACACTCGTCTTTAGACAAGAGAATCGCCGCCAGCCAATTGCACTTGATTACTCCCGATGGCCGAATATACAGCGGTTTTTTTGCCTTTCGGCAAATGGGATGGCTAATGCCGATGATGGTTCCTTTGTTGCTGTTGATGTATTTACCAACCGCTGACTGGATAGGGCCGACGGTGTATCGTTGGATTGCTAACAATCGTTATTTGTTTCATTTTCATCGGGCTTGCAAAGATAACCGGTGTCTCCGCTAAATGATTTTGCCGCGTGATTTTCCTAAAATTATTTGGATTCATACCATTTTAATTATGGTTATAGGACTCGCTGCTCTTTACAGCGCTTCTTTTAATAATGTGCGGGTGCAACATGATGTTTTCACCGATCAATTATGGTGTGCCTTTCTAGGTTTAGGGATTATGGCCGTATTAGCTAGTGGTGATTATCGTAAATTTTATGACTTCGCTTACATTATTTATGGTTTTAGTTTATTGTTTTTGGTGTTAGTGCTTTTGGTGGGGCACCAGGCCTTGGGGGCAACCCGTTGGTTTTCTCTTGGTGGATTTAGCTTTCAACCCTCAGAATTTAGCAAACTGGCGGTGATTCTGTTTTTAGGTCGTTATTTGAGTGAGCGTCGACCAAAACTATCATTTAATTTATCCGGATCTTTAAGGAGAGTATGGGATGATTTGATTTTTCCTTTAGGGGTAGTGGGATTTACAATTCTTTTGATCTTTAAACAACCGGATTTAGGAACCGCCATATTGATTTTTGGAATTTTTATCGTTATGGTCTATGCTAGTGGTATTTCTCATAGAATTTTTTTAGTGTTTATCGGGTTAGTTTTGGCTTGTGTACCTTTGGCCTGGCATTTTCTAAAATCCTACCAGCGTGATAGATTAACGGTCTTTTTAAATCCCAACCATGATCCCACCGGTGCTGGGTACACGATTACTCAGTCAAAGATTGCCATCGGTTCTGGCCAGCTTCTAGGCAAAGGCTGGTTGGCTGGTACTCAAAGCCAGCTTAATTTTCTACCAGAGAGACACACGGATTTTATTTTTTCTGTGATCGGAGAAGAGTGGGGGTTATTCGGAGCGATCTTTTTAATTTATTGTTATGCCATGATTATTTATTGCGGGTTTACTATTGCTTATCATAATAAAGACCGATTCGGCCAATTGGTTACTATTGGTATCGTCACTATTCTTGCCATGCAGGTGGTTATTAATGTGGGGATGGTCATTGGCCTGTGTCCCGTTGTTGGTATTACCCTTCCTTTGATTAGTTATGGGCGTACCTCCTTTATAGTGTTTACTATTATGTTAGGGTTTCTTCTCAACTTAAGTCGAAAAAGAATGATTTTTTAAATGAACATGTGACTTATGGAACGAAGTGAACATAAGTCACTATGTGAATTTATCCCGAACTTTTGAGATGGATATGCCTAGAGGGATCATTTAGATTGATTATGAGTTTATTTTAAGAAATTTTTATGTTAAGATTGCAATGGATTTAAGGAAATCCCTCGTTACACTCGGGATAAATTCTGACAACAACTTACGTTCCTCGCACTGCTCGTCCGTAAGTTGTGTCATCATTTATGGGACATTTACGCAAAATTATCAATAAGCAATTAGGGGGAATTCTTCTTGAGCGCGGTATGATTAACCAGGTACAGTTAGAAAAGGCGCTCAAAATCCAAAAGGAACAGGGTTTACTTTTTGGCGAGGCTTTGGTTAAGTTAAAATATTCCACTGAGCAGGATATTGTCCAAGCATTGACAGCTCAATACGGATTTCCTTATTTGCCTTTATCCAACTATGAAATTGCTCCTGACGTTTTGGCAGTGGTTCCAATCAATATTTGTAAAAAATATTGCCTCATTCCTATCGACAAAATTGGCAAAAGCTTAACCCTAGCCATGGCCAATCCCCTGAATTTAAGCGCTTTGGAAGATGTAGAGCTTATTACGAACTGTATGGTACAGGCGTTCGTTAGTACAGCTACTGATATTAATGATGCCATCAAGCGCTATTATGAGTTATCTTAAGGCCTCGTGTCGTCTTCTTAAAATTTGTAACACTTGGCATAATACCGAGTGAACATCTTGAAGATTTGATCATGAGGTAAAAACAATGCTGCCCTTAACTCAACGGCTTAAAGAGGTTTTACTGCGGGACAATCTTGTATCAGCCTCCGATATGGAACACGCCCTTAAAGAGCAAAAAGCCCACGGAGGAGAACTCAGTAACGTGCTGCTTAAACTTAAACTCGTTTCGGAAGATCAACTATCCCTAGCTCTCAGTGAAGCCCTTCACATTCCCATTATTAATTTGTCTTTGTTAAAAGTTGATTCAGAAATTTTAAAACTGATTCCTCGTACTCTTGCGGAAACCTATCAATTGATCCCTATTGCAGCAATCGGTGATCAAATGACCATGGTGATGGCCGATCCCTTAAATGTGTTCGCCATTGATAATGTTCGTGCGACCACTGGAATGTCCGTTAATGTGGTGATGGCCCGGCCCCAAGATATTAAAATGGCCATCAGTCGTTTCTACACCGAAGATACGAAAGCCAGTTTAAATGAAATTTTGAAAGATATTAAAGAGGCAGAAGACTTGGAATTGGTCAAAGAAGCCACCGGGAGAATGGACAAAAAGGAAATTGAGAATATAACCCAGGAAGCCCCCATTATTACCTTGACCAATACCATTATTCAACAGGCCATTACGGCTAGGGCTAGTGATGTTTTTATTGAACCATTGGAAGGGAGCTTACGCATTCGTTATCGTGTAGATGGTTTAATTCGGGAGATAGACCGCATGGCCAAAATGCTGCATTTTCCTGTTGTTTCTCGTCTGAAGGTTATCTCCAATCTGGATATTGCCGAACACCGTTTGCCTCAAGACGGACGTTTTCGTGTCAGCGATCCCAGGGGCAATGAGGTTGATTTTCGTGTGAGTGTTTTGCCAACAGCTTTAGGAGAAAAAGTGGTTTTGCGTATTTTAGATAAGAATTTAGAAATGCTTGATATTGATAAATTGGGATTCGAGGCCGATTCATTGGCTCGCTTAAAAGAAAGTTGTCAAAAACCGCATGGAATGATTTTAGCCTGTGGCCCCGCGGGTAGCGGTAAGACCACGACTTTGTATGCTATCCTCAAACATATTGATAGTCCTGGTAAGAATATTATTACTGTAGAAGACCCTGTGGAATTTCAAATTAAAAATTTTACTCAGGTCAATATCCGTACAGAAGTGGGATTGACCTTTCCTTCGGCGTTACGTTCTATTTTACGTCAGGATCCGGATATTATCCTTATTGGAGAAATCCGTGATGCAGATACGTTAGACATTGCTGTTAAAGCGGCTTTGACTGGTCATCTAGTGGTTTCCTCGTTACATACAACCACAGCAGCTGGTTCCATTACGCGTCTGATCAACATGGGGGTAGAGCCTTTTTTAATTTGTTCTTCCGTCATTGCTATTGTAGCTCAGCGGCTCATCCGTCGGGTATGCACTAAATGCCGCCAATCCTATACCCTTCCCAAAGAAGGCATTAAACAGTTTCGGGTTGATCAATTAATGCCCGAGCACAATATGGTTTTTTATAAACCGAAAGGCTGTGATAAATGTTTTAATACCGGCTACCAGGGTCGTGTCGGTATTACTGAGATACTGATTTTAACGGCCAAGGTGCGGGAATTAATTTTGGCACGCGCCTCCGAGTTGGAAATAAAAACATGTGCTCGTGAACAAGGGATGAAAACCATGAGGCAAGATGCTGTACTGAAAGCTTGCCGTGGCTTAACAAGTTTAGAAGAAGTAGTTCGTTTAACTATAGCCGATTAACAGATATGGAATTGACGAGAGAAAAAATATTTAAAGCACTTCGCAAGTTGCCCAATGTCAACCCTAGGGACTTGGATGCTTTAATACAGGACCATCGGGATAAGGCCCCGGGGCTGGCTAAAACCCTCATCAAGCAGGGCATTATTTCCGAGCAGGATCTATTGGTGCTTTTAGTCAGAGAGTTACGGATTCCTTCTATTGATTTGACCAAATATCGTTTGGATGAACAACTTAAAAAAATTGTCTCTGAAAAAGTCGCCCGTAAATATGAAATAGTTCCTCTTTCCAGTTTGGGCGAAACTCTTACCGTAGCTATTTCTGATCCATTAAATGTGTTTGCCGTCGATGATGTGAGTAATATTACCAATAAAACTATTGAAGTTGTTCTCGCTAGCCATTCACAAATTCTCAAGACCTTAGATCAGTTTTACGCTTCGGCAGCCCCAACCATTGCTCAAGTGACCGCGAATATGCCCCAAGTAAACTTAGAGATTATTCAGGGGCACCCTGAAGAGATCAATGTGGATGCCGAGGCAGGAGACCAGCCCCCTATTATTCGCATGGTCAATTTGATCATTAAAGAAGCCATTCGCCAGCGGGCCTCTGACATTCATATGGAGCCTTCTGCTGATGGCATGCGCGTTCGTTATCGTATTGATGGTATTTTACAAGACATTTTAACCGTTCCCGCAGAGAGTCAGAATGCAGTTACCGTGCGGATTAAAATTATGTCTCGTCTAGACATCGCTTCTTTTCAGTTGCCTCAGGATGGCCGTTTTAAAATGCGCACGGCCTCAGGCGAAATAGACTTTCGTATCTCCCTGTTGCCGACCACCTATGGACAAAAAATCGTTATGCGTGTGTTAGATAAAGCTAATTTGTCCATAGGTCTGGGAAAATTAGGCTTTTCGAAACATTCCGTAGATATTTTAGAGGGGATGATCTATAAACCGTTTGGCATGATCTTAGTCACAGGCCCCACCGGCAGCGGTAAGTCAACGACATTATATTCGATTGTTAGTAAACTTAATACGCCAGATCGCAATATCATTACTATTGAAGACCCTGTAGAGTATCTGGTTGACGGTTTGACACAAATTGAAGCCAGGCATGACATAGGGCTTAATTTTGCCTTGGGATTAAGAGCTATTATGCGTCAGTCACCCGATATTGTCATGGTGGGAGAGATTCGTGATGCGGAGACTGCCGATATCACCATTAAAGCGTCACTGACAGGCCAGTTGGTGCTTTCCACTTTGCATACCAATGATGCGGCTGGAGCGGTGACACGTTTGGTGGATATGGGATTGGAACCTTTTTTGGTGGCCTCCAGTTTATTGCTGGTTTGTGCACAGCGCCTTTGTCGTCGGATTTGTCCTTTTTGCAAGCATCCGGTGGATATTCCACTGCAGGCTTTTAAAAAAATCCAGCATAAAATAAAGCCAGGCACTGTTTTTTACGAAGGCAAAGGATGTCAGCACTGCCGCAATACAGGTTATTCTGGTCGTCTTGGGATTACGGAAATTTTGGTTATTGATGATGAAGTGCGCGATCTTTTAATTCGTGGAAAATCGTCGGATGAAATTTCTTCTTATGCGCAGGAAAAACAGGGGATGCAATTGCTTTTCGACGATTGTATTGGTAAAATGTGTGAGGGAGAGACTACATTAGAAGAAGTATACCGCATTTCTTCCTTTGAGGAAAATTAGAAGGAGTTTGTATGGATAAGCCTTTAATTGGCGAGATTCTGGTGAAACGCCACTACATCACCAAAGAACAACTTGATCATGCTCTGGCAGTGCAAAAAGAAGAAAATGGCTTTATTGGTGAAATTCTGGTAAAGTTGGGCTATCTTGCAGAGAGGGATATTGTGGTGGCCTTGGTGGTGCAATGCGGTCTCCCTTACATTGCCGTGGGCAAATATGATATTGATCCACAAGTATTAAGGCTTATTCCTAAAGAGATGGCCCAAAAGGAGAGACTCATACCTTTAGATCGCATCGGGAATGTTTTAAGTGTGGTGATGACCAACCCCTTAACCGATGACAGAAAGATAAAATTAGAAGCGTTGACCAAATGCCGTGTGGCGACGTTTATTTCTACAAAATCAGAAATAGAAGAGGCTATTGCCCGCCTTTATTACTAGAGGACTCCCTTATGTCTACTTATAAATATACAGCTCGAGATCAAGAAGGGGGGAGCGTATCCGGTAAAATTTCATCAGATAATGAATCCATGGTTGTTGCTGAATTGCGCAAACGCAATTTGATTATTATCAGCATTGAGGAAGAAAAAACTTCCAGCGGACATGCCTCGGCCCCTAAAATCAAAAAGGGTAAGAAGGTTAAATCCGAAGACCTTGTTGTTTTTACCCGTCAATTTGCCACCATGATAGATGCTGGCATACCTATTTTACAGGCTTTGGAAGCCTTGGGTGAGCAGGCCTCTAGTTTGACTTTTAAACAGACCATCAGTACTATTCGGCAGGATATTCAATTAGGCAACAACCTTTCCGCGGCTTTCGCCAAGCACTCTCAGATTTTTGACCAACTCTATGTTAATATGTTAAATGTAGGCGAGACAGGCGGTGTATTAAGCTCGATTCTTGATCGTGTGGCACTTTATCTGGAAAAAACAGAAAAGCTAAAACAAAAGGTCCAAGCAGCTATGATTTATCCATCGGTTGTCGTGAGCATGGCCCTATTGATTACCACTGTTCTTATTATCAAGGTAGTCCCAACGTTTGCTACTATTTATGATTCGTTGGGCTCAAAATTACCCGCCATCACTCAGATGCTCATTGACTTGAGTAAATTCATGCAAAATCAATTTTATATTTTAATAGGTGGTATCGTGATCATCGTTTTCGGATTTAACAGATATCGCCGGACGACACAAGGTCGGCTACAGATAGATGCGCTGGCGTTACGATTGCCCATTTTTGGCGATATGGTTTGTAAAGTTGCGATCAGTCGTTTTAGCCGAACCTTTGCTACACTTTCCCAAAGCGGGGTAGAGATTCTGGAAACCTTGGATATTGTAGGAAAAACCTGTGGGAATCGTGAGATCGAGCTTTTAGTTGATGACATTAAAATCAGTGTTCGGCAAGGCGAAAGTATTACGGTACCTTTGTCTAAAAGCAAGGTGTTTCCCCCTATGGTTACCCACATGATTGCTATCGGTGAGAAATCCGGACAGATGGAGAAAATGCTTTCTAAAGTGGCGGAATTTTATGATGAACAGGTCGATACGGCTGTTGAAGGGTTGACTAAATTAATTGAACCTCTTATTATTGCTTTTTTAGGAATTGTGGTTGGTTTTATTGTGGTGGCATTGTTTATGCCTATTTTGAGTTTAACCCAAGCGCTTCATACATAATGGGTCCAATGAAATTTGTCTTAACGTTTGACAATGGTTAGTAGGCATGTTATCCTTTGTTTAGGCATCAAAGATGCGCTTAGAAAGGAGGTTAACTGGTAAGGGTGAACCGTGGTTCGCCAAGAGCAGGGGCAGGGCAATCAAAGACTAAAGACACAGATTGAGAGAATAAAACGTCATCATACACTCAATACTACTCATCAGTTCTCAAAAGTCTTTCCGTTGCCCTTCAAAATCGGAAGGAGAATTTGATGAGAGAACCTCTAAAATCCAAAGGTTTTACACTGGTAGAAATCATGATTGTGGTGGCTATTATTGCCTTATTGGCAGCTATCGCAATCCCGAACTTGCTTCGCGCTAAAATGTCAGCCAATGACGCCTTAGCGAAAGCAACCCTTCGTGCCCTTTCTACAGCGTCGGAATCATACGCTACAACCAACAGCGGAAATTATCCAGGAAATGAAACCTCCCTGACAGGAGCAACGCCACCGTACACCAATAAATCGTATTGTGGTGAGACTATCTCTGGTTATACGTTTGCCTGTACCTTCGCTACAGCTAGTTATACGTTCATGGCAACGCCAACGACCGTTGGTAGTTCGGGGACAACCACTGAAACCATGACAACGGGGGGAGTATTGACACCATAATAAGGAGAATACCATGAAAACACGTCATCTTAAATCCAAAGGTTTTACACTGGTAGAAATCATGATTGTGGTGGCTATTATTGCCTTATTGGCAGCTATCGCAATCCCGAATTTGCTTCGCGCTAAAATGTCAGCCAATGACGCCTTAGCGAAAGCAACTCTTAAGACGCTTTCTACCGCCTCAGAAACTTATGCCGCAGCCAACCCTGGAAATTATCCAGGAAATGAGACTTCCCTGACAGGAGCAACGCCACCGTACACCAATAAATCGTATTGTGGTGAGACTATCTCTGGTTATACGTTTGCCTGTACCTTCGCTATAGCTAGTTATACGTTCACGGCAACGCCAGTGACCGTTGGTAGTTCGGGGTCAACCACTGAAACCATAACAACGGGCGGTGTTTTGTTTCCGTAAATGATGTAAGTTTTTAAGGGAATATAAAAGGTCTCGCTCCCCCTAGGGGGAGCGAGGCCTTTTCACTGGATCATTCTTCCCTGTTTCTTATTAATCTCAGCAAGAATATCGACGACAGTTAAAAGGATGGCCAGATACACCAGGCCCCACATGGCGGGAGTCATGGCTTTGTGCTCCAACAGTAAGCGGGTTTTCAGGTGAAAAAAGATAAGCAGAATGGTAATCCAAAATAGGGACTTATATTCTTTACTTTTAATGAGCCTCTCTAAACTAAATGACCATTGCTCACTTTCGTGGTAAGGTTTTAAAGTTGGAATGATGGCTGGCACCTTGGCATAGTAATCTTGATAGGCCTTGCCGAATTTGGTCAGCAGCATGTTCTGTTCGCCGGTGATGGTTTGATAATACAGGAAAGATAACGCTGCCAGGAAAAATAACCCTACCCAATTCATTTTCAGCGCGATGACAAAGCCAATGGCAATTAAAAAAGTCCCTACATACAGTGGATGGCGCACAAAAGCGTAAGGACCAGAAGTGGTAAGTTTATCGTTTTTGATCGCATAGCCATTGGACCACAGCCTCAAAAGAAGCCCGGCAATGATAAATCCAATGCCGGCGCGCATGGATTTCTCGTCTAAATAGGCAGAGAATAAAACAAAGAATCCGAATGGATAGATGATAGCAAAACGGGGTTTAAGCCATCTTTGCCAACGCTGCTGTAAATTCATGGTTCGTCACCTAAAGATTTATAATGTTCCTCACCATGATGCCGAGTTCTTTGAGCTTCCCTCGGGAACGAGGTACATAAGCGGTTATTATAGCGATTCTTAAAGGATTGCAAAGCAAAATAGGTTATCTATCACCCATCACCTAAAGGATGCTGGCTTAAGAGTTCATGAATGGGGCCCTGGGCGGTGAGCGTACTTTTAAATAAACTGATATGCTCGACCTGTTGCGGTATCTCTTTGATCGCGCACTCTCTCAGAAAGTTCTTAAGGTTGAAGTCGACCTTGGCCTTTAGTCGTCCTAAAGTAATATGAGATTGAAAGTCACGATTTTCACGAGGAAATTTTAAGTCACATATGGCTTGTTCGATATCATTGGCTAATTTTAATAGAATTTGGTTTTCTTTAAGCCCTAACCAGATCACTTGAGGCCTTTCTAGGGAGGGGAAAGCACCAAGATTTTGCGTTTGCAGACAAAAACAGGACGAGGCTACAGAGATGGTATTAAGTTTCTGTTGAATGGAAGTCAGTTGTTCAGGAGTAATGTTCCCCAAAAATTTTAAGGTCAAATGCGCTTGATGAGGTTTAACCCAGCGAATAGAGGTTTCAGTTTTGGCTTGGCTTTGAATTTGGTCAATAAGCTCTTGCCAGGGTTGGGATAATTCGATGGCTATGAAAGCGCGCATATCGGAACAGTATGGTTCTTTAGGTGACGAACCATAGTAACATTTTCAGAGCTTGATTGGCTGTTTGATTTTTAATAGCCAGGCGCGAGCCTTTAAAATGATATTGCTGGGCCATTGTCTTGCCGGATCCTGCCACCGCAATGTAGACAAGCCCGACGGGTTTTGTTTTAGTACCACCACCAGGGCCGGCGATGCCGGTAATGCCAATGCCCCAAGTGCAGGGAAGAATTTTACGTACATTCTGGGCCATCAACCGGGCCACAGGCAGACTGACAGCACCATGTTTTTTGATGGTCAAAGAGGGAACTTTGAGCAATTTTTTCTTAGCCTGATTATCATAGGCAATAAGCCCCAGTCCTAAAAACCCAGAAGAACCAGGGATATTGGTCAGACGATGGGTCAACAAACCACCCGTGCAGGACTCGGCAATGCAGAGAGTTTCCTTTTTCCTTAAGAGAATTTTGGATAATTTTTCTTCGAATCGCATGTTATTAGTATATAAAGCTTTATGTATAAAGCGGGTTATTATAGGATGGGGGAAATAGGTTGACAAGGGCTATTTTGTGACCTATACTTCATCAATTATGTTCAATTCCATTTCTGAAATCATAGAGGACCTCAAAAAAGGCCGCATGGTCATTGTCATGGATGATGAAGGCCGTGAAAATGAAGGCGATCTGCTCATTGCCGCCCAGTATATCAATGCAGAGACCATTAATTTTATGGCCAAAAATGCCCGCGGGCTTATTTGTGTACCTATGGAAGAGGCTCGACTCTCCCAGCTGGATTTGCATCCCATGAAAGACGATTCCAATTCCAAGCATCAAAAATGCAACACGGCCTGGACAGTCTCCGTTGATGCTGCTTATGGAGTCACCACCGGTATCTCAGCGGCTGATCGAGCCAAAACCGTGCAAGTCCTTATTGATTCTAAATCCAAACCTTCTGATTTGGTTACGCCAGGGCATTTGTTTCCCTTAAGGGCCCGTCGGGGCGGAGTATTGGTGCGGGCTGGACATACAGAAGCCTCTGTCGATTTAATGAAATTAGCCGGGCTTTATGGGGCTGGTGTTATTTGTGAAATTATGAATGAAGATGGTACTATGGCCCGTACTAATGACCTCATCGCTTTTGCCCAGCAGCATCACTTAAAAATTGGTACCATCGACAGTCTCATTGAATACCGCCGCAAAACCGAAAAACTTGTCGATCGGGTGGCTGAATCGGATTTGCCGACGGAGTTGGGCGATTTCCGCATGGTGGTCTATCAGTCGAAAATAGATGATGTCGTGCATGTGGCTTTGGTCAAGGGCACTATCGATAGCCGTGTACCGACCTTGGTGCGGGCTCAGTCCGAATGTTTGACCGGCGATGCGTTTGGTTCCTTACGCTGCGATTGCAACAACCAACTTAAAGCGGCTATGAAAGCCATTAATCAGGCTGGCTGCGGTGTGCTTTTGTACATCCGCCACCATGAAGGCCGCGGTATTGGTTTGGTCAATAAAGTCAAGGCTTATGATTTACAGGATGAAGGCATGGATACCGTCGAGGCCAACCAGGCCTTAGGTTTTCCGCCGGATTTACGCGATTACGGGATCGGTGCCCAGATTCTGGTTGATTTAGGGATCAAACAAATCCGTTTGCTCACCAATAACCCCCGCAAGATCGTGGGGTTGGAAGGTTATGGGCTTTCCGTTGTGGAACGTGTGCCTATCCAAATACCTCACAATAGTAAAAATGAGCATTATTTAAAGACGAAAAAAGAAAAATTAGGGCACATTTTGTAGGGGTTTGATTTACAAACCCTCATGCATAAGGGCGCAATAAATTGCACCCGTACGTTATTATGACAAAAATCCACATCGCCATTGTTGTTTCCAAGTTTAATGATTTTATTACTAAGAAACTTCTTCATGCCTGCTTAAAAGAGCTTAGGCGTCATGGGGTCGACGAGCGCTGTATGACTGTGGTGTGGGTTCCTGGTTCCATGGAAATTCCCGTCACTGCTTTAAGACTAGCCAAAAAGAAAAATGTCAATGCTGTCATCTGCTTAGGCGCCGTGATCCGCGGCGAGACTTACCATTTTGAGGTGGTGGCCAACGAAACGGGTCGTGGGATCATGCAGGCCGGTTTGCTATCGGGCAAACCCGTGATCATGGGGGTTTTAACGGTCCATACCGTGTCCCAAGCCCACAAGCGCTCTCAGGACAAAGGGGTCAATAAGGGTCGTGACGCCGCCGCCGCAGCGGTGGAGATGGTGCGGTTATTGAAAAAGATTTAAGGAAATCCCTCAGCTTTGCCTCGGGATAAATTCATCTCGACGCTACGTCGGGATTCATTTATGCGACGACGAACATTAGCCCGCGAACACGCTTTAAAAATTCTCTATCAGATCGACATCACCCGCCGGGCCTTGGACCTTATCTGGACTGATTATTGGAATATGGAAGAAACCAAAGACCAGGAAGTCAGTAGCTATGCTAAAATTCTGGTCCATGGAGTTTTAAAAAATTTAAATGATATCGATGAGAAAATTTCCCAGTACGCCACCAATTGGCAGCTCAAGCGTATGGCGGTGATTGACCGCAATGTGATGCGCATTGGCTTATTTGAATTGAAATACACCAGCGATATCCCTCTGAAGGTGGCTATCAATGAAGCGGTGGATCTGGCCAAAAAATACGGCGATTTGGAATCCAGCAAGTTTGTGAACGGCATTTTGGATAAAATCCATAAAAAAGAGATTGTTGAAGCAAGTCATTAAATGGTAGGCCGTTCATCCTGAGGAACATCGTGACGAAGGATTTTCTTTTCGCAGATTTACATATCCATACCTATTATTCCGACGGTACCGCTTCTCCTTCGGAAGTCGTTGATGAAGCCATCAAAAACGGCCTCGTCTGTATTGCTATTACCGACCACGATATGATTGAGGGAATCGTTCCTGCCCAAGAGGCGGCTAAAGAGCGCCCTCTGGAAATCATCGCCGGGGTGGAATTATCGTCGGAATTTGAAGGCAAAGACATTCATATTTTAGGATATTTTATCAACATCGATAAAGGCCCTTTGGTGGATAAGCTGGAATTATTTCTCGATGAGCGGGTCAAACGCATGAAACAGATGATCATGAATCTGCAAAGCTTAGGTATCAAAGACATTGCTTTTGAAGAAACCGCCGTCTTGACCAAATCCCGGGCTGTTGGCCGGGCACACCTGGCGTTGTTGCTGGTCCAAAAGGGGCATGCCGCCTCTTTCAAAGATGCTTTCGAGAAGTATTTGGGCCCTGGCCGTCCTGGATATGCCGCTAAATATCAGCAGGCTCCTTTTGAAGCCATTAACCTCATTCATCAAAGCGGGGGACTGGCTGTGATGGCGCACCCCATGCTGACTCAAAAAGATGAGATGATCCCGCGGCTGGCCAAGTTCGGCCTCGATGGGCTGGAAGTGTTTTATCCGAATTGCATGCCGAGTGTCACAGAGTTTTACCGGAAGATTGCCAAGAAGCACGGGCTTTTAATGACCGGCGGCTCCGACGCGCACGGCACAGCCAAGGCGCATACGTATGTGGGCAAAGAGCAGATACCTTATGAGTTGGTGGAGAAGATGAAGGAAAAAATCGCGTCATTGCGGGCATAAAGGCGAAGCAATCTTTTAATTGGAAGTATTTATTAAAACAGGATGAATGTTCAATGAGCACACAGTTTATAACAAATCAAGATCGTTTGTTGTCCGATGTAGTCAATAATATTTTACCATCATCTGAAAAATTATATTTTTTGGTGGGGTATTTTTATTTTTCCGGGTTTGAAGAGGTTTATAAGAATGTTGTTGATAAAGAAATCAAAATTTTAATTGGATTAGAAATCGAAAAAGATATCGCTAATAAAATTCGCGAGTTTGAGGTTATTGACGTAGCCAGAACGCCAAGGGGGAAAATACGCGATAACTATTACAAATCTTTCGTGGAATTGTTCAATGATACAGATTTTTTTGATACCAAAGAAAAACAAGATGCTTTCAGATTGTTTCTTGAAAAGATTAAAGACGGTACGCTCGAAATAAGAAAGACAGAGCATCCCAATCACGCCAAGCTTTATGTTTTCGAGAACAAAAAGGAATTTAATCAAGGCGGAGAATTTCCCGGGACAGTAATCACAGGCTCCAGCAATTTTACTCGATCTGGGCTTCGCGGAAATTTTGAGATTAATGTTGTTTCGCGCGATTCAGGGAACTATAAGGAAGCATACAAGATTTTTAAGGATCTATGGGATTCGGCGGTGCGGATTGCAGACAAAGATAATCTGGACGAATTTCTTTTTAACGTGATTGAGAAAATTTGGCTCGATAAACTGCCCAAACCGTTCTTGCTTTACGTGAGGGTTCTGGATGAGTATTTCTCAGATCGAATCAAAGGTTTTGTCAGGTTGCCTTCTGAAATAACCAGAAATAAATACATTAACCTTAAGTATCAGATAGATGCCGTAAGAAGGGCGCTGGATATTTTACAGCGTCACAATGGCGTTATTATTGCCGATGTGGTTGGTTTGGGAAAAAGCATCATCGCATCCGCGGTCGCACATAATCTTAATCTGAAGACCATCGTCATTGCTCCGCCGCATTTGAAAGGGCAATGGGAAGACTACCACAATGAATTTGAGTTTCACGCCCGGATTTACAGTAGCGGGAAAATTGAGGATGCCTTAAGAGAAACGGATCCAAATGACGAAAAATTGATTATTGTCGATGAGGCGCACAAATATCGAAATGAGTTGACTGCCGACTACGCTAATCTTCATAAACTTTGTCAGCGCAATAAAGTTATGCTTCTTACTGCGACACCGTTTAATAACCGTCCGCAGGATATTTTCTCGATGATTAAACTATTTCAAATACCTACTCGTTCCACCATTCAAACCGTTGATAATCTTTCCTTTCAGTTTAAGAGATTGGTGCTTGAATATAAAAAGATTAAGGATGCTCAACAAGATCCCAAAGAAAGCAGTACCGCTATAAAGGCTCGAGTGAAACTTGTAGCAGACGAGATTCGTAACATGCTTTCTCCTTTGGTTATTCGCAGATCTCGGTTGGATTTGGATGCGATAGATGAATACAGGCAAGATTTGCAACAACAAAATATTTCTTTTCCGAAAGTCAATGATCCGCAGATTTTGGAATATAATCTCGGCGGTTTAAGCGATCTTTATCAGGAAACCTTGCAGATCATTGCCCCTGAGGATGAGGGAAAAGGTTTTATCGGGGCGCGGTACAAACCAACAAGCTACATTAAAGATTTTGAGAAATATAAGGAACGCATCGCGCAAGAGATGGGTGTTGATGAGAATTTATTGAAGCAAACCCAAGTGAATTTGGCCTTGTTTATGAGGCGGTTATTGGTTCGCCGTTTTGAAAGTTCAATGTTCGCATTTCAGAGTACGCTTAATTCTCTGATCAAACAATCGGAACTGATTCATGACTGGTATGAAAAGCTCGGTAAAGTGCCTATTTATAAGAAAGGGACTTTGCCCGACGTGGATTCACTGCTTGAGTCAACCGGCGAGGATTTGGACGAAGAGCTTAAATCGGCTATACTCGAAAGAGAATTACAGGAGCATATCGAGAAGGGGCTGTGGCTTATTGATAAAAAAGAGATCAGGAAATCTTTCATTGAAGATGTGGAGAAGGATATAAAAATCCTTAAAACTATACGCGAAAAATGGTTTGGTAAGGGATTTCCTGATGATCCCAAGCTTGAGCATTTTATGGAAGTAATTCATGAAAAGCTAAAAATCGATCCGAAAAGAAAAATCGTTGTTTTTACGGAGT
>JAHFGE010000001.1 GCA_023247575.1 Candidatus Omnitrophota bacterium | reverse complement strand
AACGTATCTGGGGAAGCTGCGATCATCGCCAGCAGAACATTTATCTCAATTGGCTGCTAGTTTTATCCCCGCTTGATGTCATTGATTATGTGATTGTCCATGAACTTTGTCATTTGGAAGTACCCAACCATTCCAAACGGTTTTGGCGGAAGGTTATTGGGATCTTGCCAGACTATCAGATCAGACAGCAGTGGTTGAAAAATAATGCCCTGGATTTACTGTTGCCATGAACCCCGATGAAGATCAACATTAAGGTTGTTCCTAACGCCAGAAAGAACACGGTCAAAGAAGAGCCTGGTCTTTTGAAGGTTTACACGACCGCCCCGGCCCTGGAAGGCAAGGCAAATAAAGCCGTGTTAAATGCGGTGGCAGAGCATTTGGGAGTGAAAGCCGCCCATGTTGCGATGATAAAAGGGTTGAAATCGAGAAACAAAGTGATTATGATAAAAGTTTAATGTTGAGCGGAAATACGGAGGCCCTATGCTAGCAGATCAGATTGGTAAAGATTATATTCAAGCCATGAAAGATAAAGACAAAGTCAAATCATCGACGCTGAGTTTTTTACGCTCACAGTTGAAGTACGTGGCCATTGAGAAAAAGATCGACCAGCTCGAGGACGCTGACACAATCGGGGTTATAAAAAAGCAGGTCAAGCAGCGGCAGGATTCCATTGAACAGTACGAGAAGGGGGATCGCCGTGATTTGGCTGACAAGGAAAAACAGGAACTGGTGATCTTGCAGTCCTATCTTCCACAAGAAATGTCCACCGATCAGTTGAGTCCAATGATTGCCCAGGCCATTCAAGAAGCTAACGCGGTCGGTGTTAAAGACATGGGCGCGGTCATGAAAAACGTCCTGCCTAAAGTCGCTGGACAGGCCGATAATCAAACCGTGAGCCGGCTGGTCAAAGAGGCCTTGTCAAAACTTTGATCCTTAAATGAAAAATTTTCGAAGATATATTTTTATTTTGCTTTTGATCGCGGCTACCATCTCGTGGAGGGTCTGGCTTGAGCAAAAGAGGGTGGTTCCCATATTGATGTTTCATAAGGTGGAAAAAACTAACACACCTCAGGCCGAAATTGTCAGTCCCCAGCGCTTTGACTGGCAGATGGGGTATTTGAAGAAGAATCACTATAACGTGATCAGCTTGGACGCCCTTGTCGACGCTCTCCGAGATGGAAAGAAGCTTCCACCAAAACCCGTTGTCATCACCTTTGACGATGGTTATGCCGATAATTACGTTTATGCCCTCCCGGTCTTAAAGAAGTATGGGTTCCCCGCGACCGTTTTCATCGTTCCCGGCCTAGTTGACCAAATTTTGATTAAAGAAAAGGATTATTTGGATCCGGAAAAATTTAAGGTCCTCATTGACGAAGATTACCTCAACTGGGCGCAGATCCGCGAGATGATGAAAGGCGGATTTACGATCGGCTGCCATGGTTTGACGTCGGCGTATCTACCCGATTTATCCATTAAGAATCAGGTTTTGGAAATTGAAAAGGGCAAGTGGGCCTTGGAAAATACACTTAAGGTCAAAGTCGATCTTTATGCCTATCCCGTTGGTGGTTTCGACGAGAATACTAAGGCGATCGTAAAACAGGCCGGGTTTAAGGCGGCAGTGACAACCAATCGAGGGAAGGATCGCTTCAATAAAAATTTATATGAACTTGACCGTATCCGTATCAGTGATGCCGATAACAGCGAACAAATCCTTTGGGTCAAATTGATGGGTTTTTACCATCTTTTTCGCCAAATGGAAAATCCGCATTAAGTGACGTTGGATGGGGACTGATAAAAGAAAATCTGACTATGACCTTAGTCCATCAGGGCATTTTGTCATTGAGGATTACAATCAACAAAAGCCTTTTAGCAATTTTTTCCCTGGTGTTGCTGGCGTCTGGGGCATCCCGATGTGGGCGTTTTACGTCAACCGGGGGCAATGCGTTTCCAGTTTCGGTATTGAAAGCAAAGATAAAGCGATCCTGGAATACCAACCCGCCAACAAGGCTTACCGCTTAACGCCTTTGCAGGGCTTCCGAACGTTTTTAAAGGTTCGATCCGGCGCGAAAGTCCATTATTGGGAGCCTTTCCAACCGGCCTCTTCACAAAGCGCTTACCAGACAAATCAGCGCCTGTTGATCACCTCCCATGATTTGACGATCCAAGATGATAACAAGTCCTTGGGGCTTTCGGTTCAGGTGAATTATTTTACGATCCCTCATGAGGCCTTCCCAGCGCTCGTCAGAGAAGTCAAGGTCGTCAGCCTTTCCACGAAGAAATATGAAATCGAGGTCATCGATGGCCTGCCGAATATTTTGGCCTACGGCATGAAAGATTGGCTGGTTAAAAATATGTCGCGCACGGTCGAGGCCTGGATCCGGGTTGCTAATTTGCAGAAACGAGTGCCGTATTATCATCTGAACGTTGAGGTCGCTGATACCTCGGATGTGCGGCATATTGAAGAAGGAAATTTTTTCTTAAGCTATGAATCGGGAGCGGCGAAATCACGGCTGTTGGCCCCTCTCGTTGAAGTTGAGAGTGTTTTCGGGGCTTGTACGGACTTTCGGGTTCCAGAAAAATTTTTGCAGCAAAAGGTTTTCACTGTCCCTAAAAATCAACAGACCGCGAACCGGACCCCGAGTGCGATGGCCTACGGCCGGTTTTCTTTGCCGGGAGGTAAGGAAAAGCGAATTGTATCTGTTTTCGGCCAAACGCACAGCCAACGGCATTTGTCGTCGATTATCAAGCGTGTCACCACTAAGGATTTTATTGAAGAAAAACGTCAGCAAAATGAAGAAGAGATCGCTCGGATTAAGAGTTTTGCCTTTACCCACAGTTCCTCTTCCCATTTCAATGGTTACTGCGGACAAACTTTTCTTGATAATGTTTTGCGCGGAGGCCTGCCGGTTTCTTTAAAGACGCGTGAGGGGAATGTGGTCTTCAATGTCTTTAGCCGCAAGCAC
>JAHFGE010000156.1 GCA_023247575.1 Candidatus Omnitrophota bacterium | reverse complement strand
GCCGGAGGCCTTGGCAAACGCCTGCAGCCGGTCACGCAGGGTAAACAAAAAGTCCTCGCGGAAATAGACGGCAAGCCCTTTATCGCCGTGTTGATCGAATTCATCGCGTCGCAGGGAGCCAAGCGGTTTATTGTATGCACCGGCCATGGCGGCGCTGCCGTGGAACAGGCGCTGGCCGGGATGTTCCCCAAGCTGGATATCGTGTTCTCGATAGAGCACGAACCATTAGGGACCGGGGGAGCTATCAAGCAAGCCGCCGGCCTAGTTCATTCCCCGCAGTTTATTGCGATGAACGGGGATTGTTTTTGCGTTATTGATTATCAGAAGCTGCTCGAGCGGCACATGTCACAAAAAGCCGCGGCCACCATTGCCGTGACGCGCGTGGATGATGCCCGCGAGTATGGCACCGTTGAAGTGGATGTGCAGGGCCGCATCCAGGCGTTCAAGGAAAAATCCGCCTCCGCTGAATTACTTTCGCGCCTGCCTGCCGGCAAGGCAGGTTCAGCTTCGGCGGACAGGCAGCCCACATTTCTTATTAACACTGGAACGTATTGCTTGAACAAAGATGTGTTCGGCATGGTCGAAACGCCGGCCAAGTTCTCCATTGAATACGATTTCTTCCCGCATCTGGTGGGCCGTGGTTTTGCGAGTTTCGAAGTGCCCAACAAGTTCATTGATATCGGCACGCCCGAGCGCTACCAGTGGGCGCGGGAGCATTTGAAGGAATTTCGTACCCCTTAGTTTCCCTCCCCCTTGTGGGGAGGGTTAGGGAGGGGGGGGTATTTGATCTCGGCTTTGGGAAATTTTGAGTCGGCTTAGCTTTGTCAATAATCGTCTTTTCCTGACATGTCGGAAATACAACGTCCCGACAGAAAACGTCGGGACTGTATTTCCGAATGGGTCTTGTAGACGATAGGGACAAAATAAGCCTTTCAAAATTCCCCAAAGCCTCATCAAGGGTTATCCGGAAACGGTCTTAAGAAATGAAAGTTGCTTAAAAATGTTTATAAAATGGTTAAAGGATAATCAGGAATTGGTTATTGCCGTAGCCACTGTGGTTATAGCGGCTGCTACTGTTCGTGGTTGTGTAACACAGGATCAAATGGTAGGTATCTCTGATGATTTAAAGAGAATTGCTAAGATTTCTGAAAACAGAGAAGATACTAGGCTTCAAGCAGAATTAAGACCGTATTTATATATCAAATTCCTGGAACAAGTGTATTTTAGATATGATGGTAAATCGGGAAAACTTCTGTATACCTTAACGAATGATGGTAAAGTTTCAGCATTTGAAATTATTCGAAGTTATAAAGTTTATAGGATAACAGGTGATGCAGCGATTATAAGCCGATCAGCTTATATAAACGTTGATTTTGTCTATGCGCTTGCTCCACAAGAAACGCTTGAAGGACAACCCGATCAAATAGATGGTATAAATTTTTCTGAAAAAGACATATCCGATGGTAGTTATTATCTAATTGAGCTTTACGTGAGTTACAAAGGGACCGAAAGCGCTAAAGATAAGAATTATTATTCTAAGGTCGAAATTAAAGTTCAACCCCTTGGTCGATTTGATAACGGACGTTGGAATTATGTTTTGTATCTCGTGCATAGAGACGAGGGAAACGATCAAGATTTGAAGAGATTTTTAATGTGGCGTGATGCGAAAAGTCCGGATATTTTAAAAAGAAATAAGATTCTAAGCCAAGTTTATAAACAATAAAAAGGGTATTATGAAATCTGATTTTAATAAAGCGACGTTTGTGAACGATGAGCAGGGGGCGAAGTAGGCGGGGGTATTACGCGCCACATGTTTTGCTGGCGATGTCATTATAGAGACACTTCGAAATGAGAAAATTGAAGCTGCCTATTATGTCGAAGGTTACATCTAAAGCAAAAGTTCTCTCGATGGATGAATATTTTAAGTTCGTTCAATTTAACCTGAAGCACGCTTTTGATAAAAAAGCGTATAGAAAACAGAAGAAAATGCTGGCTGTTAATGTGCCATTCGTCATTAAGTAAATAAGCAGGGTACGGGGTCATATGAAATCTGATTTTAATAAAGCGAGGGATGGGCAGGGGCAGAAAAGGTTCCATATCCCCCACATATTTATGCTAATAGCATAATATTTTATGCTTTATGCATAGGGTAGGAATTATGCGCCACCTACCGTAACCCGAATTAGAGGTTGAGGTAATGTTGACAAAAGGCACACAATGTATTATACTTGTATTGAGGGGTTATGAAAGCGTTCGATTGGGATGAGGAAAAGAACGAAAGGATCCTTGAGGAAAGGAACGTATCGTTTGAAGAGATCGTCTGGTGCGTTGAACAGAAGGAAGGCTTGCTGGACATTATTGACCATCCCAATCAGGGGAAGTTTGCGCATCAAAAGCTTTTTATAGTGGCATTGCGGGGGTATGTGTATATCGTGCCTTTTGTTGAGGATGAACACAAGATTTTCTTGAAGACGATCTATCCAAGCAGGAAATTGACCCAGAAATACTTGGGAAAGGAAGGGAACAATGAAATTGACTAAAGAAGAACAGGAATTGTTGACATCGATCGAGGCTGGTGAATGGAGGTCTGTCAAAAATTTGATGAGCGAGAAGAAGCGTTACGCTATGATCGCACGGCACACGTTGCGCAAGGACAAACGCATCAATATCCGTATTTCCCAGCGTGATCTGGAGGGGCTTCAGGTCAAAGCCGTCCGCGAAGGCATTCCTTACCAGACCCTTGTTTCCAGTGTCCTACACAAATATGTTGCCGGGCAATTGACTGCCAGATAATTCACCGTAGAGAAGAGTGAGACATGAAAACTGATTTCAATAAATCCACCTTTGTTTCCGATGGGCAAGAAGCCAGGAAGGCGGGGTATCGAGTCCCATTTGGGACGGTGTCCATTACCGGCAAGGCCAAGAAGATCATTGATGAGGCCATTGCGCACCGCTGGCTGACCAAGGGCAAATACGTCCGGGAATTCGAGGACAAGTTCGCGGCCCTGTTCGGGGTCAAATACGGTGTGGCGATG
>JAHFGE010000155.1 GCA_023247575.1 Candidatus Omnitrophota bacterium | reverse complement strand
AGCGTCCACACCCGCGGGAAATGCTTCTCCATTTCGGCAATGATGGCATGACCCTGATTAAAGGTGGCCTGGCGGCAATTCTTCTCAATCTGGGAAAGGTATTTCCAGGTAATTTCGGGACGCGTGGCCAGCATCTGGCCGGCCAAGGCCATTTCAATGGGGATGCCGTCTTCGGTATGGGTATCTTCATAAAGGCCGCCAACACCCCGGTAGGTGGGCAATCCGGAATCGGCGGACATCCCGGCGCCGGTAATAAACAAAATATTCTTCGCCGATTTCAAATGCCGCGCCACCTTTTCTAGCGATGTTTGGGAAGAATCATTCATAGAAACTTATTAATCTTTCATTAAGCGCTTCTTATCGTAGATCATGCTTTCGCGGGAGTATTCGGAAATGTTGAGTTTGCCGGTGTCCATGCGGATGGCGTCTTCGGGGCAGACTTCCACGCAAAAACCACAGTAAACACATTTGCCTAAATCGAGGATGAACTCGGCGGGATATTTTTCGATGTTGGGATCCGGGTGCTCGGCCGCGGTGATTTCGATGCAGCGGGCAGGGCAGACGGTTTCGCACATCATGCACGCCACACACCGCGGAGAGCCGTCTTCGCGTTTGGTGAGGCGATGACGGGTGCGTGTGCGAAGAGCGAGGGGCCTGGGTTGCTCAGGATATTGGTACGTGACCGCCGCAGGGACATCTTTATAAAGACCGAACAAATGAAGGATGTGCAAGGTTAGATTGCGAAAAAAATGTTTGGAGGTCAGCCAGATGCCGCTTGCAACGGAGGGGATATAAGTGTTTTCCCACCAGGATAATTCACGGCGGTTCGCTTGTTTCCAGGAGCGCTTCATCTGGGCAAGGCGCAAAACAGCGAAAGGACTTTTCGCATCAAAATATTTTTCCAACTCTGGATGGCGCTGTAGATAGGTATTCGTTTTCCCCATCATTTACCTTAAAAGGATTAATACAACTGCTGTCAGGGCAATGTTAACTAAAGATGCCGGAAGTAAAATCTTCCATCCCAAACGCATCAGCTGGTCATAGCGAAACCTCGGCAGTGTCCAGCGTACGGCCATCAGCAGCCAAATAAAGAAACTTAACTTTATAAAAAATGCCAAAACCCCAAAGACTGTAACGGCCAGGTTTGAAAGTGCCGCCTGCCCTCCCCACGGAAAATGAAATCCATCCGGGTGCAGATACGCCACTTGCCAACCCCCAAAGAATAATGTCGTCATCAAAGCAGCGACTAAGACCGTCTCAATTAAGTCCGCCATAAAAAACATGCCGAATTTCATGCCGCTGTATTCCACAAAGTAGCCGATGATTTCCGACTCGCCTTCAGGAAGGTCAAAGGGTGTGCGTTTGGTCTCGGCGGTGGCCGCGGTCAAAAACAAAATAAACGCCAGCGGCTGGACAAAAATCCCCCATTTGGGAAGCCAGCCGCCCATCAGATAATCTCCTTGCGCGCGCACCAGCATTTGAAGATCAATCGTGTTATACACCATGATGACCCCCATGATGGCCGCCCCCATGGTGATTTCATAGGCAATCATCTGGGCCGCCCCGCGCATCCCACCTAAAAAGGCATAATTATTATTAGAGGAAAATCCGGCGATGACCACCCCATAAATTCCCATGGACATCATGGCGAAGATATAAATGAGGGCGATGTTGAGGTTAGCTGCCTGAAGTTCAATGACGCGGCTGCCAATAATCAGTTGATTGCCGATGGGAATGGCGGCAAAACCAACCAGAGCAAACACGACGGATAAATACGGCGCCAAATTAAACAAAAACTTATTGGCCCCGGCAGGCATGAATTCTTCTTTACTAAGCATTTTACCCACGTCGGCAATGGCATGAAAAAGCCCCAAGGCCTTTAGCCCAAAAATCTTGGCTCGATTGGCGCCGATGCGGTCCTGCATGAGGGCGCTCTGTTTGCGCTCCACCCACGTCAAGAGACCGGCGATACCAAAGGCGCTCAAGATGGCACCGCCTGCTAATAAAAATTTAATCAAGATGTCAGTCATTTTAACACCATCCCTTGCTCGCCGATCTTTTCATAAGTCATTCCTGCAAATGCCCCAACCGTTGCTGCGATATCTTTAAACACGTCTTGAGAATTTTTATAATTGTAGGGGCGATTAATAGTCACCCCTGCTAGCAATGACAAAATTTCCCAATCGCCTTTTGCTTCTTCCAACGGGCGAAAGGCCGGCCAAATCTGCTGCACGCGCCCTTGACAGTTGGTGAAGGTACCGTGCTTTTCCGCATAAACAGCACTTGGAAGAATTAAATGCGCAAAGGAGCACGTTTCATTGATATTGCTGCCCTGGAAAACAAAAAGTTTCACCTTCTTGGCTATTTGCTCAACGGTATCTTTGCCAAAAAGTTCGACTAAGTTGTGTCCAAACACATACAAAAGATCAATCTCGCCGTTCTTTGCTTTTTGAACAATGGCACTTGCCCCGACGGTACCGTCGGGGCTTGCCTCATCTTTAGGTTCAAGGATTGTCTGCGCACCAGCAGTATTCGGATTCTTGTCTGCTTTCATAAGGAAATCGTCGCTATAGCCAGACTTTTGCGGCACTCTGAAATCTACCTGGGCACCGAGGGTGTCCTTGAATAATTTGCGGATGACAAAAAGATCTTCATTGGTCAATTTCGCCGAGGCTAAAATACCCATCCTATCCATGCGGCCCGCTTTTTGAATGGCATTGATGGATTGGGCAAGCGTGTCAATCGCTTTGGTCCATGGAATCAGTTCATCTTTAAGTTGCGGATACTCGATTCTGTTTTCGTCAATGTAATGGTAATCATAGCGGCCTTCGTCGCACATCCAATAATCATTGACATCAGGGTTAAGCCGCGGTTTAAGGCGCATGACGCGAGCCTTCTTATGCTGATGCGGCCGCGATTTGTCCCACTCGACGGTCATGTTGCATCCCATGCTGCAGCCAGGACAGACAGAGTTTGTTTTGGCCAGATACCACACGCGGCATTTGAAACGAAAATCCTTGTCGGTCAACGCCCCCACAGGACAAATATCGACGACATTTCCGGAATATTTATTATCCACC
>JAHFGE010000060.1 GCA_023247575.1 Candidatus Omnitrophota bacterium | reverse complement strand
ATATCCAGGCCTATTTTAGCTGTCTCTAAGCCTTCCGGAATCCAGGCTAAAAGCGCCTTTCGGTTCTCTTCTGTCAGTGGAAATGCCATGCCTCCAGGCACAATGCCCATGGTATGAATTTTCTTACCCGTGATTCGCTCACTAACCTCCTGACCGAACTTTCGTAAACGGATCCCCCGTTTAGCTAACTCTGGATATTTCTCAGCCACACCTAAAATATTACGTTTAGCTTGAGAGTAATCCCAGCCTAACAGAAAATCAGGTGAGGATAAATGAAAGAAACTAAGTGCATGGGAAGCGATGGTCTGTCCTAAATGGATGAGGCGGCGCAATAAATGACCTGTATAAGGCGGTTTGATTCCCAAAATCATTTCGCAGGCTTTGGCGCTGGCCACCGAATGGCTGACCGGGCAAATACCACAAATGCGCGGAGTGATGGTTGGCATTTCCGTAAACATACGGCCTTCGCAAAATTTTTCAAAACCGCGGAATTCATTCACATGAAATTGGGCATCTTTGACACGCCTCTTCTCGTCTAAAATCAGAGTAATTTTGGCATGCCCTTCAATACGAGTGACAGGGTTTATAACAATTTTATTATCCATATTTTAACTTCCCTTCCTGCTCCAAATGAGGTCTACGGTCGTTAAGAAGTTCAAAGAGAACATAAAAAATAGTATCTGCCGATGGCGGACATCCAGAGATAAAATAGTCGACCTTAACGGCCTCATGCAGCGGAATAACCTTATCATGTAATTTTAATAGTGCCGGATGAGAAGGCATTTGTCCTTGGGAGTCATTGCTGGGCAAATCCACGTAAGCATGTTTTAAGACCTCTTCTTTACTAAAAACATTACGCAATCTCGTCACATTACCTGTAACAGCGCAGTCTCCTAGCGCAATCAAAACTTTACTGCGTTGACGAATGAGTTGTATTTCATGGTAATGTTCATCGCTGGTGACAGAACCCTCAACTAAAGCCACGTCTACCTCAGGAAGATCTTTGTTATCCACAATGGGGCTTTTGACAATATCGGCGAGCTTAGCTACATCCAAAATCCTTTCATCGATATCCAAAAGTGACATATGGCATCCTGAACACCCGCCTAACCAGACCGTAGCTATTTTTTTCTTGCTCATAGGCTCATCTTTCTTTTTTCCATCAACTCGGCAATTTTCTCTGGGTGTTTTTCCATCTTTCCTTGCAGAGTCTGCTTTGACCACAAGGCCCCGGTTGGACAAACCTCCACACACTTACTGCAAGAGGTGCAGGTGATCGATTCTCCCCAGGGAGTATTAAAATCAGAAATAACCCTGGCTTGAACCCCACGGTTCATCACGTTCCAATGGTGAGCGCCTTCGACTTCGGCACACACACGCACACAACGAGTACAAAGAATACAACGGTTATGGTCCATGACATACCATGGATGAGAGGCATCGAGGTCACATTTCTGGTTCAAGTAATGAAAATGCACATGGTTCATACCCACCTTATATCCCAACTCCTGCAATTCGCAATGGCCATTAGAAACACATACCGCACAGATGTGATTGCGCTCGGCAAAAAATAATTCGGTAATCATGCGACGGTATTTTTTTAATTTATCCGTCTGTGTATGGATAACCTGGTTAGCCTGGATTCTGGTGGTGCAAGCAGGAAGCAGTTTACTAACTCCTTCAACTTCCACCAAACAAAGACGGCAAGCCCCTACATCCGTTAAACCATCCAAATGGCACATCGTAGGGATATCTATACCGTTGTCCCGGCAGATTTCCAGGATCGTTTTGCCTGGTTCGGATTCCACTTGTCGGCCATCGATCATTAAAAAAACCTTGGCCATAAATTCCCTTTCTTATGAGGGCTGCAAAGCCGCTTGAAGATTCACGTAATTAAGATATTCATTCTTAAAATATCTCAAAGTACTCAACAATGGATTAGGGGCTGCCATCCCCAAACCGCATAAACTGGTTGCTTTGACAAACAGCGCCAGTTCCTCCAGTTTCTCTAAATCCTTCATCGAGGCTTGCCGTTGGCAAATTTTCGTCAGGATATCATAAAGTACCTTTGTTCCTACTCGGCAAGGAACACACTTGCCGCAGGATTCATCCACGCAAAATTCCATAAAAAACCTAGCCACATCCACCATGTCAGATGTTTCATCCATGACAATCAAACCGCCGGAACCCATGATGGACCCTAAAGCAACTAAATTTTCATAATCCATTTTTACGTCCAAATGTTCGGCTGGGATACACCCACCGGAAGGACCTCCAGTTTGAGCGGCTTTAAATTTCTGACCTCCTGGTATGCCTCCACCGATATTAAAGACAATTTCACGCAAAGAGGTGCCCATGGGCACTTCAATTAATCCCGAGTAATTGATTTTGCCCGCCAAGGAAAAAACTTTAGTTCCCCCGCTTTTAGGCGTACCAATTTGGGCATACCATTCTCCGCCATGAGTAATGATGGAGGCAACGCAGGCTAAGGTTTCCACGTTATTGATAAGAGTGGGCTTGCCCCATAACCCTACCTCCGCTGGAAATGGCGGGCGCGGCCTCGGATTCCCACGCTTGCCCTCAATAGAAGCTATGAGGGCCGTCTCCTCTCCACACACATAAGCGCCCGCCCCAATACGAATATTGACTTCAAAATGAAAGGTGCTCCCCAAAATGTTTAACCCCAATAAGCCCGACTTCCTTGCTTGTTGACAGGCCAGCTCAAACCGCTTGATGGCTAGAGGGTACTCACCGCGGATATAGACATAACCTTTACTTGCTCCTGTTGCATAACCGGCAATGATCATCCCTTCTAAGACTCGGTGAGGATTACCCTCTAGCACACTGCGGTCCATGAAAGCACCGGGATCACCTTCATCTCCGTTGCAAATCACATATTTTTGATCCGCTACGTATTTGTTAACCGTTTCCCATTTGATACCCGTTGGGAAGCCTGCTCCACCACGGCCACGCAAGCGGCTTTGTTTGATTTGCGCAATAACCTCTTCACTGGACATCTCAAAAAGCACCCTTTCTAAAGCCTTATATCCACCGCTGACAATGTAATCTTCAATAGATTCCGGATTAATGTCTCCGCAATCTTTTAAAACGATCTTCCTTTGTTTTTTAAAAAACGGGGCTTGCAGGGAGTTAATAAATGGTTTTTGCTTGGAATTTTTAAAAAGCAACCATTTCTCAATTGGCTTATTTTCAATAATGTGACTTTGTAGGATAGCTGGCACCATTTCATTCTTGACTTTCTGATAAATGGTGTTTTGAGGCATCATTTTAATCAAAGGCCCCTCATTGCAAGGGCCCATACATCCTGTAGGCACGACTTCTATATCTTTTTTTTTGCCTTGAGCCTTAACCGTGTCTTGCAAATTTTGAAGAATCTTCTTACTTCCGCTAAAAATACAACCGGCTCCACAGCAAACGCAAACCTTATGTTTATATTGTTTATGTTTGATATTTGTCTGTTCGGCTATGAGCTGTAAATCCTGCCTATTCATACCTTGACTCCCATTTTGGCTAAAACTTTGTCATTAATTTCTTCCGGCTTGACATTTGATAAAACTTCTTCATCGACAACGACCACCGGTGCCAACCCGCATCCTTCAATGCAACGGGCGGTCCGTAGCCCTAATTTTTTGTCGCAAGTAACTTCCCCGGGTTTTAAATGAAATTTATTTTCTAACTCCTCCAAAATCGCTTGAGCCCCTTTGACATAACAAGCTGTTCCCGTACATACCAAACAGGTATGATCCCCTCTGGGTTTTAAGGAAAAAAGATGGTAAAAAGTTACCGTCGCATAGACCCGACTGGGTGGTAAACGTAGCTCTTTGGCAATAAAACTAAGTACCTCCATAGGAAGATAACCATAGGCATTTTGGGCCACATGAAGTATTTCAATCAAAGCATCCGGCCGATAGTTTTCCTTTTCGATCTTGTCTATGACAAGCTTCACGCACGGATCTGTTCTGGAAAATTCTCTATCTAAGTTCCTTTTTGGTTTCATAGGGACTCCTACGCCGCATGATACATTTCTACCAATTGCCGCAGAGTAGCCTCGAGCCTCTGCACAAAAACTCCAGCCAATCGCCTAAAAAGCTCATAACCTAAATCATGGTCTTTTTTACATTTTTCCCGAAGATATTTTCCATCCATAGTGAGCACTTCTATGCCTTCCATGGCCCGGGCACTGAACCTCCATTCATGGGGAGGAATCAGCCAAGACCACCCCAACGTGTCTCCTTGTTTTAAAACCTGTATAGAAAATTGTTTACCTTCCGGGGAAATAACTTCAATTGATATTTTTCCTTTAAGGATCAAGAAAAATTCCGAAGCTTCTTTTTTTTCTCGAAATATATAATTGTTGGCTCTAAACGTCTCTTTGATAGCATGGTGAGAAAGAAGAGCTATATGTTCCCTCTTCATTCCATTGAAAAAAGGATACGAAGTTAAATTAACTTCTTTCATACTGGCCTCCTGTCAAAGATATCCGTTTAATTAAACTTGCCAAGATAAACACCGAAATAAAAACCAGAAATACACCTACCAAAGCTGCGGCTATTTTGGCAATAACTCCTAAGCCAAAGGCGGGCACGATATAACCTGCCATGAGCGCCTGGTAAGAAAAATTTTCAAAAATAGGAAACGACTTTTGTGTAGAAATCCACATTAATCCGTCAGGTAATTGGCTACTTAATGGAGTAAGTAAAGCGCCCACTAAAGCTAAAATCATACTTCGCTTGGCATAACCTGTGACCAAAATAGACATTAAAACTACAGTAGCAACGGCTTCTCCCATACCAATGATTGCATGAATACTGACCATAGCCGGCAACACATCCTTCAAACTCATGACTTTGGATACACTAAGTTCTATAGAACAAGCACTGGCAGCTAAAACTACTGACAGCCATGAAGTCATAGCTAATGCTAAAGTACCCTTAACATTATTTTTCCTCAATACATAAAGAATTCCTCCACTTAAACCAGCTCCAATTAGTCCCATATTTAAGATATTCGCTCCCAGTGTATTCATGCCCCCATCGGCAAAAAATACCGCTTGAACACTCAAAGCGACGGCCATAGACAATACAGCAAAAGGGATACCTAAAATACTAGCAGCCATAACTCCTCCCAAAAGATGTCCAGATGTCCCATGGCTGATGGGGTAATTGAGCATTTGAACAGCAAAAATCATGGCTGTTACAGTACTAAAGCCTGTAACGCTAGGTTTCTCACGGCAACGATAGGCAAGATAAGAAGCTCCTACAATTCCTGCTGCGCTAACGGCAGCCGTGACCGGGCAAATATTCCCGTGTAACATTGAACTTGGAATATGCATTTTCCCCTCCTCACCAATAAAAAAGACTTCGTCCCTTGTACAAACATTTAGGCTTTATATTTATCTTGGAGACATTATTATTCTTAACACAAATAGGGAAAGTTGGCTGTGACGGCGGTCACATAGGGAGGTGGTGGCTGGTTAACCCTTTGGGAAGAGTTGATTGAAAATATAATCGACAATATCTTTGACTATTTTAGCGGTGTAGATGGCATCATCGGATATCTTTAGACCAAATTTCTCTTCCAAGGCAAAGGCCATTTCAACGGCACCAAAAGAATCCAGTCCTAAATCTTCCGATAGCCGCGACTCTAATTTGATAGTATTGACATCGATATTAAGTTGTTGAGCCAGGACTTCCTTCACTGTCTGCTCGACGTTAATATCTGCCATATATTTATCCTTTCCATTTCGAAAAAATTAAAGAGGCATTACAGTTACCGAACCCGAAAGAATTGGATAAAACTGTATTGATACGGGCATTCCGCCCCTCATTAGGGACATAATCTAAATCGCAAGCTGGATCCTTTTCTTTGTAATTAATGGTGGGAGGAATAAATTGATGCTCAATAGCCAAAGCACAAACCACAGCTTCAATAGCACCGGCTGCCCCAATACTATGTCCAATCATGGACTTGGTGGAAGAAATCGGTAATTGATACGCCCTTTCTCCAAAAACAGCTTTAATGGCTCTGGTTTCTGCCTGGTCATTAGCCTGAGTCGATGTGGCATGGGCATTAATATAATCAATGCCTTCTAAATGAGCATCTTTAAGGGCAGCCATCATAACCTTGGCAGCATCTTTACCTTCGATATCCGGGATAACCATATGATAAGCCCCTGAATTAGCTGCATAGCCAATTAATTCCGCATAGATTTTAGCATTTCTTTTAAGGGCATGGTTTAATTCTTCTAAAATCAACACTGCCCCTCCTTCTGCCAGTACAAAACCATCCCGTAAGCGGTCAAAAGGACGGGAAGCTTGCTGGGGTGGATCATTTTTTTTGGAAAGTACCCGTAAAGAGCAATAAGCACCAAAAGTAAATCGCGTTAAAGGAGCATCAACTCCACCGGCAAAACACACATCCATGTCAGACCACTGAATTTTGCGAAAAGCCTCCCCCACTCCCAGGCCGCCGGAAGCACAGGCGGTTGAAATAACCATATTAGGCCCTAAAAGGCCGTACTGGATAGCAATATGGCTTGATACCGCATTGGGGCTGACTTTAGGAACACATAAAGGATTCAATCGATGGGCTCCTTTGTCGTAAGCTACCATCATTTGCTCTTCATGAAACAAAATACCGCCTAAACCGGAACCTATGATAACACCTACCCTGATTTTATCCTCTTGGGATAAATCCAGATGGCTGTCGGCTAAGGCCATCTGTGAGGTTGCCAGTCCAAAATGGACAAAGCGGTCCACTTTGTTAACAACCTGGGCCGGCATATATTCAGAAGGATTAAAATTCCTGACCTGGCCAGCCACATGGGAATCAAAGCCGTCGGTGTCAAAAGAAGTGACGCAGTCTATACCTGAACGACCTTCTGTGTTAGCCTGCCAGAATTTTTCTTTGCCTATACCATTAGCAGCGACAACACCTAAACCTGTAATGACGACACGTCGTTTTTGCATCTTTACCCTATGATTTGATCAGTCAATAATAAAACATTGTGAGCAGCATTAACTTCAAGGATTCCACTGTCAATCTTCACCGTTTGTTCTTTGTCTGCTTTTCTAATACGCACAGCTCCTGTTTTAAGTGCACATAGCATAGGCATATGCTTGGAATAAACTTCAAAGCCTCCCATAAGTCCTGGAGCCGCCACGCTTTCAACAGTATCTTCAAAAGTCTTACCAGATGGTGTAATGATGGATAAATGGAACATTATAGCGTTTTTGCCTTTGCTAATACTTCATCAATATTTCCGACCATGTAAAAAGCCTGTTCAGGAATACTGTCATGCTTGCCTTCCAGGATCTCCTTAAACGAACGGATCGTTTCTTCCAAGGGCACATATGTGCCGGCAATTCCCGTAAACTGTTCTGCCACATGAAATGGTTGTGACAAAAATTTTTGGATTTTACGGGCCCGCTCAACGGTTAAACGATCCTCTTCGGAAAGTTCATCCATACCCAAAATGGCGATAATATCCTGAAGCTCTTTGTATTTTTGTAAAATTTCCTGGACACTCCTAGCCACCTTATAATGTTCTTCCCCTACTACTTCTGGGCTCAAAATCGTTGAGGATGAAGTCAAGGGATCAACCGCTGGATAAATACCTAACTCAACAATAGAACGAGAAAGCTCTGTGGTGGCATCCAAGTGAGCAAAAGTAGTTGCTGGTGCGGGATCGGTATAATCATCGGCCGGCACATAGATAGCCTGAATAGAAGTGACCGAACCGTTTTTGGTGGAGGTAATACGCTCTTGCAGTTCTCCCATATCTGTCCCTAAAGTTGGCTGATAGCCGACGGCCGATGGAATGCGGCCTAAAAGGACAGATACTTCCGATCCCGCCTGAGTAAAACGGAAAATGTTATCAATAAACAAGAGCACATCCTGATGCATTTCGTCCCGAAAATATTCTGCCACCGTTAACGCTGATAAACCCACACGCGCACGGGCTCCTGGTGGTTCATTCATCTGGCCATAAATTAAAGAGGTTTTATTAATAATACCCGCCTCTTTCATTTCCTTATAAAGAGCGGTTCCTTCACGGGTTCGTTCTCCTACTCCTGCAAATACGGAATAACCACCGTGCTCTTTGGCGATATTATGAATAAGCTCTTGAATGATAACGGTTTTACCCACCCCTGCACCTCCAAAAAGCCCAATTTTGCCTCCTTTTCGATAAGGAGCTAAAAGGTCGACCACCTTAATGCCTGTGACTAGAATAGAAGTGGAAGTATCCTGTTCCTCAACAGGTGGAGCCAAACGATGAATAGGCATATATTTTTCAGCCTTTATGGGACCTGCTTGGTCAATGGGATCTCCTAACAGATTCATGACTCGCCCTAAAGTTCCTTTACCTACAGGCATCATTAAACCGCCACCTGTGTTTGTAACAGGCTGGCCGCGCACCAAACCATCAGTGCTATCGAGCGCAATCGTACGTACGATGCTGTCTCCTAAATGGTGGGCCACTTCCAATGTCAAATTGTCTTGTCTTTCACTAATGATTTTATTGGTTGTTTTAAGAGCCGTCCCAATCGGTGGTAATCCTTCTGAGGGAAAATACACATCCACAATGGCACCTAGAACTTGAATCACTTTTCCTTGCAGTTTCATACAATCCTTTCTATCATTGTGTCATTTTAATGCTTCCGCTCCTGAAATAATTTCAGTCAATTCTGTGGTGATAGCGGCCTGACGAGCACGATTACGCAAAAGAATATAGTGATCAATCAAATCATTGGTGTTTTGTGAGGCCTTATCCATAGCCGCCATACGCGCTCCGTGTTCGCCCGCTGCGTTTTCTAAAAGTGCAAAATAAATTTTAAAATTCAAAAATTTAGAGATTAAAAATCCAATGAGTTCATTTTGCTCTGGTTCATACTCATAATCCGCTTTTGGTGGGGGGGGGTTCCCTGGCCCGTCCTTCGGACGATCCAGGACGGGCAAACCCGCCCCACCATTAGTGAGCACTGCAGGATCTAACGGTAA
>JAHFGE010000059.1 GCA_023247575.1 Candidatus Omnitrophota bacterium | reverse complement strand
AAAAGGTTCCCCGTTAACTGACTCCACCAAAAGCTTGACTTCTTGAGATCCGACAGCTCTCGCAACAAAGCATCAATGCTGTCGGGAATGGTAATGGTGCGTTTAACCAAAAAGCCTTGTCGAGCCAGATCCGCCCAGCGGGCCTGCAATTCCTTATCGTCCAGTTTAGTCAAATCCTGCCAGACCTTCCGATCCTGTTTAGTTATAAGCAAGAAATCAAAATCCATTTCATAGATTTTTAACAGCAATTCACTGAAGGTCGTATCGCGCGCCGCCTCACCCACAACAATGCTCCTCGGATAGTTCTCAAATCCAAAATGACGAATCACTTGTTGCGGAGATAGCCGTCCCCCGAACAGCTTCGATGGCACGGACGTCTGAGCACGAGCCTTCACCATCATCGCCGCATCGGCTTTATATGCTTTACTTGACCTTCTAGTCCTAGTAACCAGTTGAAGGTAATCCGGGAATTTTCCTTGCTGTCCCAAAACAACTTTAGTTCTTCTTTTTAATTCATCTTCCGTCATACCTGATATTTTTATTGCTTTTTGCAACAATTCTGTTTCGGGCGAGGTCTCGCTCGCCTCACTTCGCGGGCGAAGCGGGCCACCCCGTTTTAGCGGGGTGGCGGACATCGCCGCGTCTTTACCAAGCTTTGTATCTTGCCTCACAACTTCTTCTCCAGCGGCTTTGCCGCGGTCATCCCTAATTTCGCCATGGTCAACCTTAACTGGCTCTTCGCCAGCGCTAATTTGCTTATCATTTTCATCCTGTGAGGCCGTCATCGCCGCGTTGGGTAATTCTTTTCTGACCACTTCAAAAAGCTCAGTCTTGTCATATGGTGCCTTGACTAATGATTTGATATTCGGTGCCTTTACCTGTAATTGAGGTAATGTTAAAAATGTTCCGGATTGAACAATAATAGGAAGATTTGGGGCGAGTTTATTCAATTCTTGAGCGAGCTCAATGCCATTTAAGTGAGGCATATTTATATCGGTCACAACCAAATCAAAAGCATCGGGATTAGCCTTAAACAATTCCAAGGCCTTTTGACCGTCTTCTGCCGCGACGACTTTGTAACCTAAATCAGCTAATTGATATAGTAATCCTTGCCGTATCAAGAACGAATCCTCAGCTACTAAAATCGTCTTTTGTCTGGCAGGTGGTGCCGTCGCGTCAGTTCCCATCGCCGCGTCGGGGTTCATTGGCGCAGGCGTTGAGATACGGCTGGTTTCGGCCACTATGTAAAATTCTCCCTTTGGCCTTGTAGCTCCGCTGTTCATCGCTTGATCGAAAGGGACACGCTGGATATTGACCGCTCCCATGACCCCGCCGGAAAAATATTTTCTTGGGATAGACTGTTGGGTGGCCTGGTCAATGTCTTCCTTAATATAATTGAACACGCCTTTTTTGTAGGCCTGGAGATACATTTGGTAAATATCTTTGGGTTGTAGAGACGCCCCCACGTCTTGCTGTCGCAAGACAGCAGTGGGGGGCGTCTCTACGCCTTTAATTTTCCCTTTATTCGAATACACCTGATTCAACAGCGCGGTTTTGAGGGTTTCCTTATACCACTTGGCCAGCACCAGGGAATGGAAAATCTGGCGTAAGGGGGCAAAGTTTTTACCGGTGTTGACTTCGGTTTCAAGAGCGGGCAATACGATTTCGCGGATGATTTGGGAACCTAGTTGGTTAATGGTAGTTGTATTTGTTGTGTTTTGTATTTGACCATTTACCATTGACCATTCACCATTGACCGCATGTTTCTCCATCGCCAAATCCCTCGACTCCGCTCGGGACTCCGCGCTCCTTTGGAGCGCTACGTAATCCTTCTCCAACATCACCTTTAAATGCGTATCCACCACCAGCACCGTGTCCTTGGCTTCATACACGGATGCTTTGTCAGACACAATCCATACCTTATTAAAGGTATTGACCGGCACCTGGCTGGTGCCAAAGCGCTGGTAGGCCTCTTTGTAAACTCTGTCCCAAAATTCCTTGCCAATGCCTTTTTCCGGGTAAATTAAAGAGGCGGTGATTTGCTTTAAAATATAGTCCTGGACCAGCATGTCCCGGCCCATTTCGGTCTGGCCGGTGGCGGTAGGGATCATACGCCCCTTTTCATAGGGAGAAAGATTGACCCAGACGTCCTGCTCAGGCAAGGTCAGGGCGGCGAAGAAATATTTGATTAATTTGGATGAAACATTTTGCATGTAGGGGCGATTATTAATCGCCCCTACGTCATTACCCGTATCCACAATAAAATCTAAGGCCAGAGGATTTTTAGGGTTGACCTTCAATCCTTTAATCAAGACAGGCTCATAGGCCTGGCTTAAATTGACCATGGTACCGGGTTTAGGTAGAGACGCCATTAATGGCGTCTCTACAGCCCGTGCCCAAGGTTGGATTAAGGTGGTGGCAAAACAAAGAATAACCGTCAAATGGAAGAATTTTCTAAACATGTGGGTCTCCTAAATAGGGTATATTTACGTAGAGACGTAAGATTTTACGTCTCTACTACAATCATAAAAAATCCTTGCGGATAAATAGTTGAAATATGGAATATAATTAACCATAACATATAAATATCCAAAATGCCAATTTTGGAGGCAAAAATTTTGTGATATAACGGTATTATTTACAAATAGTTATGAGAAGTTCAAAAAATATTTTGGAATTTTTCAAAAACTTGTGCATGTTTGGCGTCAAGTTGCCGTCTAATTGCCGTTAAAAGGTGTTATTTCGTAGGATTAAAATTGACCTCTGGAATTGCGCTGGCGGAGCGGCGGTTGAGATTTTCCAGCTTTTGGCTGATTTGGGGCTGTTTGGGGTCCAGTTGCAGGGCTTTCATCCAAGACTTGCGCGCCAGGGCCGGTTCATCCAAGGCCTGGTAAACATCCCCTATATGGTCATAAATGATGGGGTCTTCCAGATAGGTACTGGCTTTCTGCAGGGCCATGAGTGCTTCCGTTTTAAGTCCATGTTTAAATAAAACCCAGCCCAAAGTATCATAATAAGCGCCGTTGGCAGGGGCTAAATCAATCGCCTGGCGGGCCATTTGCAGGGCTTCATCCAGATGAACCCCTTCCTCGGCATACAGATAAGCCAAGGAATTGAGCGCTCCATCATGATTTGGCTCAATAGCCAAGACCTTACGAAAAGCCTCTTTGGCCTCCTGCCGGTGGTTTAAATCCAGATGAATACTCCCTAAAAGATAATAGGCAGAAGCATTGGTAGGCTGAGCCTGGATGATCTGATTTAACTGCTCAATGGCGAGCGGATATTTATGCAAAGCATAATACAACTGAGCCAGATAAGCATGGATCTCGATATTATCCGGATTATTCCGGGAAGCTGTTTTAAGAACAGCCTCATACTCGCTGGCAGCCAACTCATACTTTTTTTGCGCAGAGTAAATAAGAGCCAGCAGATAATGGGCCGGGGAAGCCTCTGGAGACAATTTAACCACGGTTTTGAGTTCCCGGGAGGCCTCTGGCAGGCGTCCCTGACGGGCGTAATAAGCTCCTACCCTTAAGTGAGTAATGGGCTGGCTTCGATCAAACTTCAGGGACTTCTGATATTCCTTCATGGCCTGCTCATCGTCGCCATTTAAATCATCCATGACCGCCATGATGTAATGGGCCAGGGCTTTAGACTTAGGGAGAACATGTCCTTCCTCGGCTCTGGAAATACCAGTAAAAACGGCAAGCCCTATGCCGATACTAATGGCTAGACTGAAGTGGCGGATTTGATAAAACATGGCTACCTGCCTTTATAGTACAGACGAGGCAACCTGTGGTGAGCGTAGTCGAACCATGCCTCGTCTCTACTGTGTGGCTCGTTTTTTCAAATGACGCAGCGCTTTACGCAATTTCTTGCGTTTATGCGTGCGGATTTTTCTAAGTTTCCTTTTTCTGCCGCAGGGCATAATCCTCCTTTTAAAAGTGTAACATGTAATCAGCGATTTATCCAAAAAACCCTTCGACTCTTCTAATGGTGAGCGAGACCCGCCTTTGGCGGGTCGAGTCGAACCATCAATAAATCAATTTATTCAACGAATATTCAATGATTCCTTCGGCACCGGCCTCTTTGAGCGCAGGGATAATCTGGCGTACCGTCGATTCCTCAATCACTGTTTCCAGGGCTATCCATCGATCATCGGCCAAAGGAGAGATGGTTGGATTTTTCAAGGCGGTCAGCACTTTGAGAACTTTGTCCAAATCTTTACGGGCCAGATTCATTTTAAGGCCAACCATGTTCTTGGCATCCAGGGCCCCTTTTAAAAGCATGATAACCTGCTGCATTTTTTTCTTTTTCCAGGGATCGGCCGCGGCCTCTTGGTTGGCAATAAACTGGGTGGTGGACTCGCACAAAGTATCGACGATACGAAGGTTGTTAGCCCGCAAGCTGCTGCCGGTTTCGGTCAGCTCCACAATGGCATCGACCAGGCCGCCGGTCACTTTAGCCTCGGTGGCCCCCCAAGAAAATTCCACATCCGCTTTAACGTTATGCTTAGCTAAATACTTTTTAGTGACGTTGACGAGTTCGGTGGCAATTTTTTTGCCTGCCAAATCTTTCACCGACTTGATTGGAGAGCCTTCCGGCACCGCCAGCACCCAGCGCACCTTGCTGCTGGTTTGTTTGGCATATAAAAGCTGCGCTAACCGCACCACATCGGAAGAATTTTCCTCAATCCAATCATGGCCGGTGATGCCGCAGTCTAAAGTTTTATCCTCGACGTAACGGGACATTTCCTGGGCCCGCAACAGCACCGGTGAGATCTCCTCATCGTCGATTTGCGGAAAATAAGAACGGGTGGACACATACACCTTAAAGCCCGCTTTTTCAAAAAGGGCAAAAGTCGCCTCCTGCAAACTGCCTTTGGGCAAACCAAGTTTGAGTTGTTTCATAATATTCTTTGTCATTCCCGTCCCGCCTTGGCGGGATTATCGGGAATCTAAGACTTGCGTATTACTGGACCCCCGATTAAAGCATTCGGGGGTGACAAATTTTTATTTAATTATTAGGGTCAATTATAGACAATGCGCCGACAAAAGTAAAGCTGTAAATAACCTTCGACCAAGCTCAGGGTTAATTCGCACAGTGACTTGTGTTCAATTCATTCACACAAGTCACGTGCTCATTAAAAATAATGTCGGTATTTTGTCTAAAACTATTCCCTTCTTTTTCCACTCATCCACCGGCAAAGTCTTAATCATCTGATGATGCCCTGTTACATCGCAAGCCACGCAAAGCAAGGTTTTAGGATGACAGACACTCAAGATATCTCCCAAAAGATTCTGACTACGATACGGTGCCTCCATGACAATCTGGGTCTGTCCTTCCTGGGTGGCTCTTTGTTCCAAAATTTTAATTTTCTTTAGGCGTTCTTGCCTTTCTTTGGGCAAGTAGCCGTTGAAAGCAAATTGTTGGCCGTTTAAGCCAGATGCTGCCAAAGCCAGGATGATCGAAGAAGCCCCTGGCAAGGGCACTACTTCTATGGCTTGGGCATGGGCCAAGCGCACCAGCTCAGCACCGGGATCAGCCACACAAGGGTACCCGGCTTCGGAAATGATGCCGGCGTCCTGACCATTTTTAAATTCAACGGAATTTTTCGTATGTTCATTCCACGGTACAAAGGTACATTCACCCAAAGGAAAATTGGCATCCAGCCTTCTTAAAAGCGCCCGGGCCGCTTTAGGCTCTTCGACAAAAAAAAGCCGAATAGGCCTGATGGCCTGGGAAACGGCGACGGGGATAGAATTAGTAGAGACGAGGCATGGTTCGACTACGCTCACCACAGGTTGCCTCGTCTCTACCTCTTGGGTTAAAATGTTGGGAATTAAATATAATTTCATTGTCGATTGTGAAACCCCGGATAAAGGCTGGGTGTCGAATCCGATTGCCAATACTGTTTTGATTGCACATCCATAATAGTTAAACATCCTGACCAGCCGGCTCCGGTATCCAAATCCCAGACATTGCAAAAATGCACCGGCCTGGTGGAGTGAAAATTCTGGGTTGGTGTATGTCCAATAAAAATTTCTTCGTATTGGTAGAGACGCAGCAATGCTGCGTCTCTACTTGCGTCTTTACCATCGTTTTCCAGGAATTTTTTCCAGGCCACATAAAGCAAGTCTCTGTCCCAAACCAGCTTTTGCAAAGCTTGGCTCTGCAGGGGTGAATGCAAATCGAAACCACCGTGCACAAATACTTTCCCGTCCACTTCCAGCCAAGGGTGAGCATTGTGCAAAAAATCAACATGCGCCTGCGGCATCGGCCCTGCGCTATAAGACGATATCGTGGCTGACCCGCCCTGAGAAAGCCAAATATCCTTCTTTTCCCCTTTAAGGGCCCAATCTAAAACCCACAAGTCATGGTTACCGATAAGGTAATCGCAGTGCTTGATTTTTAAAAGCTCCTCGATACAGAGGTTGACTTGCGGATAGCCGTCGCAGACATCCCCCAGGGCAATCAAGCGATCCTGGGCATAATCAAACCCGCAACGGCCCAGACACTGAACAAGCGCCTGGTAAGCACCATGGATATCACCGATCACAAAGGTTCTCATGGGGCTAGTATATAAGCAGGGTTTACACTTGTCAAAGCCAGAAGGCTCATATATAATCGCCCCTATGCTTAGCGTTCTTCGCCACAAAGGTGTGTCAAAAAAAATCCTCTGGGTCGTTGCCGTTGTCATTATTCTTTCCTTCGGCGTGTTCGGTACCGCCTGGCGATTAGAAAATTCCATCAATATCGCCGGTAAAATGTATGGCCATGGCGTGCCTATGCGCAATTTTGAAAAAGCCTACCTGGATAGCCGTGATCAGGCCATTATGCTTTACGGCGACCAATTTTTTAAAATCGCCAATCGTCTGAATCTGGAAGAAGAGGCCTGGGATCGTCTGCTGCTTCTTCATGAAGCCAGAAAACGCGGTATTAAAACCTCAGACCAGGAAGTGGTGGCATTTATTGCCTCCCTTCCCTTTTTCAGTCCTCATGGGCAATTCGACCGCTCCATGTACCAGACCATTGTCGAAAGTCCCCAGGGCTTTGACCGCAAAGTGAATGATTTTGAAGAAGGTATCCGTTCTCAGTTAACCATAAAAAAATTGTTAGATCAGGCGGTTGGAAACCCAAGTATCAGCGAAGATGATCTTAAAAAAGAATACACCTTGCGCAATGAAAAAATCAAATTGGCCTATGCGCTGTTTGATCCTCTTACAGCTGCCAGGGATTTAACAGTTACGAATAGTGAAATCAAACAATACTACGACAATCATAAGGAAGCCTTCCGCAAACCGCCTATGATTAATGTCGAGTATGTTCTTTTCACCTATTCAGATAAAGCAACAGAGGAACAAAAGCAGACTGCCAAAAAGGAAGCGACAAATTTGGCTAAAGAACTTAAACCTGAAGGTAGAGACGAGGCATGGTTCGACTACGCTCACCACAGGTTGCCTCGTCTCTACGCGCTGGCCCAAAAACATCAGGCCCAAGTCACAGAAACCGGGCTATTTACCCAGGCCCAGCCGATGCTGACCTTTGCCTGGTCACCGGAGCTGGTCAAGAAGATTTTTAGCATGAAGCAGGGCCAGTATGGCCAGGTCACCGAGATGCCCGACGGATGGATGGTATTTAGAATTAAAGTACACCTGGAATCTCTCATTCCGCCTTTTGACCAGGCCAAAGATGATGCCAGAAACGCCCTGCTGATGGACAAAGGCTTTGGACTGGCCAAAACCAAAGCTGATAGTGCTCTCAAGAATATTCAAGAGGGATTAAAGCAAAAGAAAACTTTTAAAGAATTAGCTAAAAGCACCGGTGCCAAAGTGGATGAAACACCCCTGTTTGACCGAGGAGAATATACCGCCAACATGGGATTGATTGCAGAGTTCCAGGAAGCCACTTTAACTATGAACATGCAAAACCGCCTCAGCACTGTTATAACCACCTCTCAAGGCCCGGCGATTATTTATCTGGAAAGCGTCCAACCTATCGATGAACAAGAATACCAAATCGACAAAGACAATTTCAAAGATATGATGCTGGCTCAGAGAAAGAGTGAAGCCATCGTCAGCTTCCTGACCAAGCTGAAATTTGAGGCGAATATTATAAGTTCTGTAAATATCAATAAAAAATAATAACTATCTTTGTCATTCCCGAATGCTTCTATCGGGAATCTAGTAAGTAGCAAGTCCTAGATGCCCGATAAAAGATTTCGGGCATGACACTAATTATTTCGTGAACTCTGCCTCGTAATCGGAAGGAAATTCGTGTAGTATGGAACGGATAATACCTTTCTCGTCGATAAAAAATAAAGTCGGTATGCCAATCACCCCGTATTGACCCGCAATGGTATTATCCTCATCTAAAAAGCTGACCAAGGGCAATTGATGACTCATCAAATACTCTTTTGCCTCAGCCTTGTTCTCTCCAGAATTTACTAAAAGAACCCGCGCACCCTTGAGTTTAATATCATTGAGGTGGAGGCTAATACTCTCTAGCGCTTCATGACAATGAGGGCACCAGGTAGCCCAAAAAAAGAGGATGGCTCTTTGGCCAGCCTGGGCCTGGCTCAAACTCTGTTGAACACCGGCAGTTGTCTCCAAAGTAAATTCGGGGGCGGGCTTGCCAACCAAAGCCCCCTCCACGGCACTGGAGGGTAGATTGCCGCTGGCAAAAGCATAAGGGGACAAGAAAACAAACATCGCTATCATTATTAAGCGTGATAACATAAATTTTCATCAATCCATTTCAAATAATTCCAGCTGCCTGCTTGAATTGGCAAAGCAATGATTTCTGGATTTTGGTAACTGTGCCACAGTTTAACTTTCGAAACGATTTTTTCAAAGAGTTTCTGTTTCGTTTTTATGATCATCAAAGCTTCCGGGGCCTTATCAATTTTTCCCTGCCACCAAAACAAAGACTCCACACCTCCCATAATGTTGATACAAGCGGCCAGCCGCTCTTTTAACAACCCCCGGGCTATTTTCTTGGCTTCGGTTTTATTTTTAGTGGTAACGAATATAA
>JAHFGE010000058.1 GCA_023247575.1 Candidatus Omnitrophota bacterium | reverse complement strand
GGGTCAAACGTGTTTTGCTTTTTGGATCCAGTTTATATAAAAAATCCGCTCGTGATATTGATCTGGCTGTTGAGGGTGTTGCACCAAAAAGGTTTTTTTCATTTTACACAGATTTATATTTTAGCCTTCCTCGGCCAGTCGACCTGGTTGATCTTACCACAGATACTTCTTTTAACCGTATGATTCGCGAAGATGGTCTATTGATTTATGGAAAACCTCAGTAAACGGATCACCGTTGAATTAGAAAATATCCAACAGGTATTAAATGAAATTCCATCAGGGGGCTCTATATAAACTCAGTGGGCCTGAAATGGCTGGTATTGCTGCGTTGATTCTTAGTTTTTATAATGGGATTGGGAATGTCTTAAAACAGATTATTTTATCTAAGAGAATTCCCATCCCCTCAGGTGAACGATGGCATAAAAATTTTTTAGATTTGTCACTAAAACATAGAATTATTTCGAAGACCACCTATGCGGGTTTGGCTAGGTATTTGACTTTCAGACATTTTTTTACCCATGCTTATGCGTATAGTCTTGATCCTGATCGATTAAATATTTTAGTCAAGGGGATAGAAAGAATTTATAAAGGTTTTGTCAAGGGCATTGGGAGTTATATTCATTAAAGGAGTATCAGCCATCAGCCTTTGGATAAAATCGATTCGACCCCGCCCAGATCAATTGATCCCATCAACATCACCCCCATCCAAGCCCCTTGCCGCTGCTGGGGATTAGTCCTAGTAAAGAGCAAGAACCTCTGGCAGTGAATAGGTCCTAAGTGATAGGTTTTAGGCGTTAGATTGATTGACCTGGTTTCTCTGGCATGTTAAACTTTAATTATGTTAACGCGGGTTTATTTAGACACGTCGGTCATTGGCGGTTATTTTGACGATGAATTCTCGCTCTGGTCGAGGAAATTGTTTCATGAGTTTGATGATCGTAAGAAAATTGCGGTTATTTCTGATCTGACTCTGGAAGAGCTTGAAATGGCGCCGCCCGTTGTCAAAGAGTTACCTCATAAGATTCCTGAATATGCTCGGGAATTAGTCAGTTTTGAGGATGAGGCTGAAGCATTAGCCAGGGAATATATACATCAGCGCGTTGTAACGACTCTTCACTTGGCAGATGCTCAGCATATTGCGATAGCCACCGTTGAGAGGGTGAATGTTTTAGTAAGTTGGAATTTTAAACAGATTGTTAATTTGAATAAAATACACCTGTTTAATTCAGTAAATTTAAAATTGGGCTATCCTGTTTTAGAAGTTCGAAGCCCCAGGGAGGTGCTGGATGAGAAAGAAATTTGATGCCGTAGCCTTTCAGCGCAAGGCTCGCCAAAAAATAAGCCGTGAGTTTATGAAAGACCGTAAAAGTTTCTTACAGAAGTTACGTGCTAAACATGCTATTTCATCATTAGCCAAGACGTAAACTAAAATGTCATCTGGTGTCCCTAGTCCAATTCGACCTGGCCCGGCTTGATGAGTTGCTGCAGGGCAACTTTGAGGGCTTCTCGCCTGTTATTACCCGCATCGAATTTATTCAAAGCCCCCACCGCTGTTGGGAATTACGCAGTAATTTACTGTGTAAAATTAAAAATACGGCATAAAACACCAAATTGTTCAATTGCAAACCAAAAACAAGCAAACCCAGGCTCAAATCGACCAGTTGACCAAAGAAAAACAAGCGTTTAAATGACTGTAGGGGCGGGCCTCCGTGCCGCCCCTATATGGATAAAAATGGGCCGGCACAGGTCGATAAAATCCTGCATATATTTTAGCCAGCGGTTGTGCTAAACTGATAAGCATGGATCAATTTCTCCTCAAAAGCCCATTTCAGCCGGTGGCAGAGCAAAAGAAGGCCATTGCCGCTTTGACCCAAGGCCTTCAAGAAGGTGCGGATGCCCAGGTGCTTTTAGGTGTCACCGGCAGCGGCAAGACTTTTACCATTGCCAATTGTATCCAAGCGGTCAATCGGCCGACGCTGGTTATTTCCCACAATAAAACTTTAGCTGCCCAACTTTACGGGGAATTGAGGGAATTTTTTCCTCATAATGCTGTGGAGTATTTTGTCAGCTATTATGATTACTACCAGCCGGAAGCCTATATCCCTCAGACCGACGTCTACATTGAAAAAGATTCTTCTATCAATGACCGCTTGGACCGCTTGCGTCTGGCTGCCACCACTTCCTTAATGTCTCGTCGGGATGTGATTATTGTGGCCAGTGTTTCCTGCATCTATAACCTTGGCTCACCAGAGGATTATCAGAATTTCATGGTGCAGTTAAAAAGGGGGCAGTGCATTGGCCGCGATGCGGTCTTAGAACAACTGGTCGGCATTCAATATGAGCGCAATGACTATGAATTTAGCCGCGGCAAAATGCGAGTGCGCGGCGATACCCTGGAAGTTTTTCCCGCTTATCGCCAGGATGCTCTGCGCATTGAATTTTTCGACGAGGAAATTGAAAAAATTCGCCAGATTAATCCGGTTTCCGGCGAGATGATCTCTGAGCTGGAAAAGGCGGCTATTTATCCGACCAAACATTTTTTGGTGTCGCCTCCGTTATTGGCCCAGGCATTGGTTGAGATTGAACGTGAGTTAAAGGAACAGGTGGCCCGATTTACCAGCGAGGGGAAACTCTTGGAGGCTCAGCGCTTGCAGTCACGTACCCGTTATGACATGGAAATGCTCAAAGAAGTTGGTATATGTAAGGGCATTGAAAATTATTCCCGTATCCTGTCTGGCCGCCCGCCGGGATCGCGGCCTTTTTGCCTGATCGATTATTTCCCGTCGGATTTCTTAACCGTTATTGATGAAAGCCATGTCACTGTTCCACAGCTGGGAGGCATGTACGAGGGCGACCGCTCCCGCAAGGAAATGCTGGTGCAGTATGGATTTCGTTTGCCTTCTTGTTTGGATAACCGTCCGCTTAAATTCCATGAGGTGCAAACTCTTTTAAAGCAGAGAATATATGTATCAGCTACCCCAGGTCCTTTTGAACGTAAAGAAGCAAAGCATCGTCTGGTGGAGCAAATCATTCGTCCGACGGGAATTGTGGATCCTCCTATGGTGGTCCGTCCCACGGAGGGTCAGGTAGAGGATTTAATTAAAGAAGCCAAGGCCCGGGCCCAGAAAAAAGAACGGGTGCTGGTAACCACTTTGACCAAACGCATGTCCGAGGACCTTTGTGAATATCTGCAGGAGGCGGGACTGTCGGTCAAGTATCTGCACTCCGATATTGAGACCATTGACCGGGCAAGAATTTTACAGGATTTGCGTTTGAAGAAATTCGATTGTTTGGTGGGTGTCAATCTTTTGCGTGAAGGTTTGGATCTGCCTGAGGTAAGTCTGGTGGTTATCTTCGACGCTGATAAGGAAGGGTTTTTACGTTCCCAAACGTCTTTGATTCAGACCGCCGGCCGTGCAGCCCGCAATATCAACGGTCTGGTCATTATGTATGCTGATAGACAGTCGGCAGCCATGAAGGCCACCATGGCCGAATGCGAGCGCCGGCGAAAAATCCAGATGCAATTTAACGCCGAGCATGGTATAACACCCACAACCATTGAAAAGGCCATCAAGCAGGGAATTGAAGAATTTGCTTTAGCTGAGGAGTTTGCCAGGACGCTCACGGGGCAATCCGAGGAGGAATACGAAGTATCCACTTATATTAGTGAATTGGAAAGACAGATGGACCTGGCCGCGCGTAATTTGGAATTTGAGAGAGCAGCGAAGATTCGAGATAAAATAAAAGAACTAAATGTAGGGGCGGGTTTCCCTGGCCTGTCAGCCAGGACAGGCAAATCCGCCCGTGGGGACAATAATGATTCTAGCCGTTGACATTGGTAATACCACGATAGGCTTTGCCTTGATCAATAACCGTGGCTCTGTGATGTCGGTGATTAAAATCGATACCACAGACCAAGGGGCTGTTCTTAAAAAGGTTGTTCAAAAAATTTTTAAAAATAATTCCATCTCCCAGGCGGTTATTTGTTCTGTGGTGCCCGAAGCATTAGCCGTTGTTGAAGGCGTATTAAAAAAGATGCTGAAGATCCAAGTGGTGGGGCGGGACCTGAAAGTTCCCATGGCCAATCGCTATCGAAATCCCAAACAAGTAGGGCAAGACAGGCTGGTGGGGGCCTATGCGGCTTTACAACTGTACGGAAAACCTCTCATTGTCGTTGATTTAGGCACGGCCATTACCTTTGATGTGGTTTCAAAGAAAGGTGAGTATTTGGGAGGAGTCATCGTGCCTGGACTTCGCCTTTCGGCAGAATCCTTATTTTTAAAGACAGCTCTTTTACCGCAAATTGATATTCGTATTCCTAAAAATCCGATTGGAAAAACGACTGAGGAAAGCATCCTCAGCGGTCTTTTCTATGGTTACGGCTATTTATGTAAAGGCATGGTGGATTTGTTAGGACGCTACGTAGGGGCGGCTTCAAAACCCGCCCGTACTGTCATGACCGGCGGCCACACCCAATTGATGAAAAAATTCGTTTCGCCCAAAATCTGCATCATCGACGAGAATCTGGTTTTTAAGGGACTTTATTTATTAGCACTCCAAATAGCTGACCGCTAATTTTTTCTTGACAAATTTTTTTTCGTTGGTTATATTAGCACTCTAAGATTTGTAGTGCTAATCCTACGATTTAGGATTTGTCATCCTTTCAACAATATTTAACAGGAGGAGTAGTTATGGCGATTCAACCATTAGCTGACCGTATCGTGGTCAAGGTGCTGGAAGCCAAAGAAGTCACCAAAGGTGGCATCGTTCTTCCGGACACTGCCAAAGAAAAACCGCAGGAAGGTAAAGTTGTAGCTGTGGGCAAAGGTAAGCCGGCCGATAATAGCCACATCATTCCTTTGGAAGTCAAAGTAGGAGACCGCATTTTGTTTGGCAAGTATAGCGGTAGCGAGATTACGACTAGTGAAGGCCAGGAACTTTTAATCATGAAAGAAGAAGATGTGTTGGCGATTATAAAGTAAACCGTCTGGTTTACTTTATCCCGAGCCATAGAAGGCGAGGGATTACCTTGAAACAAATTAAACGGAGGATTTAGACATGTCAGCAAAACAATTATTATTTGAAGATGAGGCTCGCCGCAAGGTTTTAAGCGGTGTAGAGCAATTGTCCCGGGCCGTCAAAGTGACCTTAGGTCCTAAGGGCCGTAATGTAGTTTTAGATAAGAAATTCGGTTCTCCCACAGTCACTAAAGACGGTGTTACTGTAGCCAAGGAAGTTGAATTAGAGGATCCTTTTGAAAATATGGGTGCCCAGATGGTCAAGGAAGTGGCAGAAAAGACATCAGAGATTGCCGGTGACGGTACTACGACAGCAACGATATTAGCTGAATCTATTTACCGTGAAGGTTTAAAGAATGTCACCGCCGGTGCTAATCCGATGGCCCTCAAACGCGGTATTGATGTGGCCGTTGAAAGAGTAGTAGCTAAGATTGAGAAAGTTGCCAAAAAAATCGATCGTAAAAATGCCAAAGAGGTTGAACAAGTCGCCAGCATTGCTGCTAATGGCGATAGTGTTATTGGTAAAAAAATTGCCGAAGCATTTGATGCGGTAGGCACGGATGCTCCTATATCGGCTGAAGAAAGTAAAACGATTAATACGGAGTTAAAGGTTGTGGAGGGCATGCAGTTTGATCAAGGTTATTTATCTCCTTATTTTTCTACTGATTTGGAAAAAATGCTGTGTGAATTAGAAGATCCCTATATTCTTCTTTATGAGAAGAAGATATCTTCCATTAAAGATATCCTGCCTTTGTTAGAAAAAGTTGCTAAAAGCGGCCGTCCTTTGTTATTGATCTGCGAAGAGGTTGAAGGCGAGGCCCTGGCCACCTTGGTCGTCAATAAAATGCGCGGCACCCTGCATTGCGTGGCTGTCAAAGCCCCGGGCTATGGCGATCGCCGCAAGGAAATGCTTAAAGATATCGCTGTTTTGACCGGGGGTAAAGCCATTACCGAAGACTTAGGCCTCAAATTAGAAAATATCGACCTCAATGATTTAGGTCGTGCTAAAAAGGTCAAGATTGACAAGGACAATACTACGATTGTCGAAGGCGCCGGTAAGCAAACTGATATCAAGGGACGTATTGCCCAAATCAAGAATCAAATTGATACCACGGATTCTTCCTACGACAAGGAAAAATTACAAGAGCGTTTAGCCAAACTTTCCGGCGGTGTGGCGATCATCAATGTGGGGGCTGCCACTGAGACCGAAATGAAAGAAAAGAAAGCTCGTGTGGAAGATGCTTTACATGCGACCCGCGCAGCCATTCAGGAGGGTATTGTTCCTGGCGGTGGGGTAGCTTTATTGCGCTGCATTTCCGAGCTAGAAAACACTGACCTAAAGGGTGATGAAAAAACCGGTGCTAGTATTGTGCGCCGTGCTTTGGAGGAACCAGTACGTCAATTGGCCTTTAATGCCGGCCTAGAAGGCTCAGTCATTGTGGAACATCTTAGAAATGAAAAAGATCCTAATATCGGTTATGATTTCAATAAAGATGAATACATCGACATGTTTAAATCCGGTGTGATTGATCCGGCCAAAGTAACCCGCACCGCATTACAAAATGCAGCTTCCATTGCTGCATTGTTGTTGACCACGGAATGCCTCGTCACCGATGCTCCGGAAAAAGAAAAATCAGCTCCTGCCATGCCTCCAGGCGGCGGAATGGGTGGGATGTATTAAAAAAATTGAAACATGCGGTAATCATTAGTAGAGACGAGGCATTGCCTCGTCTCTACTTTTTTATTGACATTGCCCATACCTTTTTGGTATAATTTCGTTTTCAAAAAGTTTTATATTTTTTGAGACAATTTATATCCTATCCTATTGAAATTATGGAGGTTATGGAATGGCTGAATGGATTGGTATTGGACGTAGATCCCGCCGATGCTATGGTTTTGATGAAGTCGCTTTAGTCCCTGGAACAGTGACCATTAATCCTAACGAAATCGATACCAATTTTGTACTTGGCAAGTATAAGTTTTCTGTTCCTATTTTGGCTGCTTCCATGGATGGAGTGGTGGATGTCAAATTCGCCATTGCCATGGGAAAATTAGGTGGCATGGCTGTTTTGAATCTCGAAGGTATTCAAACCCGTTACGACAATCCCGATAAAATTTTAGATCAAATTGCCAAGGCTTCCTCTGATGAGGCTACCAAACTGGTGCAAAGCCTCTATGATGGTCAAAAATTTCCAGTTCAAGATAAACTCATTGCCAAACGCGTGCAAGAGATCAAAAAAGCCAAAGTGGTGGCTGTAGTCAGTTGCATTCCTCAAAACGCTGAACATTTCTACCAGGTGGCCTTGGGCGCAGGCGCCGATATCTTTGTGGTGCAGTCCACCGTGGCCACCGTCCGTCATATGGCTACCGAATACAAAATTTTGGATTTAGAAAAATTTTGTAAGAAAGCCAAAATACCTATTATTGTGGGCAATGTGGTCACTTATGAGATGGCTCTTGAGCTGATGGAAGTGGGAGCTGGGGCTATTCTAGTCGGCATTGGTCCTGGAGCCGCATGCACCTCCAGAGGCGTTTTAGGTATCGGTGTACCACAAATGACCGCTACGATTGATTGTGCAGCGGCCCGTGATTACTATTTCAAACGTCGTGGCCAGTATGTTCCTATTATTACCGACGGTGGTATGCGCATTGGAGGCGAAATCTGTAAAGCTTTTGCGGCTGGTTCTGATGCTGTCATGGTGGGCTCCGCTTTTGCTAAAGCTCAGGAAGCTCCCGGACGGGGGTATCACTGGGGCATGGCCACTTCTCATGCCAATTTGCCTCGAGGAACCAGAATCAAAGTCGGTGTTAGCGGTACACTCAAGGAAATATTATTAGGGCCGGCTAAAGTTGACGATGGGTCCCAAAATTTGGTGGGTGCTTTAAAAACGTCTATGGGTTCTTTGGGAGCTCGTAGTATCAGTGACATGCATGATGTAGAAATCATTCTAGCTCCCTCGATTCAGACAGAGGGGAAAGTGTTTCAAATAGGGCAACGCGTAGGCATGGGAAAATAGGAGATATTCATGGCTAAAAAAGCCACTAGAAAAGCCGTTAAGAAAACCATCAAGAAAGTTAAAAAACCTGCCAAGAAAGCCATTAAAAAATCTGCTAAGAAGCCATTGAAAAAGATTCATAAAAAATCCTTCTCGCATCGCAAACCAACTAAAAAAAGAAAAGCAGTGCATGGGTTGATGAAACCCATCAAGCTTCGTTCTTCCTCTAAAATTATCCCTATGGAGGTTAAAAAGCAAAGACTCCGTGATATCATTCTTATTTTAGATTTCGGGGCTCAATACACCCAACTGATTGCCCGCCGTATTCGCGAAAGTAAAGTCTTTAGCCAAATTGTCCCTTATAATATTTCAGCTAGTGAAATCAAGGCCATTCATCCTAAAGGTATTATTCTCTCCGGAGGCCCGCAAAGCGTCTACGAAACAAAAGCTCCGCTTCCATTAGCGGAAATCTTTAAATTAGGTGTACCGATCCTTGGGATCTGTTACGGTATGCAGGCGATTACCCATATGCTGGGTGGTAAAGTGGGCAAAGCCAAAGGACGTGAGTACGGCAAGGCGGAACTATTTATCGACAGCAATAAAGATCTCTTTGCCAACCTCTCGACGAATTTGACTTGCTGGATGAGCCATGGGGATGAAATCGTCACACCTCCGCCAGGATTTATACGCATTGCCCATACCCTTCATGCAGCCAATGCCGCCATTGCCAACCGTAACCGCAAAATATGGGGTGTACAGTTTCATCCAGAAGTGGTTCATACCCAGAGGGGCTTACAGATTCTACAAAATTTCGCTTACACCATCTGCGGATGCTTGCCGCGCTGGACCATGGACCGTTTCATCGATGCAGCTGTGAAGCAAATCAAAGAAACCGTTGGCCATAAGAGGCTGGTCCTGGGCCTCAGCGGAGGGGTCGATTCTTCGGTAGCTGCTTTACTTATTCATAAGGCCATTGGTAATAAACTGTATTGCATTTTTGTCGATAATGGCCTTTTGCGCCATAATGAAGTTGCTTCCGTGCAGCGTACCTTTAAAGGCAACTTCAAAATAAACTTGATTGCGGTGGATGCCCACAGACGTTTCTTGGGACGCCTTAAAGGCGTGGAAGACCCTGAGCAAAAACGCAAAATCATCGGCGATG
>JAHFGE010000057.1 GCA_023247575.1 Candidatus Omnitrophota bacterium | reverse complement strand
CAGTTTTGATCTGATGAAAGAGACCATTGAAAAGACCTCTTTGAAACAAATTGGCATGGGTAGCGGTGTCAACTTGGAGCTGGCCATGAAGGCTACCAGCCGTTTCGGCGGACATTTTGTCACCGGCCATGTGGATGAAGTGGGCATTATCAAAGACATCCTCAAAGATAAAAATTGGGTGGAGGCCGTTATCAGCGTTTCTAAACACAACCGCAAATACATTGTCCCCAAAGGGTCGGTGGCCATCGACGGCATCAGCCTCACCGTTGGCAAAGTCGGCAAAAACTATTTTAGCGTTTATCTGATTCCCTATACGCTCAAAGTCACCAATTTAGGCCGCGCCCACGTGGGTGATGGGGCCAATATTGAGACGGATATATTGGCGAAATATATCAAGTGGGGGCACAGCATGCTGTGCCCCCACTATAGAGGAACCTTATGCCTAACCCTTCCAAAACCCTCACCTGGATCGGCGTCATCTTAATCTTAACCATTGGCGGCATACATACGTATGATGAGCCAGACGGCTTCCATGATGCGGCGTATAAGGGGTGGCTGTTTTGTGCCAATGGCATTGGATGCCTGGCGGCGGCGATGGGTATTTATAAGGGTAGGCGCTGGGGATGGAATCTGGGGCTTGGGATTGCCGTGGTCTCTATGATTGCCTATTGTCTAAGCCGCACTGTGGGGTTGCCTTATATCCCGGCGGAACCGGATGCCTGGCTGGAGCCGCTGGGGGTTGCCTCGCTGGCGGCGGAGGGGTTATTTATAGGGGTTTTTGTGGGGAAAAGCCGTTGTTAGATAGTTTTTTAACGGTTAATTTAACGGTTAAATTCTTCATCAAGCACCGGCATGTCTTTTTAACCGTATTTTTAACTGTGTGAGGTAAAAATTTAACCGTGTTTGGCATTTTTTAACGGTTAAATTTAACGGTTAAATATCCGCTAAGGAGGCCATGGTTTTTTTAACCGTATTTTTAACGGTCTGACGGTTAAATTATTTAACGGTTAAAAATTGGCAGTCTTATATAGGAAATTACATAGCCTTGAACGGTCCCTTTGAAAGGTTCCTCCATACCATAAATGTGCGATTCTTTGGCGAGTTACACGATTTTTTAAAACAATATGGACGGGGCAGGCGCTTGGCTTATACCATTAAAGGCTGTCCTTCGGTTAAAGATACTATTGAGGCCATCGGCGTGCCGCACACAGCTGTCGATGCCATCCGGGTCAATGGCCGCCACTGCGATTTTGGCTATCAATTAGAAATAGAAGATACCAATGCAAAAAATAAAAGATTTTATACATCTTTTTATGGGTTTGGCACCAAAGTCCTATAAGGTTTTTATCATCATATGTCTAGTCTTAAATCCTTTTTTATTCTGGATGATGGGATCCTTGGCAGCCGGGTGGGCCGTATTGATTGAATTTTTGATTATTCTTTCTTTGGCGCTAAAATGTTATCCTCTTTTTCCCGGAGGCCTTGTTGCAATAGAGGCGCTTGCCCTTAAGATGGTGGGCATGAAGGACGTCATGAAAGAGATCCATAATAACATGGATGTTGTGATGTTATTGATTTTTTTGGTTCCAGCAATTTATTTTATGAAACCGTTTTTGGTTCATATATTTATGAAGGTCTTATCAGTGTTTCATAATAAGATTCTTCTGAGCCTTATATTCTTGATTTTTGGTGCGTTTTTATCAGCTTGGCTGGATGCCTTGACCGTCATGGTTGTTATGATCACAGTGTGTGCCGCTGTTAGGGACCTTTATGCTCGGGTCAGTGCCCAGATGGCAGATGATTCCCAAGAATTTGACAGGTTCTTAGGCAATTTACTGATGCATGGGGCCATCGGAACCGCTTTAGGTGGTATAGCCACTGTAGTGGGGGAGCCGCAAAATCTTCTGATCGCACATTATGCAGGCTGGGGGTTTAGGGATTTTTATCTACGTATGGCTCATTTTTCTATTCCTTTACAGTTGATGGGCATTCTGGTGTGTTTTCTGTTAGAGAGATTCCGTCTAAAAGCATTTGGGTTTGGGTATCAATTATCTCAAAGTGCAGGTAAGGCTATGGCAGATATCGTTTATCAGGAGCATCAGCAGGGGCCGTTGTATAGAACAAAACTTTGGATTATGGCAGCAGCGTTTGTGGGGCTTATCCTTGCGCTTGGTCTGCAGATCGCCCCTATCGGAATAATCGGTCTAGGTCTTTTGATTTTCTTGCCCGTTCTCACAGGTCAGACAGACGAACATCAGATAGGGGATGCTTTTAAAGAATCCCTGCCATTTACTGCCCTTTTGATAGTATTTTTTATAATAGTGGCCATGATTGAGGGGATGGGGCTATTCCGTGGCATTACAGACTTTGTACTGCATTTTAATGGACGCCAGCAGCTTTATGCGTTTTTTGGGGTCACTGGCCTTCTATCTGCCGTTAGTGACAATGTCTTTGTTGCTAATGTCTATATTCATGAGGCCTTTGATGCTCTTTCAAGGGGCGTTATTCAACAAGAGCAGTTTGAAAAGTTGGCCGTCATGATTAATGCGGGTACAAATATCTTTTCGATAGTAACGCCTAATGGACAGGCGGCATTTTTGTTTCTTCTGACAAGTTCTATAGCGCGCAGAATCGGGTTGTCCTATGTCCGTATGTTTTTGATGAGTCTTCCTTTCGCTATGGCCTTGATTGGTTTGGCATTTGTCTTAATTTAGGAGCGGTCTATGATAATCTTTACTCAAGAGTTAATGACCTTGGTATTACCGTTTACAATCATGGTTGGCAGTTTGATTTTAGGCTATACATTGCGTGGAATCATATTCTATCGTTTAACCAAGTGGGCGCAAAATACTAAGTCTCCGGTTGATGACATCATTGTTGCCGCTATTCGGGAGCCTTTTATCATTTGGTGTTTGATGGGTGGGATTTATTTTGCACTGGAGGTTTCGCAGCTTTCGCCCCACATAGTTCAAATAGCTGAGAAGGCCTTGCTTGCTCTAGGTATTCTTTCCGTGACATTAGCCACAGCCAGTGTTTCTACAAAACTTGTTGATCTTTATACCCCAGCTATAGAAACAGCGTTACCGGTCACATCTTTAACACAAAACATTGCTCGAATCTTTATATTTATCGTTGGTGGCCTGACTATTCTTCATAATTTAGGCGTGTCTATAACGCCTCTTCTGGCGTCTTTAGGAGTTGGAGGTTTGGCGGTGGCTTTGGCTCTTCAAGATACGCTCTCTAATTTCTTCTCAGGGTTTCATATCATTGTTTCCAGACAGATCAAGGTGGGTGATTATGTAAAACTAGGATCTGGTGAAGAAGGATATATTACGGATATCAATTGGCGGACCACTAAAATCAGGGCATTACCAAACAATATCGTTTTAGTTCCCAATGCTAAATTAACCCAGGCCATCATTACCAATTATGATCAGCCGGACAAAGAAATTGCCGTATTAATTAATCTGGGCGTTCATTACAACAGCGATTTAAAAGAAGTAGAAAGAATCACCTGTGAAGTGGCCAAAGAAGTGATGCAGAAAGTTCAGGGCGGGGTGTCTGATTTTGAACCGTTTATACGGTATAACGCTTTTGCTGATTTCAGTATTAACTTTACTGTCATTTTAAGAGCCAAGGAATTTGTCGATCAATATTTAATCAAGCATGAATTTATTAAGAGTTTGCATGAACGTTATAAAAAGGAAGGAATAACCATTCCGTATCCTATACGGGCCATTAATGATAGTCAGGAAAAAAGTGAATTGGTAGGACCAAGATGATCCATTTATTGCAAAATTGGGGAATAGTAAAAGTTATCACTTTGCTTAATACAAAAAACGGTGAGAAAAGAGAAGTCCCCATGAATGAGCAGGTCAAAACGGCCCTAATAAGGGTGATGAAGCACCCTGAGAGCCCTTATGTGTTCTGCAATGAGCATGGAGAGCCCCGGCATGACATTCGTAAATCATACTCGACAGCCTTGAAGAAGTCTGGTATAAAAGATTTTCGCTTCCATGATCTACGCCACAGTTTCGCTAGTCAGTTGGTCATGGCAGGGGTTGATCTTAATACGGTTCGGGAGCTTTTAGGCCATAAAGACATTACTATGACCTTGCGATATAGCCATTTGGCACCCAGCCATAAACAGCGGGCAGTGGACATTCTTGGCAAAAAAGTGGACACTTTTTGGACACTTGAGCATAAAACGGATAGTGCTCCAGAAACAGGTTTTTCACAAGTGATTGATAATCAGTTAGTTAGAAACTTCGGGGCGTAGCGCAGCTGGCTAACGCGCTTCGTTCGGGATCTAGAGTTTTTCCTAACCTCTTGAAACTCTTCAAAATTCATCAATCATCGACGAGAAATTCTTCAAAAAGGCTTTAAAGGTTTTTAAGCGATTTTAACAGTTTTGAAAACTTTTTGGACACTTTTTGGACACTCAAAGTTCCTGTGGCGGGGATACGATGGTTGTAAATGTTTAGCTCTTTAAGAGGATCGACGAGGTAAAGATTCTCTTGTCACCCCCGAATGTTTTAATCGGGGGTCCAGTAAATGGTATTTCTCGTCTGGATTCCCGATAAAAGCATTCGGGAATGACATAATTTCTCTCAATCAGCTAAACAAATACCGATGGTTTAATAAATATTGAATATACATAGCTAGACTATGTATTTAAGAATAAAATTAAACCTTGCTTTAGTTTATGTTTTATGCTATAAACATAGTGGGATTATGTACATTGAATGATTCATAAACTTAGGATAAGAAGATGAATAGGTTAAAAATAGAACAACTTTCAGATGGAGTTGTAGTAGATCGTTCGTGGCTAAAGGGCAAAAGCATAGATGCTCCGCTGGTGGATTATTATCTGCGAAAGGGATACCTCGTTCGTGTTGCCAGTGGCGCCTATCGCAGGCCGGGGGCGCCTCTAAAATGGCAGCATCTGGTTTATTCTTTACAGGTTCTTGGTTTCAAGGTGCATGTTGGCGGGCGTTCAGCGTTAGAACTAAAAGGGTTTGCTCATTATTTACCTTTAAACAAAAAGCAGCTTGTTCATTTGTTCTCCGAGAAGAAATTGCCGAAGTGGATCTTTAAAACAAATGTAAATGTTAAATTTGTTGAGCACACGAAAGGTCTGTTCAAGAATAATAAAAATAATAGGGGCCTTAATACCATGCTGTTTGGTAGTTGGGATTGGGAGATAAATGTTGCATCACCTGAAAGAGCCATATTAGAGATGATAGCCGCTGTGCCTGGTAAAGAATCTTTTCATATGGTTAATGTTATGATGGAAAGCGCTTCAACATTGAGGCCAGATCTCGTAAGCTCTCTTTTAAAAGAATGTAAAAATATAAAAGTTAAAAGGCTTTTTTTATGGTTCGCCGAGAAACACAAACATCAATGGTTTGAGCGTTTAAAGTTAGAGCATGTAGATTTGGGCAAAGGCAAACGTGTAATCCAAAGAGGCGGGAAGTTGGATTCTAAATATTTAATAACAGTGCCAAACGATAACAATGATCGACAAGAACAGCCCCTTTTTTAAACAGGCAGAATTAGTCGTACAGGTTTTACCTTGGATTGCAAAACATGATTGTTTTGCTTTAAAGGGAGGTACTGCAATCAATTTATTCGTCAGGAATATGCCGCGGTTGTCTGTTGATATAGATTTAACCTTTTTACCAATTGAGCAACGAGATGAATCTCTGGCTAATATTGAGAATGCTCTTAGGCAAATAGCAAATAATATTAAAAGACACATAGCGGGGAGCGCTGTAAAAGAAATTCCCATGAGGGACCCGAAGATGGTGACTAAGTTGAACGTTGCCAGGGATGGCATTCAAATTAAGATAGAGCCAAATTTAATAATTCGAGGAACGGTTTTTCCTTGTGAAAATCATGATCTGTCGCCTAAAGCTCAAGAGATATTTGAAAAGTTAGTTACAATGAAAGTTGTCGCATTGCCGGATCTTTACGGAGGAAAAATTTGTGCCGTTTTAGATCGTCAACATCCGCGCGACCTTTATGATATAAAATTTCTTTTGGATAGTGAGGGAATAACCGAACAGATTTGGAAGGGCTTTTTGGTTCATTTGATAAGCCATGAACGGCCCATCCATGAATCTTTGCAACCTATTTTAAAAGATATTCGCGGTGTTTATATGACGGATTTTCAAGACATGGTCGATGATTACGTGCCCTATGAACAGCTTATTCAGGTGCGAGATGATTTAATTGGACTGATAAAACAAAAGTTGACGAAAGATGATAAAGAATTCCTGATTTCTTTTAAGCAAGGTCAGCCAAAGTGGTCATTGTTAGGTATTGATGGTGTTGAACGTTTACCCGCCGTCCGTTGGAAGATGTTCAATATTCAGAATATGGATAAAATGAAAAGAGAATTGTTTGTCCAAAAATTACGATTAGCTTTAGGAGTTTAAATTCAAGGGATAACATTATGGGAGTCCTCTTAAAAAAAGGTAATTGGCACATTGATTATCGTACCCCTAACGGCAGACGACGTAGAGAAATGATAGGCCCTAGTAAAAAACTGGCAGAGAATGTCTTGCGTAAGCGCAAAGTTGAAATGGCAGAAGGTAAATTCCTCGATGTGATTAAGAAGGAACGTATTAAATTTGAAGATTTCGCCCAGGAATATTTTAATATTCATTCTAAACAGCATAAGAAAAGTTGGAAAACAGATTCATATCCCATAAAAGATTTAGGGAGGTTCTTCAATGGTAAGTACCTTTATGCCATTACCCCTCAAGATATTGAACACTATAAGATGGAGTGCTCAAAGGAAACTGTGGGTGATAAAACCATTTCACCAGCTACCGTTAATCGTCATCTGGACACATTAAGAGGAATCTTCAATAAGGCGGTGGTTTGGGGCAAATTGCAAACTAATCCCATGAAGTCCGTACAATACCTTAAAGTACCACCTGGACGCCTGCGCTTCCTTGAGCGTGAGGAAATAGTTAAACTTCTGGCTAATTGCAATAAAAAACTTAGGCCCATTGTTGTTTTAGCTTTGTTTACAGAGATGCGCCGTGGTGAAATCTTTGGACTTAAATGGCATGACATTGATGTTAAACGCAATATTATCACTTTGCTTAATACAAAAAACGGTGAGAAAAGAGAAGTCCCCATGAATGAGCAGGTCAAAACGGCCCTAATAAGGGTGATGAAGCACCCGGAGAGCTCTTATATCTTTTGTAATGAGCAAGGCGAACCTATACACGATATTCGAAAGTCATACTCGACAGCTTTGAGGAAGTCTGGTATAACTAACTTTCGTTTTCACGACCTTAGACACACTTTTGCCAGTCAATTGGTGATGGCTGGGGTAGATTTAAACACAGTCAGGGAATTGTTAGGGCATAAAGACATGACCATGACGCTTAGATATAGTCACCTTGCCCAGAGCTACAAGCAAAGGGCAGTTGATATTTTAGGAAAGAAAATGGACACTTTTTGGACACTTTCGCCTATAACTAAAGAAGTACATAACAGTGAGAACTTACAAACTATTGATAATAAATTAGTTACACATTTCGGGGCGTAGCGCAGCTGGCTAGCGCGCTTCGTTCGGGACGAAGAGGTCGTGAGTTCAAATCTCACCGCCCCGATGGTTCGACTCGTTTCGCTCGTGCTTCGACAAAGCTCAGGATTCATCCTGAGTGAAATCGAAGGACGAACCACCCTGAGCGAGTCCCGCTTGTAGCGGGACGAGTCGAAGGGCTACATTATTTCTATGGTTCGAGTCCATGCTATTTATTCTGGTATGGTGCAAGGGGTTGGCTTTCGCTACACCGCCAGAGCTTTTGCCTCCACTTTAAGAGTGACAGGATGGGTCAAAAATCTCCCCGACGGCCGTGTGGAAATGGTCGTGGAAGGCACCCGCGAACAATTGGAGAACCTGCTTTATAAACTCGACAAAGAGTTTGAAATTAAGCATAAAGATATTGATTGGCTGGAGGCCAAAAAGACTTTTTCCGACTTTACGGTCGCCTACTAACTATGAAACCATCCGAAGCCAAAAAAGAAATCGAAGCGCTCTCGACTCAAATCGAAGAGCATAATGACCGTTATTATGTACAGAATAAGCCTTCCATCTCGGATGCTGAATATGACAGGCTGTTAAAGCGGCTAATGGCTTTGGAAGAAGAATTCCCGCAGTTTAAGCTTCCCACATCTGCTACCCAGCGGGTGGGCGCCAAGGTAGAAGGCAATTTACCGACGGTTACCCACCGGCTAAAGATGCTTTCACTGGATAACACTTATTCCATTGACGAGATCAAACTTTGGTACGAGCGGGTAGTTAAAGGCTTATCCCCTCATGCCGGGGACTTCCTAAGGTCGTCCCCTCATGCCGGGGATTCCTTGTTAGTCAAAGGCCAGCAGATCTCTTTGACCGCCGAACCTAAAATCGACGGGGTCAGCTGTGCATTGACTTACAAAGAGGGACAGCTGGTATTGGGAGCTACCCGCGGCGACGGCAGCGTCGGCGAAGATGTGACGCACAATGTCAAAACCATTCGCTCGGTACCTTTAAAGCTTAAAGGTAAAGGGCATCCTCAACAGTTGGAAGTGCGCGGAGAAGTGTATATGGACAAAGAGGACTTTGCTCGGCTCAACCGCCAGCGTCAAGAGCAAGGTGAAGAATTATTCGTCAATCCCCGCAATGCAGCCAGCGGTTCTTTGAAGTTGCTGGACAGCCGTTTGACGGTCAGCCGTCGTTTACGATTTTTCGTACACTCTTTTGGAATTTTGGAAGGGAAAAATCACCCCGAAAGTCAGTGGGAATTTTTGCAGCAATGCCAAACCTATGGGTTTGCTGTCAATCCTTTCAGCCTTCTTTGCAAGAATCTGGATGAGGTCATCAGATTCTGCCATCAGATGCAGCAAAAACGGCAGGAATTGCTTTATGATGTCGACGGTATTGTGATCAAAGTCAATAATTTAGCCCAACAGCAACAGCTGGGAGCTACTATGAAAAGTCCGCGCTGGGCCGTGGCTTTCAAATTCCCGGCGTATCAGGCCACCACTTTGGTCAAAGAAATTACCGTGCAGGTGGGCCGCACCGGTGTGGTGACCCCCGTAGCAGAATTTCAGCCGGTGTTTTGCGGGGGGGTAACCATTTCCCGAGCGACGCTGCATAATTTTGATGAGATCAAACGTTTGAATATCAACAGCGGCGATCGGGTGCTGATTGAACGCGCCGGCGATGTGATT
>JAHFGE010000154.1 GCA_023247575.1 Candidatus Omnitrophota bacterium | reverse complement strand
CCATCCCAGAAGGTCATTGAAGTACGCCGGCGTATTGATGGTATTCTAAACTTTTATCAGGCCCTGCCTTTAAAGTACTTGCCCCGCTTGGTGAACATTATTTTTCATAAGGCTGAGGTGACCATCAGCGATTTTGGGCATTTTCACGATGCGCGTTTCCTGTATCCATATTTTAACAGGACCGTGGATATACGGGTGTCTCATATACCGTCGGTGCATGGTTCCAGTTTGGTTTTGCGCCTGCTGGATAAGGGAAAGGCTGCCTTAAGGCTATCGGAGCTGGGTTATGGGCCAGGGGCCTGGCAGTTGATTCAACAGGGGTTATCCAAGCCTGATGGTATTATTTTGGTGGTTGGCCCTACCGGATGCGGTAAGACCACCACGTTGTATGCCATGCTCAATCACCTCAAGTCTATTGAAAGGAAAATCATCACGATTGAAGACCCGGTAGAAATTCAATTGCCTTTAATGACGCAGGTGCAGATGAATGAAAAACGCGGCATTTGTTTTGGCGAGGCGGTGCGATCCTTTTTACGCCACGACCCGGACATCATTTTAATCGGGGAGATTCGCGACCAGTTAACCGCCCAGGAAGCCTTGCGGGCCGCCATGACAGGGCATCAGGTTTTCGCTACCTTGCATACCAACAAAGCTTTCGATGCCATTTTAAGATTGCATGATTTAGGATTGCCTTTGACTCATATGGCCGAGTATTTGTCCATGATCATTGCCCAGAGGTTGGTGCGTAAGCTTTGTTCTCAAGGCGGTTTTATGGGACAGACCGTTATTGCCGAAGTTTGGCCAGTGGGTGAGGCGGCGAGCGAACTGATCGCCCGGGGGGATCTTGCAGCGCTTAAAAAATTTATGAAAGAAGATGGGCATCCGACCATGAAAGAGGAAGCCAGGCGATTGGCGGCCCAAGGGGTTACCAGCCTCGAGGAAGTCCAAAGAGTACTGGGGGAATATTAATGGTCTGGACTTACACCGCTTTAACACGTTGGGGTCAGGAAGTAGTCGCCACGGGGACCGGGTCCAAAAAAGACATTTTACAGCAACTATCCCAACAGCAGCTTGACCTTATCGAGATTAGACCTGATTTTAAAAAAATTTTGATGAGCTGGGGGCCTAAGAAACGGTTATCAGCTTTGACCTTGGCCACATTCTTTGAGGATTTGCATAATATGCTATCGACGGGGATGAATATCGGGCAAAGTTTTCTGATCCTTAAAGAAACCAGCAGAGATTATGTTTTGGTGACGGCTTTGTCAGAGATGGAACATCAACTGGGGCAGGGGAAATCTTTGTCTGAGTCATTAGCCAATGGTCATATTTTCCCTTGGATCGTTGCCGTCACTTTAGCGACCGGTGAAAGAACAGGCAGGTTGATCGAAGCCACGGGGACTTTAGGTCAGTATTTTCGGCGTTCCTTCCAGGTGCAAAGCAAGATGCAGCAGGCTTTGATCTACCCGGCGATTGTTTTTACGGTGCTGTTGGCTGTCATGTTTTTTGTCAGCGTCCGTGTGATCCCGCAGTTGAAGAATCTTCTTCCTGAGCAGGCCCTGCATCATCAGACCACGGCATGGGTTTTGGCTTTGAGTTTCTTTTTGCAGCAGTACCTTTGGATTTTGTTGGCAGGGGTAGTTTTTATAACGGGTGGAATTTATTTTTTTCGCCAAAAATACCGTTACCGGTTTGAACAATGGTTATACCAGTGGCCCGTTTTGGGAGACATCTTTAAAGAGTCGGCCCTGGCGCTTTATCTGTTGAATTTATCCATTCTGCTCAAAAGTGGCGTGCCTCTGATTAAAGCCATCGGTGATTTGTTTGCTTTGGATCAAGCCCCTGTGGCGCACCGCTTTGCCTGCAGCCGTGATTATATGTTAGGAGGGGTGAGCTTTTGGCAGGCTATTGAGCAGGACCCTTTTTTCCCTCTGATGATTTCTTCTACGTTGCGACGGGCCGAAGAGATGACCAAGCTGGAGGAATATTGTTTGTCTCTGGTGGAGTTTTTCAACAAACGGGTGAGCTCTAAGGTGGAAGGCCTCATTCATACCATTCAGCCGGCTTTACTGGTCTTCGCAGGCCTATTTTTAGTGACCATTGCCTTGGGCTTCTTACTGCCTATTTACGGCAGCCTTACGACGATTGCAGGAGGAGCATTTTAAAACTCTAAACCCTAAACTCTAAATTCTAAACAAATTCAAATGACCCAAAATTCAAATGAACAAAACAAAAAGTATGACCTTGAAGACAGAACAAAGATCTTTGCAAAACAGGTAAGGGAATTTATCAGAAATTTACCAAAGAATGAAATCTTTTTTGATGACCTTAATCAATTAATACGAGCCTCCGGATCAGTAGGTGCTAATTATGTTGAAGCCAATGAATCTTTAAGTAGAAAAGATTTTGTGGTACGGGTGAAAATTTGTCGTAAAGAAATAAAGGAATGTATCTATTGGCTTGATTTAATTAATAAAGAATCTGCGCAGAAGAATGAATTGATTAAAGAGGCGGCTGAATTAATGCATATTTTCGGCGCAATCATCACAAAATGCCTGTGATTATTAACTGTTTTGAATTTATAACATTAGAATTTTGAATTTTGTTTAGAGTTTAGAATTTAGGATTTAGGATTTTACAATAATAACAAACAACAAGGAGATGACTATGAACAAGAAAAACGACAAAAAAGGGTTCTCGCTGGTGGAATTGGCCATTGGTTTGGCGGTTATTACAATTTTGATTCTGGCAATTTCCGCATCGGCGGGAATCAGGGACAATGCCAGGGTGCAGGCGGCAGCGAACAGTATCGAGACTCTGCGGTCAGCCGCGGAAAATTATATTGTCAGTACCGGAGAGATGGATTATTCCAGCCTTACCGTGGCTGCTCTTCAGGCCAACAATTTATTATCGGCAAATTTTGATGCTACAAAATCTAATCCGTGGGGAGGCAGTTTTTCTGTGGCACCCAATGCGGCAAATAGTACCCATTTTGATATTGCTTTAGGTGGTTTAAACCAAGCGGCAGGAGATAAATTGATTTCTTATTTTAAAAATCACGCTTACTCTACTCCTACTTATGACCCAAAGAAAACGACATGGATCGCCACTTTTTAACCATGGTTTTTCCCTGCTGGAGGTCTCCATTGGTTTAGCCGTGGTGGCATTGGCTTTATCAGCGCTTTTACCATTGGCAAGTCAAATCC
>JAHFGE010000153.1 GCA_023247575.1 Candidatus Omnitrophota bacterium | reverse complement strand
ATACCCGCCATGATTGATGGTGATAAGAGTCGAACCACCTGTGCTGAGCGAGCCCGAAGGGCGAGTCGAACCACCTGTGCTGAGCGAGCCCGAAGGGCGAGTCGAAGCATTGACAAGTTGCGCAAAGACATCGACGTGAGTCTGGATACATTTCTGCAAACCGTCAAAAAAGATTACCGCCTGCATCTGGTTTCTCCGCTGCTGTTTGAAAGTATCCGGGAATTTACTTTGCGGGAAGGCAAACGCCTGCGTCCGCTTCTGTTGATTTTAACCTATCAAGCCTATGCCCCTGACGGCAAAAAAATTTCCAAAGAGCTCTTCAATGCTTCCACCTGCATGGAATTTCTGCATAATTTCATGCTTATTCACGACGATATTATTGATTGTTCTGATTTGCGCCGCGGACGGCCCACCTTACATAAAATTCTGGCAAAAACTGTTGCTACGGCTAACCCCCGCAAATTAGGGACTGATTTAGGTATTATTGCCGGTGACATCATCTATGCGCTGGCCATTGACGCTTTTTTGTCCATCCATGAATCCCCACAGCGCAAAGAACGAGCCCTCAAATATTTTATCCAAACCGCGGCATTTACCGCCATGGGAGAGTTTATTGACACTGTTCATGGCGTTACAGGGATCGATCAAATCACCGAGAACGATGTATATTTAAATTACACCTTGAAAACCGCCCGTTATACCTTTGACTGCCCCATGGTCACCGGTGCTATTTTAGCGGGCGCCCCTGAGAGTGACATCAAAAAAATTTCCGAATTCGGTATCCTGACAGGCCAGGCCTTCCAGATTCAGGATGACATTATTGGTATTTTTGAGACGGAGAAGAATATCGGCAAACCTATCCTCAGTGACCTGGCCGAAGGCAAAAAAACCATCATGGTGGTGCATGCCTACAAGACCTTGAAAGGCCCTGCGCGTACACGATTTTTAAAAATTTTTAATAAAAAAACCAAATCTCTCAAAGACCTGGAAGAAGTGAAAAATATTTTCGTGACCACAGGAAGCTTGCAGTATGCCTTAAAAGCGGTAGAAACCCGACTGAATAAAGCCCGCCGCATTTTACAGGATTTGAAAATGCATCGGAAATACCGTGACCTGATTGGACAATCCCTCCTCAAGCTCTTTGCCCACAGCCAAAGGATTGTAGAACGATACTCTCACTCTGGCGCACATTAATAATCCTCATACATTTAAAGGGGGGTGGCAATTTGCCCCCACCCTTTGGAAAGCTCTGGATCACGGCGCCTCATATCCTTTAAATATCCATCTGGTTGGGCCGAATCCGTCCACGCTCCCGCGCGGGGAGCATTTTAAGCTGCTGCAAAAACATGTACTTCACGTTCAAGCCTATTGCCAAGATGGTCTTCTTCAACGGCCAAGTCATAATGCGCCTGCAAATTAACCCAAAATTGCGGCGAAATACCAAAGTATTTCCCCAGCCGCAAAGCTGTATCAGCCGTGATTGTGCGCGTACCATGAACGATTTCATTTATGCGCCTTGGCGGTACATTAATATCCTGCGCCAACCGGTACTGGCTTATGCTCATGGGCTTTAAAAATTCCTCTAAAAGGATTTCTCCAGGATGTATGGGTGATAGTTTCTTATTTTTCATATCTATATCCCTCCTTAGTGATAATCGGTAATTTCAACATTGTGTGCATTGCCATCGCTCCAAACAAAACATATTCGCCATTGATCATTAATCCTGATGCTGTGCTGACCTAACCTGTTTCCGGATAAAGCCTCAAGTCTGTTACCCGGCGGTACCCGTAAAGCATTCAATTCAACTGCAGCATCCAGCATCCAAAGCTTGCGAAGGGCTACACGCTGAATTGCTAAGGGTAGTTTTCGTGAATATTCACGATTGAAAAGATGCTCTGTTTCCTTGCAAGCGAATGAATGTATCACAAGAAAAGCATAACATGTGTCGTTAATAATGTCAAACGTTATGGCAGTATGGGTGTGGGAATGGTACCATTGATCCTTACCCCCTCCTGATACCTGGGGAGACGGCGAAAATTTTATGCGTCACGGCTAATGTCTTTAAAGCCATTCAAAAGGATTATCAGGCTTTTTGCCAGAGTCTCCTTGGTCGACCATCCAAGAGATCATTCAATATAAAGCCGAATAAAGAGGTTTTTTTAAAAGAACAACCGTTAAATCCGATAAAAGAGCATTTTTTACCTTATGAACCCAGCAACGCGATTTATACCAACACTTCTGATTACCGCCGCTGGTGTCGTGTCACGGAATGGTTCAGACAATTTGGCCCCAATGCTGAAGGATTCGAAAAGGATACTGTTGATTCAATAAAAATGGACACATAATGGCTCCTAAAGTCCTAGCAAGACAGAAAGGAGACCAAAAAGCATGTGTCCCTACCAATACTATCAAGTTATGAGACAAAGTAAAGATAAGAAACCATGGCGTTACCAGATGGTTCAAAAGACCCTTGAAATCGGTGTTAAGCCCACGGCCACACTCTTTCATACCAGCCCGTCTGTCGTACGCACCTGGCGGGATCGCTTCGAAACAGAAGGATATTCTGGCCTGGCCGACCGTTCCCATAAGCCCCATCATTCTCCTCGAGCAACCCCTCAATATATCAAAGATCATATTATCAAATTAAAGAGCAAGTACAAACGGCTTGGCGCGGAACAAGTCCGTGTTCTGGAGGATCTCCCTCAAGCCCCAAAGACCATGCGCAAAATCTGGCGTGACGCCGGAATACCATCAAGAAAGCGTCCTAAGAAACACGCCACAAAAAACAACCTGCGTGCCGTGAAAAAACTCTTTGAACTCTACGCGCAGTCCATGGAGGACACTAAAGATTTGATGGATATCCCTGAATACTACCTGCAAGCTAAAATGCTCAATCTACCCCAGGTTCAGTACACTCATCGGGAGGTGTCCTGCGGAATTCTCCTCACAGGTTTTGCTAATAACCTCCTGACTTCGTCACTTTTCAAAAATTTGAGAGATTTACGCATAAAAATGGAAAAAACGGGTGCCTCATTTTTAATGTTGTCTTACATATGATTGAGAGATTTTATACATAAAATTTGAGTGATTTGGGTGTCCCATTGACGAAGTCAGGACAGGTTTTGCTAATAACCTCTCGCTGACCCACGCGGAACTATTCGCCGTCTATATCAATCACTTCCTCAAAAAGTTCAATGTACTGCCCAAGGAACCTATGCGACAAACAGATAACGGC
>JAHFGE010000056.1 GCA_023247575.1 Candidatus Omnitrophota bacterium | reverse complement strand
TATTAAAAGCACAGACCATTCAAAAAGAAAGCCTCCAACGTTATATCCCGCATGGCCTGCCAATTAAAATTTATGAAAGAAATCCCTACGATGCCATCAACGCCATGAATGCCGCCATGGTAGCTTCTGGGACCGCTACTTTGGAAACAGCGCTTTTGAATAAGCCCATGGTCATTATTTATAAAACGTCCTGGCTGACCTACTTCATTGCCAAGGCGGTCATCAAAATCCCGTATATCGGCTTAGTCAATGTGGTAGCTGGCAGGAAAATTGTCCCTGAACTCATTCAGAATGATTGCACACCCAAAAACATCGCTTCTGCTATTGAATCCGTCCTTAAAGACCAAAATATCGTCGAGGAATTAAAAAAAGTCAAAACCTCATTGGGTGAGCCTGGTGCGAGCCATCGCGCAGCGCAGGTCATTTTAGAAGAAATTGATGCTGAGAATAATATTGCCAATTGAAATGATTTTTATAAATTTATTTGTTATAATTTTCATATGATCAAAAAAGTTTTTAAAAAGACTCGTCTTCAAAAGATATCCATTGGCGAGGATTTACATTACTGGTTAAGGCAGCCCCCGGAAAAACGGGTTGCAACGGTGGATTATTTAAGAAATCAAATCTATGGACGTTCAGCCCGACTTCAAAGAGTTGCTCGCGTTATTCAACGCCCATCAAATTAAATATGTTATTGTCGGTGGGTATGCCCTCGCCTTCTATGGTGCACCCCGCACAACGGGCGATATTGACCTTTTTATAGAATGCAGCCGTGATAACGCTCAGAAAATTTTTGAAGCATTAAAAGATTTTGGTTTCGGCCATATAGGCTTATCAGCCGATGATTTTACCAAGCCAGATAATGTCATCCAGCTGGGACACCCTCCTGTACGTATTGATATCATAACTTCTATTTCAGGTGTTTCTTGGCAAGAGGCATCCAAAGCAAAAATCAAAGGCAAGTACGGAAGCATTCCTGTTTTTTTCTTGAGCCGTAGATTACTCATTTCCAATAAAAGAGCTATTGGTCGCAAGAAAGATAAAGCAGACCTAGAAGCGTTAGGCGAACCATAGCCGCAAAATCATTTCCTTACTTTAAAATTTTAGATAAATAACCGATCAGTTCCTCTAGTTTCTTAAAATCGCCGGTCATTTCATCTAAAGAAACTCTTGCGGAAGCAAATCTGGCTAGGTCACAGCGGTCGAAAAGATTTTTGATGATTTCTAATTTGGCGGGGTCTACAGAAATGTCTTTCAGGCGGGTTTCAACCAAATGTAAGGTCAAGCCCGCTGGCGGCAGATGCATTTTATCAGCCAGGTAATCATTCAAAGTCTTGTGCAGACAGCTATAGAATTCTTTAGGATTATTCTGCTGCAAATAAATTCTAGTCTGCTTAAACAAGCCCTTAGCCTTACTATCAGCCCTCCAACGTCGGGCAAAAGCCTGGTCATTGGCCAGTCTCAATTGAAATTTCTGCCAGATTTTCCAGCTCAACCAGGCCAGGCCAGCTAGGGATATCAAAACCCAAAATTTCCAATTCCTAACTGTAACCTTGGCACGATGAAGGGCCTGGGTCGCCAGTTTTTGGACCCAATCGAATTTCACCACGAACGGTTTTTCAGCAGCCATCTTGGTTTTATCTACAAATCCCCAAGCTTTAAATTCCTGCCCTGGCGCCTGTGCCAAAACCTTAATGGGAAAAGGTCCCTGAGTCATAGTTCTATACTGCCCTTCCTGTGGGTCAAAATAGCTGAAAGATACTGCGGGTACCTCGGTAATATTTTGGCTGGTGGGAATAATCACCTGTTCAATAGTCTTAGAATTTTCGTCTTCTTTCACTTGAGGGTCGTAGATTTTAAATTGGCTATTGACAAAAGCCGGTAAGGTTACACCTTTGATGCGTCCCCGGCCCGTCAAGGACATATGCAGCGTCAAAGGGTCGCCCACTTTCACGGCGGTAGGGCCAGCCCCGACGGTACCGTCGGGGCCAACACTGGCCTTGAAATCATATGGCCCCACAGCACCGGAAAAATCAGCCGGCGCAGAAGGTAAGGATAATACGTGTAAAGGAACCGCTGACGCATGCAGGGCAATCGGCCGCCTTTGTTCAGTGGCAAAAAGATCACCAAAAAAGTCATCGTTTTGTTTGGTGCGATAAATCAAATCTCCATTAACCTGCAAGGGGCCTACCATCATATCCCCTGCTCGTGTGGGATAAATATTGGTCTCGAATTGCAGCGCCTCATAACTCATGCCATTGACAATCTCTTTGGTTTTATTCATAGTGGCCGATGTATCCGCTGTAAATCCATTGGGGATCAAAGATGGTGCTGCGGCCAATTGCAACGAGAGGTCTTTGACATAAACTTTGATTTGCAATTTGGTTTTTTGCCCTACATAAACCTGTTGAGGACTCACAGAAGCCACCATGAATACTTTATCATTGATGGTTTCCTCTGTTTGGTTGCCCCCTGGTGGATTAGCTGGCTGGGCCGATGGACTGGTGACTTCGATGTCCATAGGGCCTGTATGATATGTTTGGCCATCCAATGTTAAGGAAAGGGAAGGGATTTGAAAATGGCCAACCTTGGAGGGAAAAAGATTATAAATGAAGGAATGCTCGTTGGAAGTAACCCCATTAATAATAGTGAGTTTCGTCGATGGTCCTACAAAACGGGCCTCAAAACCATCCAAGGCAGGCAGGTTAATCATAGGCACATCACCTTTAACTCCATGAACCGTCAAAGTCAATTCCACCACATCCTGTAAAGAAACCTTGTTGGAATTAACTGTGGCCTGGAAGCTGGTATCCTCAGCAAATAGCTTAATGGGAAATAAAATCACTAATACGCATAATGCTAGTAAACAATATTCGTCACCCCCGAATGTTTTAATCGGGGGTCCAGACTTGCAAGTTCTAGATTCCCGATAGAAGCATTCGGGAATGACAAAGCTTAAATATCTACCAATCCCTATCCACATGGCTCTCTTCTTTCTGATGACGGTCGGCAAAATTCAAAAGCCCTTTAGGCGCTTCCTCACTCTCATAATCATTCAGAACTTGCTGAGCCTGCCCCGACCGAAGCGTCGGGGTTTGCTGTTTCTCCAAATTCTGTCGCTGTTGAACAGCGCCTTGCCCTGATGGCTGACGATCAGATTTTTGATTTTGACCCGCCGAGGCATTCTGAGGCTGTTGAGCCTGAGATTGTCGGCCTTGGCTCTGTTGTTGCGGTGATTGCTGCTGTTTCTTTTTCTTTAAGCGCTCTAATTCTTTTTGAACAACATCTCGATTATACGTACCATCCTGGTCCTTAGGAGTTAAATTTAAACCCGTAGCATAATTGGCCAGAGATTTTTGTAAAGAATCAATGGCTCCGTCTATATTATTATTTTCCAAACTTCTCCCCTTCTTGTAAAGAGCATTGCCTAAATTATAATAAGTTTTCGAAGATAATTTCGTATTTTTAGTAGAAATGGACTTTTGTAAATGTTCCATCGATTGGTCATAGTTACCTTTTTTATAAAAGGCTGTGCCTAAATCATACTGGACGATATCGGTATTTTTATTTCCTTCCATGGCATTCATATAGTGATCAATGGCCTGATCCCATTGTTGGTTTTTAAACGCTTCCGTCCCCTCTTTGACCTGGGATCTTTGTGACGCCCAGACCTCCCCAACCCCGGGGGTTGAGAAGGTCAAAAAAATTATAATTAAAATTCTCATAAAGATAACCCTAATAAAATGATAGCCAGCGCCAGCGGCCACTGAAATTGTTCATAATATTTCTTCTCTGTTTTTTCCTGAAAATTGCGCTTGGCCCATTTCGACAACTCATGACTATACAGATAATCCAGTCCGAATTCAGCCCCGCTGGAGCGCACATAGGCCCCGCCGGTTTCATAAGCGATCTGTTGTAAGAGGCCTTCATTGAGATGGGATTTAACAAAATTCCCTCGGGCGTCTTTTAAGAATTCCATGCTCCCATCACTTTGAGGTACTTGAATCAAATCACCTTCCTTAGTGCCAATACCTATGGTAAAAATACGAATCCCTTTTCCCTTAGCCTTTTTTGCTGCTGCCAAGGCATCACCCTGTTCTTCTTCACCATCGGTTAAAATGACCAATGCCTTATATTTCAATTGCTCAGAACCAAATGTTTTTAAAGCTTCCTCAATGGCCCTAGCAATGTTGGTTCCTCCTACCGGAATGCTGTCAATACTTAAATCATCGAGGCTCATGGCAAACCCGTCATAATCCGTAGTCAAAGGGCACATCATAAACGCCACTCCTGCAAAGGGCATCAGTCCTAGTCTGTCCCCTTGCACTTTTTTTAATAAATCCCGGATGGCTAACTTGGTGCGCTCCAGACGATTGGGCTTTACATCTTGCGTCAACATGCTTTTGGAAACATCCACGGCGATCATAATATCTAACCCCTGCTGCTTAACTTTCTCTATAGAATATCCCCATTGCGGACGTGCCAACGCTCCAATGAAAAAAATATAAGCGACCAGAAGAGAATAATTCTTCCATTGAATGCGTTTAAGGGAAAAATCGGAAGCTATTTTTTCCAAAAGGCCTTCTGCCGCAAAACGCGTCATCATCTTGCATCGCCGGCGTAACAACCATTGCAATATAATCCACAAGACGGGTAAAAACCAAAGCCAATTTAATAAAACAGAATTTGCGAATCTCATGGTATTTTTAAAAACAAACTATTCGCCAAAATGATATCAGCAGCCAGCAAACCTAACGCTGCTATGACAAAAATCCAAAACGATTCCCGGTATTGACGGTATCCCCTGGTTTGAATCCTGGTTTTCTCTAAAGCATCAATATCTTTATAGGCCTGCTTTAAGGCCTGCGTATCAGAAGCCCTGAAATATCTGGCTCCTGTCATGCTGGCAATTTGCTTTAAAGGCCCTTCCTCCAGGTCAACGGGAATGGTTTGATAAACAGTTTGACCAAACATCTCAACCGGAATGGGCGCCATGCCGTTACTGCCTGCGCCAATGGTATAAACCTTTATCCCCAAAGCTTTAGCCATTCTGCCTGCGGTGAGTGGATCAATACGGCCGGCATTGTTACCTCCATCGGTCATAAGGATGATCACTTTTGATTTGGCTTTAGAATTGCGAAGGCGTAACAGGCTTTGGGCTATTCCTGACCCGATGGCTGTGTTACCCTCGATCACTCCTATCTTTAGCCGGCTTAAATTTTCTTTGAGCCATTGGTAATCCGTAGTCAAAGGACAAACGGTATAAGCTTGAGACCCGAAGACAACCAAACCAATGCGATCACTGATGCGGCGATCAATAAAATCTTTGGCGACCGACTTGATGATATCCACGCGGCTGACTCTATGTCCATTGACGATATAATCTTCGGCGGCCATACTGCCTGAGACATCCAAGCTCAAAACAATATCAATCCCTTGTGAGGTCGCCACGGTTTGATCAAGGACTTTGCGAGGAGCACTCAAAGCTATAATCAACAATAATAAGACAAACCACCTAAGATATTGCGGCAGGCGATAAAACTTCCATCTCCAGCCCGCGGGAGCACCTTCCACGATCGTCAGGGAGGGAAATTGAAAGGAAGCTTCCCTGACGCGCTTTCTCCATAAATAAAAGGAGGCGAACAAAAGGGGAATAAATAATAAAAAGTATGGACTTTTAAATTCCATGGGTTTGGTCAATCAATTGTTTAGCCAAATCAAAACTTTTTTGAGCGTCAAAACCTGTCGGTTGATGCTTGGCGAATTTCACCATATCACAGGTAAAAAGAAATTCTTTTAACGTCTGTTGTTGTTCGTTATCTAAAGCTGGGGAATTCTTCAAAGAACTTAAAAATTCTTCTGTTGTCATTTCGGGAGCCTTAATATTAAACCTATCTTCCAGATAGTGACGCACAATATCCGAAAGTTCGATATAAAATGGTTTAAAGTATCCCTGTTCAATCCATTTTCTCAATCGTAAATTTTCCAATCTCTGATAAGCTTTGTCCCACGGCAAAACAACTGGAATTTCTGTCTTCTCTTTCTGAGCCGGGCGTTTCTTCAACCATAAAAACAAAAAAACCACGGCCGTAGTTACAAGAATAACGGCCAAAACAACCCAAACCCAAACAAATGCACTGGGCAAATCAACAGGGGCTTTTACGTCTTTAATATCATTGATCATATTCGTCGTCTTCGGCCGGCAAAAAAAGATACCAATGCTGAGGTATAAGATTCATGAGTGTATAGGTCAATATGGTCCATGCCAGTTAATCCAAAAAGGCGCTGGCGCTGGCTCAAACGCTCTTGGGATTTTTCCTCATACCACGCCCTGATCTTTTCATCGGAAGTATCCACTAATCTTAACTGCCCGGTCTCAGCGTCCTTGATCTGAATAAGGCCACACGCCGGTAAAGTATTCTCGCGTAAATCATTGAGGGTCACAGCAATTAAATCGTGATGTTTATTGGTCAAATTTAAAGATTTCTGAAGGCCATCCTGAAAAAAATCGGAGATTAAAAAACCCACGCAACGCCGCTTGGAAACACGGTTAAAATATTCCAAACCCACCGGAATATTCGTCCCACCAGAGGTAGGTTTAAAATAAAGCACTTCACGAATGACCCTTAACACATGGCTTTTGCCTTTACGGGGGGCAATATAAAGCTCAACTTGATCCGTAAAAATTAAAAGTCCTACTTTATCATTATTGCCAATAGCCGCAAAAGCCAGCACCGCTGCCAATTCCGCTGCCAACTGGTTCTTCAAAGTCCCTTGAGAGGCAAATTGATTGGAAGCGGAAGCGTCGACTAAAATCATGATGCTTAATTCACGCTCCTCCACGTATTGTTTCACATGGGCTTTTCCCGTGCGGGCCGTAACGTTCCAGTCAATGGAACGAATATCATCACCGACTTGATACTCACGCACCTGGTCGAATTCCATGCCGCGGCCTTTGAAGGCACTGTGATAAGCGCCCGCAAAGACATCGTTGACCAATCGCGAGGTGGTAATTTCAATGCGACGGACTTTATCTAAGATTTCTTTGGGGATCATATATGCTCGTACGGGCACGGCATGCCGTGCCCCTACGGGACCCTACGGCACCTCAACTTCATCAAAAATTCTTTTAATAATTTCTTCCGAAGATTTGCCTTCCGCCTCGGCTTCGTAGCTGACAATAACTCGATGGCGCAAGACATCCATGCCGATGGACTTGACATCCTGAGGACTGACAAAGCCGCGACCTTGGATAAAAGCATGGGCTTTGCTGGCGATGCTCAAATAAATCGTGGCCCGGGGGCTGGCAGGATATTGAATAAAGTTTTTAAGATCTTTCAATTGATAATTTTCCGGGCTGCGCGTCGCTTCGATTAAATCAACAATGTAATGCTCAATTTTCTCATCCATATACACTTCATCCACCACCGTCCGTAAACGAAGAATATCCTGCGGTGTTAACACAGGCTGAACATCGAAATGGCTCTGGGTCAGGCCCATGCGGCGTAAAATTTTAAGTTCTTCTTCTTTAGAAGGGTACGTTACTTTTACTTTTAACATAAAGCGATCGACCTGGGCTTCAGGCAAAGGATAAGTTCCCTCCTGCTCAATCGGATTCTGGGTGGCCAAGACGAGAAAAGGATCATCAAGCTTCAACGTCTCCTCACCAATCGTGACCTGACGCTCTTGCATCGCTTCCAACAAAGCACTCTGCACTTTAGCCGGCGCCCGATTGATTTCATCCGCAAGAATGATATTGGCAAATACAGGGCCTTTGTGAATATTGAAATGGCCGCTGTGCTGGTCATAAATAAGGGTGCCGATTAAATCTGCGGGGAGCATGTCAGGAGTAAATTGAATACGCTGAAATTTAGCCTGGATGGTTTGGGCCAGAATTCTCACTGCTGTGGTCTTAGCTAAACCAGGCACCCCCTCCAGCAAGATATGGCCATTACCTAAAATGCCGATCAAAAGGCGGTCAACCATGGCATGTTGACCAATAAGCACCTTGCTGATCTGTAAACGCACAGCGTCAAGAACAGCAGCCTCTTTCTTGACCTTTTCATTGATGAGGCTAACTCCCTGACTTATCATATGGCCTCCTAAAATTTAAATGACCAATAACGATAGATTGGAAAATATTTGGTGCAGAATTGTCCGTAGAGACGCCATTAATGGCGTCTCTACGGTTAATTTATTAATTATTTGATGCTGGAGCTTGATCTTCAGGCTTTGGTTCTGATTTTGTATGTTTCTTCTTACCTTTTTTACCTGTTTTTTCTTTGCCAGCTTTGGCTGTTTTGGAATGAGCCTTCTTATGATGTTTAGCAGGCTTAACATTCTCCTTAAGCAGCGTCTGTGTGTTCTCTGTTGGCGCCGTTTGTACGGTCGTATTTTGCGCCAAACCCTGGGTCGCTATCCCCCATACCACTACCCCAACCACGACCATCATCGTTAAAACTTTCTTTACCATTTTACTACGCTCCTTTCTTAAATGTACGAAATTACCTTAAAGCCCGCCAACCTTTGGCTTTAAGAGTCTTAGCGGAAGCCTTGACTTTGTTTTTTAAAACATTTTTATAATCAACCAATTTTTGACTCAACAGTCGATCATAAGTACCTATGATTTGCGCCGCTAAAATACCAGCATTTTTAGCCCCATTGACAGCCATGGTAGCCACCGGCACACCTTCAGGCATTTGGGCAATGGACAATAAAGAATCCAAGCCTTCTATGGATTGAGCAGACCTAATGGGGACGCCAATAACCGGTAACGTCGTCAAAGCAGCGGCCACGCCTGGTAAATGAGCAGCTCCGCCAGCACCGGCAATGATGACCTTTAATCCACGTTTGAGAGCATTTTGCGCATACTCATAGACAAGCTTAGGGGCACGATGGGCCGAGGCAATGGTGATTTCATAAGGCACGCCCAGTTCCTTAAGGATATCGGCTGCTTGTCCCATAATGTTTAAATCCGACTGGCTGCCCATAATGATGCCCACCAATGGCTTTTTCATGACTTTCTCCTTGTACGGGCGAACCGACGGTTCGCCCCTACCTATTAATTATATTCTATTTTCCCGGCTTCGTCATGCGAGAATCACATCAATTTGCTGCAGCTTACCTTGACGAATATCCTCCGCCAAAGAGCCAGTGACTACACTCCCGATGATTTCCACCTTGCGGCCACGTTCAGGATAACTCAAAATGATTTTAGAAGCTGTGGCTGCCTTAGGTCCAAAGGTATCTCGACGTAAGGAATTGTGATACACCACCAGAGTTTTGTTAAGGAATTTAAAAGTATAAGTGTTTTGCGCAGTAAACAACCAC
>JAHFGE010000152.1 GCA_023247575.1 Candidatus Omnitrophota bacterium | reverse complement strand
CATCCTTTCCCCAAGGATAAATCAAAATTTAAATTCCCCGAATATGTCCTACAATTCATTTAACAACGGGGATTTATGCCCACAAAACGACAATCCATTCGGTTAAGGAATTTTGATTATGGGTCAGAGGGCGGATATTTCATTACGATTTGTACGTATGAAAGATTAAATGTTTTTGGGGAAATCATTAACGGGAGAATGAATGAAAACACATGGGGTCAAATCGTAAGGGATGAATGGTATAAAACGGCGCATGTACGGTCAAATATAAATTTAGATGCGTTTATAATAATGCCAAATCATGTTCATGGAATAATAATTATTAATGGTGTAGGGGCGACCCGCCGGGTCGCCCGTACGGATAATAATCATTATACAATTCAATCCGGATCATTGGGTGCCATCATTGGGCAATTCAAATCCATTGTAGCCAAACGCATTAATGGGTTATGCAATACACACGGCCGTTTTATTTGGCAACGCAATTATCACGAACACATCATCCGCAACGAATTGGAATTAAACCAAATTCGACAATACATTATCGATAACCCCGCCAATTGGGATCAAGATGAGGAGAATATTCAATTGACTTTCCCTATTTTGGGAGTATGATTCGATTAAATAGTTTTTCATTTATGGTTCGACTCGCTACACCCGCCCACCACATTCTCACCATCATTTTCTTTTTGCATTCTGGACTCATCTTTGCAAAACCGGCCTCTGAATCTCCAGGATTGTCCAATCAAGCCAGCAGCGATTTAGATGCTTACCGTGTTGTATCTGGCATCGATGACATGGAAACAGCCATCAGTACCAATCCAAGCGATGTTGACAAATATATTCCATTAGCCTCGTTTTATTATAGCTATCAACAGTGGGACAAAGCCGAAGAGGTGTTGAAACGCGCCATAGAATATTGTCCCAATGAACGCAACAAAGACCTTAAGGGGTGGCTGGCCGATGATCTGTTAAACCAGAAAAAATGGGACGAGGCCAAGCCCTACTTGGATCAGGCGCTCAAAGAGTTCCCGGATGAAGCCATGCTCTACTATGACCTGGCCATCTATTATTTCTATAAAGGTGATTATGCCTCCGCCGGCAGGCTCATGAAAACCATCGCTTTAAAGGACAAGGACACCCCGGACACCTACTATGGTCTTTATCAACATTTCATCAATCAAGAAAAGTCGGACCACCCGGGGCTTATTCAAATGGCTCAGGCGGCGCTGGAGGCGGAGCCGGAAAATTATAAAACCCACCGCCTGTATGCTTGTGTGTTAAGGAATGCCCATTACTCCGATTTTAAAAAACAATTACCCGAAATCCTCAAACATCTCAACATGGCTTTAAAGCTTAACCCTCAATACATTCTTACCTATGTAACTTTGGCAGACACCTATTTATTGCTGGGTAAAAATCAAAATACCCCTAAAGATTATCAAACAGCCCTGGAATGGCTGGATAAGGCCAGGGGCCTCCATGATCGCCTCTACGAGAAGCTGGATTATGATTACGCCATCCTTTATGTGGAAATGGGGGAATATGCGAAGGCGATTTCCTATGCCCAAAAGTATCATCAAATGAATCCTGATAATCCAGCAGCAACAGAAATGTTGGGTAACGCCTATAATGGATTTGCCTATAACTGCTATAAAAAGGGTGTTCAATTGCGCCAGGCCATGGCAATGATTGATAAAGCCATCAAACTGGACCCCGACAATGGCATGTATTTGAGCACCAAGGCGGAACTGCTGTATAAGCTCAAAGACTATGAGCAGGCCTATGCCTTAATCCTCAAGGCCCATGACAAATTGCCCAAGGAAGATGAGATCAATCAAGATGTGGCCATGATTGAAAAGGCGTTGAGAATGAGCCACAAATAGAAGGGGTTGCCTGAAAAAAATCAGGCTTGATAAAGGATAATATAGCCTTAATCGCATTCCCCATGCGTTGACATAGATTCCCCTAATTAAAAAGTTAAACCATTTAATTGCAGGGGGAAACTATGTCTATTTCTCAAACCAAAGAATTTTTGTCAGAAAAGCGTCTCATTGCTTATTTGGATCTATCGAATATATTCCATTGGCAAGCAACGCTGAAGTGGAATTTTAGTATTTTTTATGTCATCAAACAATTGTTTGAAATAAGCGTGCTTAATGAGGTTCGCATTTATTACGGTTTAAATCAAAGGGAGTTAAATAAATCCGAGAATTTTCATCGTCATTTAAGGCAAACAGGAGCTATTGTTATTACTAAACCTGTTAAATGGATCAGAAAGGATATTACGAAGGGTCTTTTTGTTAAACCGATTACCTTAGGCCTTTTTGATTCACAGGCGCATGCTAAATTAAGTGAATTAGTGGAATATCTGCAACAGCAAGGTATCAAGATCGAAGAGCCTAAATGTAATTTTGACGTTGAAATAGCTTTAAATTTATTAGATGCGGCTGACTATGTTTCAGGAGTTCTTATTTTTTCAGGAGACTCAGATTTTAAAGAGCCATTACAGCGGTTAAGACTTAAGGGTAAGAATGTTTATATATTTGGCGTTAGAGGGATGGTGGGTAAAGAATTATGGCAGGTTTGCAGTAAATATTTTGATTTTGGTCAATGGTATCGGGGCCCTAAAATGCGAAAACCCCGACTCGAATGAGTCGGGGCCGCGTGTATACGTAAGTCTAATGAATAGCTTACGGTATAAATATAGCACCTTTTAGAAGATTGTCAATAACTCGTACAACCCTCATCTGGGTTTATTGTTCGGCCATGAATGGAGGTTTCGGCAATGGGATTGCCGAATGGGGGGATTCAGATGTTGTGACCGACACCCAACGGTTTTAAATCCTATAAAATTTCATTGGTCAAGGAAGCGATTGGATGCTATAATTGCTTCAGAATATGAAGCGATTAAAGGGACGGGTTAAATGAAATATATATGGCAGCGAGATCACTGGACCAAATTTTCATGGAAGAGCGACCAGCTTTTGCCTTTGTTAGGGAAGGCCAGGCAGATGCAAGGTGAAATTTTAGCTAGAGGCAAGGCACTTGGTTTCCAATTAACTCCTCAGGCACAGGCAGAAATTTTAACTGAAGAAGTCATCAAAACATCGGCCATTGAGGGGGAGACTCTCAATAGAGATTTCGTGAGGTCTTCTGTGGCCAGACATTTAGGATTACCTCAAGCAGGATTGAAGGCGGTTGACCGGCATATAAATGGATTGGTAGAAGTTCTTCTAGATGCGACTAA
>JAHFGE010000151.1 GCA_023247575.1 Candidatus Omnitrophota bacterium | reverse complement strand
AATATTCTTTTGCTCACCAAATAAAGCGTAATCAGCAGGCGGCCTATGCGTCCGTTGCCGTCTAAAAAAGGATGAATGGTTTCGAATTGATAGTGCGCAATGCCTATGCGTATAAGTGCGGGTACGTGTATATCCTCATTGTGTAAAAAATTTTCAAGGTCACCCATTAATTCATTGACGTAGGTATGCGCTGGCGGAATAAATACCGCATCATTCAAACTTGCCCCGCCAATCCAATTTTGGCTTTTGCGAAATTTACCTGGCATTTTATGTTCTCCTCTCGCCCCGGAGAGGAGCATTTCATGGGTTTTACAGAGCAGTCTGGATGAAAGCGGGAGTTTTTCCAACTCTTTTATTGCCTGTTTCATGGCTTCCGAATAGTTGCGCACTTCGAGCCAATCATTCCGCCTTTCAGGGTTTATTTCTTCTTCCGGCAATAGAGCCTCGTCTATATTGGTTTGCGTGCCTTCGATCCGGCTTGAAATAACAGCTTCTTTGGTGACGTGTAGTTGAATAAACAGGTCAATATTGGGCACCAGCCGTGCAAAGGAATTAAGTTCACCTAAGCTGATGGATGCTTTTTCCAGCAGGGTGCTGAGTTGGGCATCCTTCCACTGCCATTGATTATTTACAGGCTTTGGCACAAAATAGCTGTACCCAATGCTTTTTTCAAAGTGGCCTGCCTTAAAGGACTCTATATCGAATGTTTTTTTCATTTCACCTTTCGAAAGTAAACTTATATTCAAGCAAGTATACTTTAACTTAACAAAGTAAACTTATCAATAATTAAGTTTACTTTCCTTCCGGTAGTTTTATTCGAGATAAGTTGTCTTTTATCAAAGCATTAAGTGTGATTTCCTCCGCAATCTGCCGTTCCAATTCTGCTTTTAAGGCATTAAACCTTTCGGTAAAATTGAAATCGTCTTCGTCATCAGGCAAGCCAATATATCTACCGGGTGTCAACACATAGTTCAAGGCCTTCACTTCATCCAATGTTGCTGATTTGCAAAAGCCCTGCACATCCTTGTATTCGCCTTTGCCTGTGCGCCAGTTGTGATAGGTGGTTGCAATCAGGGCAATATCTTCATCGGACAAATCCCTGTTTTTACGGTTTATTAAAAAGCCCATATTGCGGGCATCTATGAACAGAATCTCTCCCTTTCGGTTGCGAGATTCGTTCACCCTCACCCCTGCCCCTCTCCCAGAGGGCGAGGGGGAAAGTGCAGACGCAATTGAAGTTAAAACTTTTTCCGGATTACTCATTAATTGTTCATTACTTAAACGAAGCACGTTTAAGCCAAGCGATTTCATATAGGCATCCCGCTTATGATCGATCTTTATCCGTGTGGGCTCGTCATGTACTCCGCCATCCAGTTCTATTACCAGTTTCTTTTCATCACAGTAAAAATCCGCAATATAGTCTCCGATTTGGTGCTGACGTCTGAATTTTAATCCCAGAAAACGGCGATCCCGTACCAATTCCCAGAAAAGCTGCTCTGCCGGTGTAGCATTATTCCGAAGCTTTCTCGCCAATTCCAATTGCCCTGAGAAATCAAATCCTCCCCGATAATGCCCTTCTCCCTGTGGGAGAGGGTGGCGCGAGGCGCCGGGTGAGGGTTCGCCGGACTTATTCCGGCGAATAAACCACAGGCAGGCGGGTATTTGGGTATTGAGAAATAACTTGGTAGGAAGATTTACGATGCAATCAATCAAATCGTTTTGCACCATTGCTTTTCGTATATCGCCCTCGTTGCTGGTTTTGGTGGTCAGCGAACCCTTTGCCAACACAAAGCCTGCCTGACCCGTTGGCGCCAGGTGATAAAGGAAATGTTGTATCCAGGCATAGTTGGCATTATTGGGCGGTGGTGGTAATTTCTGGCCCAGCACGCTCCATCGGGCATCGTCACGAAGTAACTCTCCACTCCAGTCGCTGTCGTTGAATGGCGGATTGGCAATGATGTAATCGGCCTTCAGATCTTTGTGCATATCATTCAGAAAAGAGCCTTCATTGTTCCACTTCACGTTGCTGCTGTCAATACCACGGATGGCAAGGTTCATCTTGGCTAAACGCCATGTGGTTTGGTTGCTTTCCTGTCCGTAAATAGAGATACGGTCTTTGGGATTTAATGTAAGGGCGTATTGCGATACGCCCCTACGGTAGTGATCCCGATGGGCTTCCACAAATTTTTCACTCTGCACAAACATACCGCCCGAACCATTGCAAGGGTCAAGCACACTGCCCTCATAAGGTTCAAGCATTTCAACCAACAGTTTTACCACACTACCGGGAGTATAAAATTGACCACCCTTTTTTCCTTCTGCCAATGCAAATTCGCCTAGAAAATATTCAAATACCTTGCCTAACACGTCTTTAGAGCCGTGTCCCTCACCCCGAATTGCATTCATCCCTCTCCCACTGGGAGAGGGGGTGGAGGTGAGGGTTATCGACCCGATAATGTCAATCAAACCGCCTAAACTTTGTTTGTCTAACTTCTCCTGCGCAAACACCTTTGGCAACACCCCTCTGAGTGACGGATTATCTTTTTCGATGGCATCCATTGCATCATCTACATCCTTGCCAATGGTGGGCAGTTTTGCCCTGCCCTGTAACCATTTCCATCGTGCAGAAGGTGGCACATAAAACACCTTTTCAGCAGTATATTCGTTCTTATCTTCGGGGTCTGCCCCTTCATAGTCGCCTTTGCCTTCTTTCAGCTTTTGATAGAGTTCTTCAAAGGCATCAGAGATGTATTTCAGGAAGATTAAGCCTAATACAATATGTTTGTATTCGGCAGCATCCATATTTTTCCGCAGTTTATCGGCTGCCTTCCACAGCTTCTTTTCTAACGGTTCTTCATTTTGATTTGTTTTTTCTTTAACAATCCGAGGCATCAATCATCCCTCTTAAAATATTTCATTCTTACTGCGAATAATGCGCTAATTCAAAGTCATCTAAGGCCAGTGTAAATATTAAAAGGTTTAAGTCAAGCGAAAAGTGAATGAACAAAAGACCTGAAATGCTTTCGGAACAGGTTCAACACCGTGTTGTTGCTTAAGCTTCATTTTTTTATTGACAATTCAAACATCTGTTTTATACTATTGTTTGAAATGAATGTTTTAAAATCTTCTCACAATTTACCTGACCCGCTAAACATCAAAACGCGAACACGCTTGTTGGACGCAGCGGGCGAGGTATTTGCAGAGCGTGGGTTTCGGAAGACTACGGTTCGTGAGATCTGCAAACGGGCGAATGCCAATCTCGCGGCAGTCAATTA
>JAHFGE010000150.1 GCA_023247575.1 Candidatus Omnitrophota bacterium | reverse complement strand
AACACGGATAAATTTGCGGCGCTCTTTAAATTCTTCAGACATAGGATAACCCGATTTCGTTTGACAGAATGGTCGGGACGGTGGGGCTTGAACCCACGACCTCTTGAACCCCATTCAAGTGCGCTAATCCAACTGCGCTACGTCCCGTGACCAATGACTTATTTATTTTCAATATATAGAAACAAAAATTTTTTATACCAGATTTACGCAGGGCTGTCCAGAAGCTTTTGCGACAGGCAGGTTTAAGCCGACCCTGCCGCTTAAGGCAAGCGGTGGGGACAAAACCCTTATTTGGCTCCTGCAGTCGCTGTTTGAGCTTTCTTGGCGACAGATTCCAAATCAGTCTTTACAGAAGCTAAATTTTTATTGGCCTCATCAAGGGCAATTCTGACGATCTCTAATTGCGCCATAAGCGTCTTTACTTGTAAATTCTTTTTACGTAAAAGCCAAGTTAACTGATTAATGCTATTTTCCATTAACTGGTCGTATTTGGTAGTCCTCATACTATACGTTACCATGGAAGACGCAAACACTAAAGCAGCTACCAGCAAAACGGATACAACAATTCTACTTTTATCAGATTCCATAAACCTGCCTCCTTTTTGTTTATCCATTATAAACTGATTTGTTCAGGCACACGGCTATGTGGAGTCATAGCTTCTGCTTCCTTAATTTTAACAACAGCCAGATAATAGTTCGGATCTTCCGGCCCCGCAAAATATTGACGCAACATGGGGACATTCTCAAAAACAATTTGCTTCTTAGAAATATCATTGCTGATCTGGGCTGTTCCTGTCACACGACAATACCACATCTTACGGTCCACAAAGCAGACCTCCACAAGGGGGTTACTTTTAATTTGAGCAATAGTGCGCGATCGTCCCAGCAAGGCTAAAAGAAGTTCTCCTTCTTCGGTCAGATAAGGCATCATGGGTCTCACCCTCGGCTGATGGCCTTCTGTGGTGGCTAAAAATCCAAATCCTGCATCGCGGATGATATCAATGGCTTCTTCTTTGGTCATACGTCCCCCGGTTTTGTTTTAAATTTATCCGTTCCCACATATTCCTTGTCCTTGATCGCTACCATTTCAGCGGCAATGGAAATGGCAATTTCCGCCGGAGTCTGGGCCCCAATATCAACTCCCATGGGAATTTTTATATTCTTCAAATATTGCTCCTTAACTCCAGCCTTTTTAAGACGGCCAAAAAATTTAACCCTTTTAGGCTGACTGGAAATGACCCCAATGTAGCCCGCTGGCGAGGTGACGACAGCTTTCAAACATTCAAAATCAAATTCATTGCCCTGAGTGACAATGGCAAGATAAGTATTACGATTCATCGCAACCTTGGCCAGTTTTTGAGCATGTGGACCAACAATAATCTGGTCGACGTGGGGAAATCTTTCATGATTGGCCAGTTCCCTACGATTGTCGATGATGGTGACCTTAAAATTCAACATTTTTCCGATCAAAGACAAGGGTAAGGCGATGTGCCCTGCTCCGCAGATCACTAAATGAATGTTCGAGGAGAAAGGCTCAATAAAAATTTTCATTTGGCCGCCGCAGACAGACTCCCCTTTGCGGCCAAAATAATTGTAAGTGACCGTGGTCGGTTTTTGAGTGGCGATGGCTTTAAGACACTCGGCGATAGCGGCTTTCTCATTGCGCCCGCCGCCAATAGTTCCCCAGCTACTGCCGTCATCAAAAACAATCATTTTGGCCCCGGTCTTGCGAGGCGTGCCTTTGAGGGTGGCCTCGACAATGGTGGCAAAAGCATAATTCTGTCCTTTTTGGACAGCTTCAAGGGCTTTGTATAAAAGTTCTTCCATAGACAATCGAAGTTATTGAAACCTTACATTGACCGAATCCACGTGTTTGGTGAGGCCTTCTAAGTGCGCCACTTTTCCTAACGGTTCGCGCACCTTTTCCAAAGCTTTCTTGGAATAAGAAATCACGTGGCTGGTTTTCATAAAATCATGTAAGCACAACCCTGAAAAAAACCGTGCCGTCCCCATCGTCGGTAAGACATGGCTGGGGCCGGCAGCATAATCACCTAAGGCTGTAGGGCTGTAGGGTCCTAAGAAAATGGCCCCGGCATGCTTGATCTTTTTGGCAATGCTCATCGCATTACTGGTGACGATTTGCAAGTGTTCCGGAGCTATTTTGTTAGCGACCTCCACCGCTTCATCCATATTTTTGCAATAAATGCAATAGCCAGTGGCCACCCTGGCGCGCACCTGCTCAATCATTTGCTTGGATGTGCTGATTAAAATGGACAAACCACCCATATGCTCCATCTGGGCTTCCAGGTCAGCGACCACATAATCCACATTGCTATAGCGGGTGGCAATCACCACCAGTTCCGTGGGGCCGGCGAGCATACCGATATCGACATAACCGAATAATTGACGCTTGGCTTCTGTGACATACATATTACCTGGCCCCACAATCTTATCCACCTTAGGAATTGTTTTAGTCCCCAGGCCTAAGGCAGCAATCGCTTGGGCTCCCCCTAGTTTATAAATTTCCTTCACCTTTAAAAGATTGGCCACCGCCAGAATATAAGGATTCACTTCACCTTCTTTATTAGGAGGGGTGACAATAACCACGCGTTTGACACCGGCAATAATCGCAGGTACCGCGGTCATGTACACGGATGAAATCAAAGGCGCTGTCCCCGCCGGTATATAAATCCCCACCGACTCTAAGGGTTTGATTTCTTCCTTGAGCAAAATCCCGTCGTGACCTTTGACTTTGCTCGATTTTTTAAGCTGCTTTCTATAATAAACAGATACATTGTTGATGATGGTCTTTAAATCCGCCACGAAATCCGGCGTGATATTTTGAAACGCACTGGAAATTTCAGCTTCGCCCACGCTTAGTTGACGGGCCGTTAATTTGACTCCGTCAAAACGACGCATATATTTGAGAAGAGCCTCGTCCCCATTTAAACGCACATCATCAATAATGGCCCGCACTTTCTCTTCGACGTATTTTTTGCGAAAACATAAGTGCCGATTATAAAGCTTCTCTATGTTTTGACCGGTTTGTTTAATGAGTTTCATACCAGAATCATGTCCTTAGCTTGAGCGATGGCCGATTCGATTTTTTCAGGTTCTTTACTGCCTGCCTGTGCCAATTGAGGTCTTCCGCCGCCGCTGCCGCCAAAAAGCGGCGCCAGGCGATTGACAATGTCATTAGCTTTAATACCCTTGGCCACCAGATCGTCGGTAACGGAAACAATCAAAGAGGCATCCTGCTTACCGCGAGCCCCCAGAATAAA
>JAHFGE010000055.1 GCA_023247575.1 Candidatus Omnitrophota bacterium | reverse complement strand
TAAAAAGATTAAGCCGTTACGCGACCACAGCATCGATTCTTGAAGAGCGATTACAGGGAAGCGAAGAAAAAGATTTATTCGGTAATATTCAACAAGGATCAAAGGAAACAGAAATCACCCGGGTTTCAAGCCTTGGTGAAGGAAGAAAACAAAATCCGGAAAACACTATTATTGCGGCTTTAATGGATTACCCACTGGTTGATTACGATAGTAAGGATAAAGTTTTATTTCTCAAACTTGCGAAACAGGCGGTCACGCATTATAAGTCTTTTGTCAGTGATGACAAGACCGTTAAAATGATGGTTGAAAATAATTTTCGTCAGATTGCCAAAGAAATATATGATCAGATATTGAAGTATAAAGAATACGTATCTGACGGCTATCTTGAATCCGGTGTTCATGAACCAAAGCCCTATTTGGAACAGTATAATATTTCACTTGAAATCAATGAGAAGCCCATAACGCTGGAGTCACAAATTGATCTTTTTTCGAGAGAAAAAATATACACCGGTTTTAAAAAGGCGTGCCATTTCATGTATCGGTTTGATTCTTCGTTTGAGGGACGCTTAGCCTATCTTTTGGATAAGGATTCAAATGTGGAAAATTGGCTTCGTCCGGCACCAAAACAGTTTGAGGAGTTATACTGGCGTGATGAGTCAGGTGATTCTCAGAACCGTTATGAGCCCGATTTTGTTATTGAGTTCGAGAATGAGATTGTTATGGTTGAAGTCAAGCCGGAGGAAGAAATTGGCGCGGCTGATGTCCAAGAGAAAAAGAAAACAGCTGAAAAATATTGTGAACTGGTGACGAAAAATATTGGGAATTATGGGATTGTTAAACCTTGGAGATATGTCATTATTCCAACTGAAAAAATTACCTTGAGCGCAACGGTTTCAAGGTTAATTAATAGTTTTGATAATCATTTAACCTTCGACACATTGATGGGTAAAATAGAAATTGTTCCAGATGCGCCCAAAACAGCACGATACAAAACACATTTACCGGTATATTCCTTGGCCGCGGCTTGTGGAAAGTTTGGTGAAGGCAGGACAGACATTGAGCCGGAGGGATGGATCGCTGTTGACCGCAAAGGGATTAACGAAACAATGTTTATTGCAAAGGCTGTTGGTCACTCCATGAAGCCAAAGATTGAAGACGGGAATTATTGTATTTTCAAGACCAATCCAGTGGGGACCTACACAAATCCACCTGGCAGAGTATTTCTTTTTCAATATCGTGGCAAAGCGGATCCAGATACCAGGGGGACGTTCACTATCAAGGGATATCGCAGTTATAAAGGGCCGGACGGTCAGAATATGTATGTTGAATTAATCCCATTAAACAAGGATTACCCAACATTACAATTCGAGGAGAAGGATTCAACTAATTTGAGTTTTATTGCTGAATTTATTGCGGTTGTATAGACAGGCTGGTATAAAATGCGCTGAAGTTTTTGTTCCTGAATGCGTAGAATCACAGTATATAATAGGAGCATATGTTGCAAATCAAACCGCTTCGGATGAATTTAAGAAAGTTTTTGATTTATCAGTAGAGATCAATAGTAATTTATTTTTTTATGGTGGTTATTAATGGAAATTTTAATTGGTAATATTTTTGAGTCGCAGGCTCAAACCTTGGTCAATACAGTTAATTGCGTCGGCATTATGGGGAAGGGGATCGCGGAACAATTTAAGGAACGTTATCCTGAGATGTTTAAGGATTATGTTTTACGCTGTGAGCGCAATGAGATAAAACCTGGAGTTCCATATTTGTTTAGAGAATCCATGTTTACTCCTCAGATTATTAATTTCCCAACCAAGAGTGATTGGCGTGCAGCTTCTCACATTGAAGATATAGAGAAAGGGTTAAAAATTCTTTCTGTGAAATATAAGGAATGGGGAATTGAGTCTATTGCTATTCCTCCATTGGGTTGCGGTAATGGCCAGCTTCTTTGGGAGTCTGTGGGGCCGCTTATTTATCAGTATGCATCCAAATGGGATATCCCTGTCAAAATGTATGCGCCATACGGAGTGAACCTTAAGGAATTAACGGTTGAATTCTTGGAGCGGGGATTCCGCAATGAGGTTGCGCAATGGTATGGTATTCCGCAATAGGTTGCGCAATGGGGTATTCCGCAATGAGATTACGCAATATAGGAGATTCCGCAATAGGATTGCGCAATGTAGGAGATTTCGCAATAGGTTGCGCAATAGGGTATTCCGCAATGATTGCGCAATATGGGGGATTCCGCAATTAGTATTGCGCAATAGGGGATTTGGCAATATAATTGCGCCATAGAGACATTTGGTATATGACTATAGCCGAACAAATCCTTGAAGCCCTGAAGCAAAACAGCAACCTATCCACTAAAGATTTGGTAACAGCTTTAAGTGTCTCGCCAAGAACAATCAACCACAATATTGCCACTTTAATAGCCGATGGTAAAGTCAGCAAGACTGGTAAACACCCTGAAATCAAGTATTGCCTTGCCCCAACCGGTCAAACAGCACAGCCACAAGCTCAAACTCAGCTTCCGCCATCCCAACCAGTTCCAGAAGCTAAACCTACCCGGCCCAAGGCGGCTGTGGCCCAAACTATTAGTGAAGAACCCACCTTCGGCGCTTTGCTTTGTAAGCGCTTAGGACTTGACCCGCTGACTGTCCAAGTCAAGCATGATAAGATCCATGACTGGGCACTGGGCGGGTACACCCTCAAATCCAAAAGAGCCACCTCCAAGCCGCCTAATCTCATGCTTCGCCTGGTTGGCGGGGTGTATGAACTGGCGGTGTGGGCATTGGCTTTATTGGCTGTGTTTGTGGGGAAGATGATTAAACCAAAAGCCCCGGCCTTGGCGGAAGCGGGAGCTACCGCCAAGGTAAAGGGCAATCCTTTGGTGTGGATTATGGTCATCACCTTTTTGACTGGCGGGGTTATAGGCGGCATTATCGGTTCTACTATACATAAGGCCTCCAAAAAGCAGGCATCGTTATACAAGGCAAAAGAGGAAAACCAAACCCTTCGAGAACAATTGCAGGCAGAGACACAAAATTTTGTGTCTCTACAAAATGAATTCAATCAGTCCAAGGAGCAATTGGCGCAAAGCGAAGAAAAGGTCAATAATTTACAGCAGAAGGTTGATCAAGTGGATAATCAAAACAGGGATTTACAGGATCAATTAACGCAAACCAAAGAACAATTACAGGTAGAGACGAGGCATGCCTCGTCTCTACAAGATGAATTAAACATGGCCAAAGACCAATCGGCCAGAGATCGAGCGGAAATCGAAAGGTTAAACGACAAAGGGGGACAGTTGAATTCAACTGTCCCCATAAGTTACATCCCCATGAACCAGATCGTCGCCTGGACCAGCCAGGGTGTGCCAAGCGATGAAATCATCAACCGTATCAAATCCAGTCATTCCGCCTATTGGTTAACCGCCAGTGACCTTACTTGGCTTCGTCAACATGCCGTGAACGAAGAGGTCATTCAGGTCATGGCCAACAGCGGCCCCCTCAGAGATAATGCATCACCTCAAAGCCAATCTCATCCGGTCAAGAATATTCTGGGTTGGGTGCAGGACAAGCTTAATGGGCAGTAAGCTTTTTTGACGGCTTTTTTTGCCTTTTTCGGGCATCTTCGCTGTGACGGAAAAAATCTAACGACACCTTTGATGCCATTCCTAAAACGGATCAATAAAATGGAAAGTAAAAATTGAAGTCCAGCTTTTTACGCGGTAAGATATGGTAAATGTTTAGCTCTTTGAGAGGATCGGCGAGGTCAAAATTTTATTGTCACCCCCGAATGTTTTAATCGGGGGTCCAGTAAATGGTATTTCTTGTCTGGATTCCCGATAAAAGCATTCGGGAATGACATAATTTCTCTCAATCAGCTAAACAAATACAAGATATGAGTAGTGAAAAAGGAGGGAGTGTATGAATATGACTCAAACGGAATTATTAAAAGACAGGGCCATCCTCAAAGAGATCGAACGGTACAAGTGGCTGGAAAGTGAGAAGGCTGGTCATGATATCGGATTTGAAAAAGCCTCCCGCGACTGGATGAACCGCTACTCCCGCGAATGGATGAAGTATCATCGCCAACCCAGAGGTTTGACGATAGCCACAATTCTCGAGAAGGCCAGGCAGCTGAATCATTTCCAATTTAATTTGTTGTTTAAGAAGTAAAAAGTTCGCACCATGCATCCTAAAATTGTTTTAGTAATCACGGACAGGGAATCTAATGCCCAAATCAAACCTTGGAAGGTGGATTTACTGGAAATCAGGGTGGATTTGTTTAAGCGATGGGATTTGGATCATGTCCGTGGGCAAATTCTCTCTCGAAAGAAATTGAAGATACCTTTGCTGTTGACCGTCCGCAACCAAAAGAAGGAGGGCGCGGCCGTCAATTGGTCCAACAATCGCAAACGACAGATTCTGCAGATGGCCCTGCCGCTGGTCAACATCGTCGATATTGAACTGAGCTCACCGCTTTTGAAAGAAACCCTTTGGTATACCAATCGGCTCAAGAAAAAAGTAATTGTTTCTATCCATGATTTCAACCGTACTCCGTCTCATCTGGAAGATATCTTTAAAAAAGCATTAAAAACCGGGGCTGATATGATTAAAATTGCTGCCAAAGCTAATTCTTTTAATGATGTTTTTCGGATGGTTGAGTTTACCTATGCGTATCGTCAGCACCGGCTTATTACTGCTTCCATGGGGAGTTGGGGAAAAATATCCCGTTTGATCCTTGCGGCCGCCGGCAGCCTGTATACCTACACCTTTTTGCATAAGCCCACGGCTCTTGGGCAAATAGATGTTAAAACCCTCCGAGCCCACCTCAAATTTTACTACCCGTAATATATAAATTATGGTAATATTTAAACTTCTTTGAGGCCTACTGAAGCTTATTTTAAATTGGACTCATGGCTCAGTTGGTTAGAGCGTCGCCCTCACATGGCGAAGGTCGCAGGTTCGATCCCTGCTGAGTCCACCATTGAGGGCCCATAGTCCCGACGTGCCGACGTTTAGTCGGCAGTCGGGATCCCGACCGAGCGAAGCGAGCGTCGGGACTCAGTCATTCATAATTATGGCATTTGTATATATTCTACAAAGTCTTCGAAACAGCAAATATTATATTGGAAGCACAACAGATTTAAAAAGGAGGCTTGATCAACATAATTCCGGATGGGAACATACGGGCAAGTCATTAGGTCCGTTTGAACTAAAATTTTCTCAGGAGTTTAAAAATATTAATCTTGCCAGAACCATGGAAAAGAAATTGAAGTCACTTAAACGGCGGGATTATATTAAGAAAATAATTCAGGATGGAGTTATTAAAAAAGTAGTGGCTCAAGAAGACTTAGAATTAGGGCCCATAGCTCAGTCGGTTAGAGCAGGAGACTCATAATCTCTTGGTCCCTGGTTCGAGTCCAGGTGGGCCCATATGATTGAAAAAATTATGACAAACGCGGTATCCATCAAAGATCAAATTAGAAAATTGGTTGATTTACAAACGATGGACATTGAGGTTTATCGTCTCAAAAGCAATTTGCGCGAGAAACCATTGGAGATCGAGGCGTTAAAAGCGACATTGGAAGCTAAAAAAGCAACTTTAAAAAAATTAGAAGAGCAATTAAAAGCTATTCAGGTTCAGCAGAAAGAGTATGAAGTCGATTTAAAAGCCAAAGAGGATGCGATGGCCAAAGCCGATGCACAATTGTTGCAGTTAAAGACCAACAAGGAATACTCGGCGAAATTATTGGAAATTGAGAATATTAAAGCGGATAAATCTTTGATCGAAGAGAAAATCCTTTTAGGCTTTGATCAGGTCGATGCGGCCCGTAAAGCCCTCGAAGCAGAAAAAGGTACTGTTACTCATTACGAAAAGGAATTTCAGACCAAGAAAAAACAGATAGAGGATATGATGGCGGTGGCCGGTGATCAGTTAAAAGTCAAAGAATCGCAGCGCAGTCGTCTGACGCCGGATGTGCGGCCTGATATTTTAAGCCGCTATGAGCGTATTGTTCACAACAAAGAAGGTTTAGGAATCGTGCCTGTTAAAAATCACGCTTGCGGCGGTTGTTTCATGCATTTAACGGAACAGCTTATCCACCAGATTAAAATGCACGATCAGCTGATTACCTGCGATGTGTGTGCTCGCATCCTCTATTTGGAGGACGATTTATAATTTGTCATGCCCGAATGTATTAATCGGGCATCTAGAACTTCTGGATCCCCGATAAAAGCATTCGGGGATGACATAGGACAAAAATGACATTAGAGATTTTTACCGACGGAGCTTGTTCGGGTAATCCAGGGCCAGCCGCCATTGGGGTGGTCGTCAGGCAGCAGGGCGAAACAGTTAAAGAAATTTCGCACTTCATTGGACAGGCTACCAATAATATTGCCGAATACACGGCCCTGATTTGGGGCCTGCAAGAAGCGCTGATGTTAAAAGCCGATAGAGTGCTGGTTAAAACCGACAGCGAATGGATGTATAAACAGGTGATCGGCCAATACAAGGTTAAGCATGTCGGTATAAAGCCTTTATTCGAACAGGTAGGGCATTTAGTCAAAGGTTTTAAACGGGTGGAGTTTAAATATGTTCCGCGCCAACAAAATAGCCAGGCCGATAAACTCGCCCGCGGTGCTTTGAAAACAAGTCAAGATGACCGTTCCGACGTCAATGACGTGGGGAAGGAAAGTCCGAGCTCCAGAGGATAATGCATCCCGGTAATGCGGGACTCCCGCCTACCTTAGAAAAAATTTTAAGGAAGGCGGGAAGGATTTCCGCCACAAATCGTGGCGGACCAGCCAAGTTTTTTGGCGGGAGAGCCACAGTGACGATACTTCGACTCGGCCTAACGGCCTCGCTCAGTACAGGTACCCTTAACTGGGAGCTTGCCCTGAGCGACCGAACGAAGTGAGGGAGTCGAAGGGTGAAACGCGGCAATCTCTGCATGGAGCAAGGCCAAATAGGAGAGGAATCGGGTTGGTCCGGCCCGTCACTACTCTTGGGTAGGCTGCAAGATTCCGTCGCGCAAGCGGCGGAGTTAGTCAGATGGTCATCCCCCCTACTACTGTCTTGCGACAGCAAGACGTAGGGGGAACAGAACTCGGCTTATTTGATTTGTTTTGATAGGGGTAACTAGGGAGGAGAAAAACGCAATGTCAGGTCATTCGAAGTGGGCAAAAATTAAACATAAAAAAGGCGCGGAAGACGCCAAGCGTGGCGCGCTGTTTACCAAGCTGACTAAAGAAATTACGGCGGCCGCCAAAGAGGGGGGCGGTAATTCGGACAGCAATATTCGTCTGCGTACCGCTATGACTCGTGCCCGTGAATTTAACATGCCTTTCAGTAACGTCGAGAACGCCATCAAAAAGGGAACAGGAGAGTTGCCCGGAGTAGTTTTTGAGACCGTCATTTTTGATGCCCGCGGTCCCGCAGGTGTGGCCATGCTTATCGAAGGTCTCACGGATAATAAAAATCGCACCACGGCAGAAATCCGCAATCTTTTAAATAAAAAAGGCGGAGCTATGGCTGGTGCCGGTTCCGCGGCCTTTATGTTTGCCAAAAAGGGGTATTTTGTTGTCGATAAATCCAAAGCCACTGAAGACGCGGTGATGGAAGCCGTCCTGGATGCCGGTGCCGAAGACGTCAAATCCGAGGGTGACAGCTTTGAAGTGACTTGCGACCCGGCCGCTTTTGAAGCGGTCAAAAATGCTTTAGCGGCCAAGAAAATCCAAGCCTCCAGCGCTGAAGTGACGATGCTGCCAACCTCGACGGTTAAACTGGAAGGCCATGATGCCAAAAATATGTTGAGTTTAATGGAAGCCCTGGAAGAGCATGAAGACGTAGTCAATGTTTATGCGAATTTCGATATTTCTGAAGAGGAAATGGCTAAGGTAGTTAATAGTTAATGGTGAATGGTTTTAATGGTCTATGCGCATACTAGGCGTCGATCCCGGCCTTTTAGCCACTGGTTTCGGGCTGGTGGAAGTCAAAACGGGAACCATAAAAATTCTCGACGCTGGGAGTATTGAACCAAATCCCAAAAGCCTATTTGAAAGACGTCTTGCGAGGGTTTACCACTTGCTATCGGAGATTATCAGCGCGCATAAACCTCAAGTGCTGGTGCTGGAAAAATTGTACGCTCATTATAGACACCCTACCACGGCCTGTTTGTTAGGCCACGTGCGTGGGGTGATTTGTTTATTGGCCCACGAGCATAAGGTGGAGTTGGTGGAATACAGCGTCAAGCGCATACGCCAGGCGCTCGTCGGCAATGGCAATGCCACCAAAGAACAGGTGCAGATGTTTGTCAAACGTCTTTTAAACATTGAATCGACCAAGCTGACATTAGATACCTCCGATGCGCTGGCACTGGCGCTGGGTCATGCGCATATGCTAAAATTCAAATTAATATGATCGCTTCTATTAAAGGCAAAATTATCGCTCGTGGGGAAGGGACCGTTGTCATCGATGCCGGCGCTTTAAGCTATGAGGTTTTTGTGCCGGCCTCCGTATTGCAGCGCTTACAAGAAAATCAAGATAGCGATGGCAATGTCCGTTTAATTACGTATCATTATTTACAGGTAGCGCCTTCTAGTGCCAGTGAGATGCTGGTGGGATTCTTGAATGAAATTGAGCGTGATTTCTTTCTGGAATTTATCAAGGTTTCCGGTATCGGGCCGCGGGCGGCGGTGAAAGCCTTGAATAAATCGATTGGAGAAATTGCCCAGGCCATTGACCGTGCCGACACGAAATATTTACAAACGTTGCCGGGCATCGGCCAGCAAAGAGCCAAAGAGATCGTCGCCAAGTTGCAGAGGAAAATGGGCAAGTTCACCTTGATGCGCGACCGTGTGGCTGTTGCCAAATCGTCGGTCGATTTGCACGATATTGAACAAGAAGCTTTACATATTTTATTGCAATTGCAGTACAAAAAAGTGGAAGCCGAGGATATGATTAAAAAGGCGTTGGAACGTAACAAGACCATTTCCACGTCTGAGGAATTATTAAATGAAATATATAAGCAAAGGATAGTATAGTCAATGGACCTGCAATTGCAGCTTTACAAAAGCGGTATCGAAGCATTGCTTTTTGTCAGCGATAAACCGATTGTTTTAGACCAGTTCAAGACGGTCTTTCCTGATCTTAATCCGTCGGAAATTACCGCATTGGTCCAACAGCTTCAACAGGAGTACCTTGACCGTCAGTCTGGCATGGTCATTGTTGATATTGCCGCAGGATGGCAGATGCTGTCTAACAGCCGCGTCGCCATCTATATCAAGGAGTTCTACAAAACCAAAACCAAAGAAAAGCTTTCCCGTGCGGCTCTGGAATGTTTGGCGATCATTGCCTACAAGCAGCCGGTGGGGCGCGCAGAGTTAGAGATGATTCGCGGAGTTAATTGTGATGCATCGGTCGCTCATCTTCTGA
>JAHFGE010000054.1 GCA_023247575.1 Candidatus Omnitrophota bacterium | reverse complement strand
ATCTCGGCACTGGCACTGCCAGGGGCGGATCCTATAGTCTTGGATTCAGATTCTATAGTGTTGATCGGAGATCCTATAGCCTTGGCATTGGCACCGCCAGCCCCAGATTCTATAGTCTTCACTTGAGATTCTATAGTCTTGGACATCTCGGCACTGGCACTGCCAGTTATAGCCCTAGATAATGTAGTTTTCGATGTATTTGATTTTAAATGAGTTATGTTATATATCATAGTGTTGGCCACCCAAGCACTGGCCCCGACGGTACCGTCGGGGCTGGTACCCCATATAGAAGTGCTGTACTCTTGGGAGCCAATACTGCCCTATCGGCACCGAGTGCTGTACCCTTGAACAGCCTATGGCGGGTTTTGGGTATGCTGTACCCTTTAGTCATTACCACGTTTATTACCACATTTAATGGGTTTATTACCACGTTTCTCCCAAAGGGCCCCACGGCCGGTGCCCTTACTGATAAGATAACCTTCTTCCTTACGTAGTCGGTCCAGAATAACCCTAATCATATCCCGGCTCACCGAAGGACACAATCTCTCAATGTCGGAAATACTAAAAGTCGCTGGCAGATTATCAATCGTTTCTTCAACGATGGACGTTTTCGCCCCCGGGCCCTAGAAAATTTTACTGTTCTTTTGCATATACTTTTTTTATAAATAATCAGAATATCAGCTCAGCCCCCTGTTTTTATACGGACAACTTATCTCGCATTGCATTGCGTCCTTTTAATTTTAAATACTCTACACCCTTCTTTGTCAAACGGTATTTTTGCAGACGGCTGTTGGGTTTGTCTGGGATAGTTAGTTCTATGAAACCTTCGGCTATCGCCGGATTCAGATACCGTTCCCGCACATGCGCGCGGTCTTTCAGTCCAAGCTTGTTTCGAATAGCCGCATTTCCCATTTCACCCGTTTCGACAAGTATACGCAATAAAACCTCGACTGATAGGACGACTGGTGGAGCGACTGGTTGGTTGACTGGTGGAGTAACTGGTTGCGGCCTGAAAAGCGTTACTAACATACCTCCGCTGTGCTCCTCAAACTGGGGCTCAGGGAGATTCGCTTCCCGGCACGCATCTAAAATCTTCTCTATGCCGCGCCCCCAAGCGTTATTGGCAAAACCGCATATCCACTTGAAATAATCATCGTGCCAGCTTGTCTTGTATTCTATATTTTGTTGTTCAGGCATTACCTCACCATTTTTTGCTTCTATCAAGTTAATTGACTGACTATCTCTTTAAATCTCTTCCCTCGATGCTCATAGTTGTCAAACATATCAAAGCTGGCAGTCATGGGGGAAAGCAGCACACAGTCCCCAGAGGCAGCCTTATGCCTTGCCGTGTTGACGGCCTCCTCCAATGAATCGGCACTTCCCATAGAGACCGCACCGGCAAAAGCTTCCTGTATCTGCTTCCTGATCTGCCCGATGGCAATCATGTATTTGACCTTTTTTTGAACCAGCGGCCTTAAATTTTTGTAATCGATATGTTTATCGGATCCCCCGCAGATCATGATGAGAGGTTTACGCGTACACTCCAGAGCCCAACGTCCTGCCTCGGCCGTGGTTGATTTGGAATCATTAATATAATCCACCCCATCCAAAGTCCTTACCCATTCCAGGCGATGCTCCACTCCTTTAAATTCAACGAACACCTGACGGCTAATATTTTCTGATATACCTAAAGCATGAGCCGCGGTCATGGCAGCCAGATAATTAGGATTGTTGATATCTTTAGGGCTGTCGGGGCCGTTGAAAAATAAAACTTTTGCTTTTAAGCTCTTGGCTAAATCATGAAACTCGGCTTGAGCGAAATTAAGTACGGCAAAATCATTCTTGCCTTGATTGGTAAAAATCTTTTTCTTGGCTTCAAAATATTCCGTCAAATCTTTATGGCGATCCAGATGGTTCTGGCTGAAATTTAGCCACACTGCCACCTGAGGCTTAAACTCTATGGTCGACTCCAACTGAAAAGAGCTGATTTCCAAAACTACCGTATCCGTCGATTTTAAATTAAGGACTTGGGTTGTGAACGGATTGCCAATATTGCCGCACAAGCACACCCTGCGCCCTGCTTTCTTTAAAATCTCGGCGATCAAAGTTGAGGTGGTCGTCTTTCCATTACTTCCTGTGACAGCAATGATAGGACATGGGCAGAATCTAAAGGCCAGCTCCACCTCCCCCATAACTTCAAGACCTTTGGCCCTGGCCCATTGCGCCGGCTGGCTGTCCATGCGTACGCCTGGACTTAAGACAACGTAGTCGCTGTCTTCAATAAAAGCCTTGGTGTGGCCGCCGGTTTCGATGATAATTCCATGTACGGGTCGAGCATGCTCGACCCCTACTTTGGATTCCGAAATTTTGGCAATGCCGCCCAGACGTGAAACCAAATCCGCCGCAGCCAAACCGCTGCGTGCTGCGCCAATGATGGTAATTTTTTTATTTTTTAAATCCATTTATCGAATTTTCAACGTCGTTAATGTCAGCATCGCCAAAATAATAGCCACAATCCAAAAACGCACGATGATTTTGTTTTCATTCCATCCCGACAATTGCAAATGGTGATGGAAAGGCGACATTTTCAAAATACGCTTGCCCGTCACTTTAAAAGAAAGCACCTGCAGGATGACCGAGGCGGCTTCCACCACAAATACCCCCCCTAAGACAACCAACCATAATTCTTTCTTGATGATAATGGCAATCATTCCCAAACTGCCGCCCAAAGCCAAAGACCCCACATCTCCCATAAAAACAGTAGCTGGATGGCAATTAAACCACAAAAATCCCAAAGATGCTCCCACCATGGCCGCGCAAAAAACAGTGAGCTCCCCGGCTCCAGCAACGTGAGAAATGAACAGATAATCACTCATATGAGCATTACCGGTCACATAGCTAAGGGTGCCCAATGTAAAAGCCACCATCAGCACACATCCAATGGCAAGCCCGTCAAGGCCGTCGGTGAGGTTGACCGCATTGGAAGAAGCGATGACAACCAAAACGACCCACAAAATAAAATACACACCTAAATCAATAACTAAATTTTTAAAAAATGGCATATCTAGAGCTGTGGTGATATCCGGATGCAGATAGGCAAAGACCGCCACCACTAAAGCAATCAAAACCTGCCATAAGAATTTAACCCCGGCTCTCATGCCCCGGTGCTGACCCATTCCTTTAAGTTTTACATAATCGTCCACCCCGCCCACCATGGCCAGGCACAGGCAAATCACAAAAGTCATAAGGGTAAAAGAATTGGTCAAATTGCCCCACAAAAGCACAGAAACCAGAATACTTCCGACGATAAAAACTCCTCCCATGGTGGGAGTGCCCTCTTTGATAGTCTGGAATTGATCCAGGCCAGGCGCATCTTTACGCCTGGCAATTTCACGAATACTTCTGTCTTTGAAGGCACGAATAAACACAGGACCGAAAATAATACAAAGGATAAAAGCGGTAAAACCGGCCATGCCTGCCCGAAAGGTAATGTAACGAAAAATATTTAAAACTGACCACAGGGAAGAAAAATCGGAAAGAAAATAAAACATGACTCACCCTTTATTCATTCGTGGCTTTAGTACCCTCGTGACTTCCATTTGTTTGCCAGTCACTCGGTACTATGCCGAGTTACCTGTGTTAAGTTTAAGGTAACGAGGCATCTGGAGGCATCAGTAAAAAATCAACGATTCTCTCCGTAGCCATACGACGAGAGCCTTTGACGAGTACAGTATCCCCATTATGGAATACACGAGCCATCTGCTTCTGGGCAGATTCGATATCAGAGCAAGCGATGGTTTGTATATGTTTACTATAATGACGCGCCTGCGCCGCCATATGACGGGACAAAGCTCCCACCGTAATCAATACATCGATACCAGAGCGGGCCACCATCTTTCCGATAGACCGATGCAGTTCTTTGGCTTTGCTTCCTAATTCCAACATATCGGCAGATACCATAATTCTTTTACCCTTGGTTGGCAGCGCCTGCAGGGTTTGCACGGCACAACGCATAGACACAGGGTTAGCATTATACGAATCATTAATGAGCCACCCTGATCCCAATTTGACAATTTGACCGCGGCCTGGGGGGAATTCAAAATGTTTTAAAGCAACCGCCATGTCTTTGGCAGGTACCGACAATAATCGTCCGCAGGCAAAAGCCGCCAGCGCATTGTACACATGATGCCTGCCGCAGGTATGGATTTCTATGTTTTGACCTTCGACGGTAAAGCACAGCTGATGGCCTTTTCCCATGCGAACGTTATTGGCCCTGTAGCGGCAGCGACGTTTGATTCCATAAGTTATGACTCGGGCTCGCCTGAAGCCCTGGGCCTTGGTTGACAATAGCGGGTCATCGGCATTGATCATAATGCTGCCTTTGGTTTTTATAAAAGATATTAAAGACCATTTCTCTTTTAACACTCCCTCGGTGGTTCTTAATTTTTCTAAATGCGACTCTCCTATATTGGTAAACACCTCCACCGTAGGGCGAATCACATCCGCTAACCACGGAATATCACCAGGCTGATTGGTTCCACACTCTAAAATAGCCGCCTGATGGGAAGGTTTTAACTTCAACAAAGTTAAAGGAACGCCGATGTGATTATTCTGGGTCCCTGCATTTTTTAAAACCCGATATTTTTTGTTTAATACGGCAGCGATCATCTCTTTGGTGGTGGTCTTGCCTGTCGAACCAGTTAAAGCAATGACGGGAATATTAAAACGTAAACGATGAAAGTGGGCCAGGTGTCCTAAAGCACGGACAGTATCTTTAACAAGGATAACACTGATCTGGCTGTTGCGAATGAGGACGGGTTTATGCAACACGAGGATGCGTATTCCTCTGGCAACTACATCTTCCACAAAGTCATGGCCGTCAAAGACATCGCCCTTAATGGCCACAAAGACTTGTCCTTTTTTAATGACGCGGGAATCAATGCAAACAGACTTCGCTCGTCCACCCTCCGGCCCTTGCACTAACTGTCCGCCAGTGGCTTGTATTAACTCATCAATGGTAAACATCACTGCCTTTTGATTAGTTCCTGCACGATTTTACGTTCATCAAATTCAATTGTGCGATCTCTAAAAATTTGATAGTCCTCATGGCCCTTGCCGGCGATAAGAACAATCTGCCCCGGTTGGGCAGCTTCAAGCGCATGGGCAATGGCCTGTTGACGATCAACAATCACTTCATAATTGTTTTTCGTAAATCCACGCGTGATTTCTGCAATAATGGCCGCAGGGTCTTCACTGCGGGGATTGTCGCTGGTGACAATAGAATAGTCTGCTCCATGGCAAGCCACCGCTCCCATTTTAGACCGTTTGCCACGGTCACGGTCACCGCCACAGCCAAACACTAAAATGATTTTACTGCGGCTGACGACCCTTAACGCTTGAAGCACATTAACTAATCCATCCTCCGTGTGCGCGTAATCAATAAATACAAAGTAATCCTGGCCGGCTTCCACAGCTTCCATGCGGCCCGGCACACCAGAGAGCGTCTCAATACCTTGACGGATTTGGTCAAATCCAACCCCTTCCTTCCAGGCACAAGCGCAAGCTGCCAGAATATTATATACATTGTGCTGGCCTATAAAAGGCGTTGTCATAGAAATTTTTCCAGAGGGGAAAACCACATCCAAATGAGTGCCATTTAACGAGGATTCAATCTGCTGGGCCCTGACCTGAGCGGAAGCTTTCATGCCATAAGTTACCACTTGGCCCTTGGATAAACGCATCATTGGCTGGCCGTAAATGTCATCTTCATTAATAATCGCCGCGGCATAATCATTGAGATTCTTAAATAAAATAGATTTCGCCTTGAAGTAACTCTCCATGTTTTTATGGTAATCCAAATGGTCCTGAGTCAAATTCGTAAAGATGGCGCTGACATAATCAATGCCCTCCACCCTTCCCTGTTCCAGGGCATGAGAGGAGACTTCCATGACGCAATAGGGAATTTTTAAAGAAGCCAGTTGAGCCAAATGACTTTGATTCTCCAAAAAGCCAGGCGTGGTATTTTTGGAAGGAAGAATCTTACCAGCGATGCGGTAATTAACGGTTCCGATAACCGCACAAGGCTGGCGGTTGGCTTTAAAAATACTTTCCAAAAGATAAGTGATGGTGGTCTTGCCATTGGTGCCGGTCACCCCGATGGTCCTAACCCGACGAGAAGGATAATCAAAAAAACGTAAAGCGACCTGGTGCAAAAACAGTGGCGGATTGCTGACATCTAAAACCACGACCCAATCAGGAATGGTGTAATTGGCGATCCGACGGTTACTTCCCTTTTTAGCCACAACGACAGCCCCTTGATCGATGGCCTCCCTAATAAAATCTTCCCCTTTAACTTGAAAGCCTTCCAAAGCTACAAATAATCCTTGAGGCTGTTTTAAACGGGAATCGCAACTGATCGATTCAATCGCCAGCTCTTCCCCACCGGGAGGCAAGGGCTTGGTATAAATATTTTTAAGCAAATCTTTGAGGAGCATACTCTATTTTACTACCCTTGATCATTGCTTATCATACTACCAGCCATTTGTCTGGCATCCAAATATTTTAAAGCATCGCCAATGACTTCGCTAAACACCGGCGCTGCTACCGTTCCCCCGTAATAAGCGGGGTGAGGATCGTCAAAAACAATCACCGCCGCAAGCCGTGGGTTGGGCACAGGCGCAAATCCTATGAAGGTGGCATAAAAATGTCCATGCGAATAAGTACCGCCAACGACCTTTTGGGCCGTCCCTGTTTTTCCTGCTACCGCAACACCTTTAATTTGAGCTTTTGTTCCAGTACCATGATCAACCACACCTTGGAGAATAGCCTTCACGCGCTGGGCGGTCTGGGCCGTAATCACTTTGTCTAAAATCTGCGGCTTGGTTTCCTTAATAATCTGATCATGGATATCTTTAACATATTTGACCACAAAGGGGCGCATGTAAACTCCGTCGTTGGCAATGGCAGAAATAGCCCCTAATAACTGCAGGGCCGTGACCGTGACTTCCTGGCCAATAGGCACAGCGCCAATGGATGTTTTAGACCACTGACGCACTGGTTTGAGATTACCCTTGGCTTCACCGGGAAGATCAATGCCGGTGCGCATACCAAATCGGAAACGATGCGCATAATTATACACCCGCTGAGGCCCCAAACGTTGAGCAACTTTAGTGGTGCCGATGTTGCTGGATTGTTGGATCACCTCCTTAAATGGAATGATCCCTAAAGGCTCATGGTCATGTAGAATATGATTGGCCACACGGTAGGATCCATATTCACAATTGATCATGGTGTTTTCCTTCACTACCCCCTCCTGTAAAGCCGCCGAGGCAGTGACAATCTTAAACGCCGAACCGGGTTCATAAGTAAAAACAATAGCCCGATTGGTACGCGCTTGTGGTGAACTTTGGGAAGCAATTTCCGGATTATAAGTAGGACGGTTGGCAAATGCTAAAATCTCACCTGTTTTGGGATCCATCACAATGATGCTGGCACCTTTCGCATTATATTTATGATACATTCTATCCAGGGCCCGCTCAGCAATAAATTGGATTGTTTCATCGATCGTTAAAACAACGTCCAGACCCTCCACAGGCGCAATGTAATCTTTCTCTAACAGAAGTTCCCTCTGGTGGGCATCACGTAAAATCACCGAATGTCCTTGTGTACCTTTTAAATATTTATCGTAATCCCTTTCCAGGCCATCTAACCCCTTATTGTCAATACCAGCAAATCCAATTAAGTGAGCGGCCAAACTTTGATTAGGATAAAATCGTTTACTCTCCTTAATAAACCCTACGCCAGGCAATCTTAAACCTTTTAATGGCTGGTAAACAGCCTGGGGAATTTTACGCCGGATCCAAACAAAATATTTATTATTGTCTATGGTGGAAGCGATGGCAGACGGTGGGATATTCAGAACCTCGGCCAATTGGCCAATAATCTCTTGCTTATTATGCGCTGCGGCAAGAACGCGGGAATTGGCAAAAACGGAATACGCTGGCAAGTTAATAGCCATGGGTCTTAAATTACGATCATAAATCGTTCCACGTTTAGGGTCTATGTTGATGAGATGTTCGTGCTGTTTTTGGGCCAGTTTTGCCAAAAAAGAAGAATGGAATATCTGAATATAAAATAGAAACACAAGGGAATACAGAAATCCGCTGAGCAAAACCAAAAAAATAACAGCCAGACGGAAAGGATATTTTCTAAGAAACAATTCTCCCTCGATCTATTGATGGCACCGACCTATTGAACGTCGGAACCCCAGGCCTTGGCATCCTGGGGAGCCAGAAACGACAGAAAATTCCACAACGTATTCACATTTTTGCTTTTGACCGGAAGGACCGATGGCCCAGAGGCCGTCGACGCCGGTCCGGTTAAAATCATGACACAGTCATTGCCCATAAATTGGAGGGGACTATTCTTTCCCAAAAGCTGGTTACCCAAATGATTGGCGGATTTTAAGGTGAGAACCTGGTGAGTCAAAAGACCATTATAGTCTCGCAGTTCATGCATGTGCTTTTCTTTGTCTATGCCCTGATAAGCCAAATCAAAAATCTGCATTTGCATATAAATATAAATCAAGGCCATCACAGTGGTAAAAGACATCCATTTAGCCCAAACTTTTAAATTCATCTTATCCTCTCCATGACCCTTAATTTTGCACTTCTGGCACGAGGGTTAAGATCACATTCTCCTTCAGAAGGTTGCAGTGGTCTCTTGGTGAGAATGTGCGCCTTGTTCTGCCTGGCCCATTGCTTAAACGTATTCTTGACGATGCGGTCTTCCAGCGAATGAAACGAAATCACACAGAGCCGGCCGCCTGGGCTTAAAACTTCCACCCAACCTTCCAAAGCTTCTTTTAAAGTATCCAGCTCCTGGTTGACGGCTATACGCAAAGCTTGAAATGTACGCGTGGCCGGATGAATACGCCCTCGGCTATACCCTGCCGGCAACGCTCTTAACACAATGTTCGCTAACTGGTCCGTCGTCTCAATCCTCTGACTCGCGCGGTGCCATACGATAGCCTTGGCAATGCGACGGGCAAAACGATCTTCACCGAATTCTTCAATGATCTTGGCTAACTCGCCTTCTTTAAGGCTGTTGACCAGATCAGCGGCGCTTCGGCCCTGGCTAGGATCCATGCGCATATCCAATGGCCCGCTCTTGGCAAAACTAAAACCCCGCTGCGGGTCCTCTAACTGAAAACTGGATATGCCAAGATCCAGCAAAATTCCATCTACGGCTTTTACTCTAACCTCAGCTAAGAGGCGCTTAACATCCCCGAAAGAACCCTGCAACAAATCAATCCTCAAAGAAGAAAAAGATGCTAAACGCTTCTTAGCTTCGGCTAAAGAGTAACGATCCAGATCAATGCCAATCAAATGCCCCTGCGAACCTAAAGCGCCGGCGATTAATACCGCGTGCCCGGCTAGACCTATGGTGCCGTCGACCACGACGGCGCCGGGCTTCACATTCAGTCCATGCATAACTTCCCCCGG
>JAHFGE010000053.1 GCA_023247575.1 Candidatus Omnitrophota bacterium | reverse complement strand
CAAAGATATTGTTAATGAGGCTGTCAAACAAGCTGCTGTGGCCGCAGATAAAGATCGGGTACAGGTGGACTTCCCGTCCGCCTTAGGACCGCTGTATGTGAAAGCTGATTTTTATATGCTCACTCAATCTATAAAAAATATTATCCACAATGCGTTAATCCACGGGCCTGAGCATGGCATAGTTGAGGTGCATGTCCGTTGTTTAAGTGATCAGAATATCCTTATCAATGTCATTGATCAAGGCAAAGGCATCCCTAAAGAAATTTTAGCCAGGGTTTTTGATAAATTTTACCGTGGCTCAAACTCAAAAGGGGGCTTAGGCTTAGGGCTTTCCATTGCTAGACGGTTTATCCAACTTAATGAAGGCAGCATTGAGGCCCATAATTTATCTCCCACGGGATTTATGATGACCGTCACCCTGCCCGTCATGGAAAAAGAAGAATCAGCCAATGTCTAAAGGACTCATGGAAGCCGGGTGTACATCTGTCTCCATTAAATTATTGATATAAAATAATTCCACCTATATAATAAGCCTTCCATTTAAACTCAGGAGAAATATATGGCTGCATTACATTTGGATCAAAATAATTTCAATAGCGAAGTATTGCAGAGCTCAACTCCGGTTCTGGTGGATTTCTGGGCTGAATGGTGTGGGCCTTGCAAGATGGTTGCTCCTATCATAGACCAGATTGCAGGGGAGTTAGCGGGCAAAATGAAGGTGGCTAAGCTCAATGTGGATGAATCGCCTGATTTAGCAGGACAATACAATGTCATGTCTATTCCTACTTTGCTTATTTTCAAAAACGGTCAACCGGTGGATCAAATCGTAGGAGCCATGCCGAAGGATCGGCTTTTGGCGAAATTAAACCCACATTTATAATATTTATGTTGATTCAAGTTTTAAAATCCAAAATTAGCCATGCCCATGTAACGGCGGCCGAGTTGCATTACGAGGGCAGCATTACCATTGATTCGGATATCATGAAAGCCGTAAGTATTTTTCCCGGCGAAAAAGTACATGTGCTTAATGAAAATAACGGTTTACGTCTGGAAACCTATTGCATTGCCGGTAAACCGGGTTCAGGGGAATTTTGCCTCAATGGTCCAGCCGCACGTCATGGACTTGTAGGAGACCGTCTCGTTGTCCTCAGTTATGCCCTTTGCACACCAGATGAAGCTAAACAAGTGCAGCCCAAGGTCGTATATTTAGACTCTAAAAATAAAATGAAATAGTACGATGATTTTAAAAATCAGATTATATGGAGACCCCTGTCTTACGGCTAAATCCAAACCGGTAAAAAAAGTCGGTGTGGCAGAACGCATGCTTATTGCTTCCATGTTTGAAACCATGCGTGCGCAAAAAGGAGTTGGTTTAGCAGCCCCTCAGCTTGGTATCAACGAACAGATTTTTGTCGTTGATACAGGAAAAGATGCTCTGGCCGCTATCAATCCTAAAATTATTCAAGCCTCTGGCAGTGAAGTCTGTGAAGAAGGATGCTTAAGTATTCCTTACTTGCAAGTCAGTATTAAAAGGGCTAAAGACTTGGAAGTGGAGTTTATTGATGAAAATGATCATCTGGTGAGAGCTAAGATTTCGGGGCTTTTGGCCAAAGTATTCCAGCATGAGCATGATCATTTGCAGGGTAAACTCATTCTGGATTATTTACCCCTGCCAGAGCGCCGTCAAGTGCTCAAAGATATCAAAGATGGCATTTATACCGGAAAAATGAGTAATTATGAATGCACTCGCGCCTGAAAAATCTGAACATGGTTTAGCCGAATTGCCGGCCTGGTTTAAACAACCATTGCCTGATATGGATAAAATTCATTCCATGAAGGTGATGTTTCGCTCCTTTGGCCTGCATACGGTTTGTGAGAGCGCTCATTGTCCCAATATGGGTACGTGTTGGGGTGCAGGAGTGGCGACTTTTATGATTTTAGGCGGTATATGTACCCGTGCCTGTCGGTTTTGTGCCGTGCCTGCTGGCCGGCCTGATCTGGTCGACCCTTATGAGCCAGAGCAGGTGGCCCAGACGGTAGACATCATGAAATTACGTTATGTCGTTATTACCTCGGTCGCTCGTGATGATTTAAAAGATGAAGGGGCTGGACACTTTGCCGCCACGATTCGTGCCATTCGCGCCTTGACCCCGCAAGTCAAAATAGAGGTTCTTACTCCTGATTTTTCCGCCAAAGAAGAAGCCTTGCAAATTTTAAGCCAGGCGGCTCCTGAAGTCATCAGCCATAATATTGAAACCGTCCGTCGGTTAAGTCCCCACATCCGTCCTCAGGCGATGCATGAACGGTCTCTCAAAGTTCTACGCCGTTTTGGTGAGCTTAACCCCACCTCGTTTATTAAGTCTTCTTTTATGGTAGGATTAGGTGAGACCGAGGAAGAAATCATAGAACTTATGGAGGAACTTCTTAATGCCGGTTGTCATCTATTAACCATAGGACAGTATTTGGCACCGACACAAATGAAAAGGCATATACCGGTGCGAAAGTTTGTAAACCCTGAAGAATTCGAGCGTTTTGCTCATATAGGTAAAGAAATGGGTTTCAAATATGTCGAAAGCGGTCCTTTGGTGCGCAGTTCCTATATCGCTGAAAAAGGTTATCGAGAGGCATTAGGGAAATGAGGGAAAAATTGAAGAATTTTTGGCCATATGTAGTGAGTTTCATTCTATTGGTTTTACTGTTTAGCCGTATTGATTACAAAGATACGTGGGGAGCTGTTAAAACCGCAGACATAAAATATCTTATTGCTGCATTTTTTGTATTAATGCTGACAAATGCTATGATCCTTTGGCGCTGGATCATTTTGATGAAAGCTTTAAATTTAAAATTCAAGCGTTTTAACAGTTCACGTTGGTTTTTTCTTGGACAATTTTTTAATTTGGTTCTGCCATCTTCTGTTGGTGGAGATTTTTTTAAAGGTTTAGGCTTGTCAAAAGAGACCGGTTACAAACCCAAGGTTTTTGCTTCAATTGTTTTAGACAGGCTAGTTGGATTTGTGGCCATTGTTCTGGTTGCTTCTATATCCTTTTTTTTCAGTCGAAAAATTATCCATAACCAAGTAGTGGCTGTATCGATTCTATGTATGGTCAGCGGTTCTATAATGGTAGCGGTTGTCTTGTTTAGTCATCGCCTTTTTTCATGGTTTTGCAAGGCTTTTAAGGCGTGGCCTAGGATTAAAGATGGACTTATGGCTTTGCATTATGATCTTGTGTTAATGAAAGGCAAATTCAAAGAAGCCGTGGGAACCATTGTCCTGTCTTCTTTGGCCCAAGTTATCTTTTCCTTTGAATTTTATTTGATAGCCAAAGGGATGCACCTGCATGTTGCATTTGTGTATTTTATTATTTTTTCACCGCTAGTTTGTGTTGTAAGCTCTTTACCGTCAATAGGTGGTTTGGGTGTCAGAGAATTCGGTTGGGTCAGTTTACTTTTAATTTTAGGTGTGCATAAAGAAACGTCTTTTGGGTTAAGTCTTATTAGTTATATTTTAATGGTTCTAAGCGGGCTTTTAGGTGGCTTGTTTTATGTCACTACACTATCTTCTAGACGGGTACAATATTATCAAACAGACGCCCCGCTTAAACCGCGGCACACTGGATGACCAGCGTCAGGCCCTGTTGGCATGGATTAATGCCTGTCGCCCTCAGGGTAGCGTTCGCAATAGTGTAACGGTGGTCTTTGACGGTAAGGAAGGTCTTTTGGTAGGGGCACGGCATGCCGTGCCCCTACAGGCGGGCTCTGATATAAAATTTATTTTTAGCAAGGGCCAGTCCGCGGATGATCTGATCAAGAAAATCATCGAGCAATCATCGGATCAAAGGACATGGGTGGTGGTCAGCGATGACAAGGACATTAAGCTTTATGTTAGGGCCCTGGGAGCCAATGTCATGAGTGTCAAAGAATTTATGAAATCCGCAATTCAACGGACACGGCCTGATAAATATATTTCTTTAACGGATCAAGCCAGGATTAATCGGGAGCTGGAACGTATTTGGTTAAAGTCTCAATGAATGTTGTGATTGTTAAAAACTTGATGGCTCGCCTCAATGCCATGGGGGAAGCTGTTCTCTTTTTGGGTGATGTGTTGAAGGTTATTTTTTCAGGTCGCGTACGTTTTTCACAAGTGTTGATGCAGATGTATTACCAGGGCGTGCAGTCGGTGGTCATTGTTATTTTGGCTTCTATGGCTTCGGGTGTTGTGTTAGGATTGCAAGGGTCGGCTACTCTACAACGTTTTGGAGCGCGTGAATTCATTGCTCCTTTGGTGGCTTTATCGTTACTGCGTGAACTTGGGCCAGTCTTTACCGCTTTTATCTATTCAGGTAAGTCGGGGGCCGGTATTACGGCTGAATTGGGGACCATGAATACCCATGAACAAATTCAAGCGACCCGCGCCCTGGGCGTCGATCCTATTGAATTCCTGGTGGTGCCTCGATTTTTAGCTTGTGTGTTGGTATTGCCTGTTTTAGTGATCATAGCGGAATTAGTCGGTATGTTGGGTGGTTATATCGTTGGTATTACACAGGCACAATTGCCGTCTGCGATTTATATAAGGCAAACCATGCAATCGATCCATTATGTGGATTTTTTTAGCGGATTAATCAAAAGCGTTTTCTTTTCTGTGATTGTTGCCTGGATTTGTTGTTACCAGGGGTTTTTTACGTCAGGGGGAGCTTTAGGAGTAGGTCGTTTTACAACTCGGGCAGTGGCCTACTCTTATATCGCCGTTTTGCTTTCCAATGTTGTATTAACAATGTTTATCTTAACAGTTTGGGGTTAACATGATGAATAAAAAGTTAGTGGTTTGGTCATTAGCGTTTGGCCTTTGGTTCATGGGTTGTACGCATCAGTGCATCAATAATGGGGGACAGCTGCAGAGCTATCCACTCCCGCTGGTGGAAGCAAACTGGATTCGCGATGGGCAGCCGATTGAATATGGGGGAGAGAAATGGTATCCGGTTGATGATGTAGAAATACTGACCGATTCAGAGGTTTACCAGATTGGCGAGTACAAAGGCGTGCAAATTTTCGCTGATAAAATCGATATCAGGCCGTATCATCGCCTGTATACTAAATTTGGCAAAAATAAATTTCGCTATTTTGAAAGAACATATGATTAAGGTGAACCATTTATCTAAAACTTTAGATGACCAAAAGGTCCTGACAGATATCAGCTTCCAGGTGTCTGAAGGTGAAATTTTGATTATTTTAGGACCAAGTGGCGTCGGTAAAACTGTCTTGCTGAAGCACTTGATTGGTCTTTTGCAGCCGGATCAAGGCAGCATTGTTATTAATGGCAAAGATATTACCAAATTCTCCCAGCAACAGCAGTTAGCCATGCGTAAGGATTTCGGTTATCTATTTCAGGAGGGAGCGCTTTATGATTTTATGAACGTGTTTGAGAACGTGGCTTTTCCTCTTCGTGAACATACGAATTTTAATGCTTCAAAAATCCGCCAGCGTGTTCAAGAAGTACTGGATATGGTAGACTTGCATCAGGTGGAGAGTAAAATGCCACTTGAGCTTTCCGGAGGTATGAAAAAACGTGTGGGCCTGGCGCGAGCGATTGTTTTAAGTGCCAAAATACTTTTATGTGATGAGCCCACCTCGGGCCTTGATCCGATTCGAAGTCACGATATTTCTGATTTGATTCGCCAGGTGGTGAAGAAAATTGGAGCTACCACGGTCATTACATCCCATGATGTCATCAATGCGTTTCGTATTGCTGACCGTGTGGCCATCCTTCATGAAGGCCGCATGGAGGTCATGGGGACTGTGCAGGAGGTATCCTCCTGCCAGGATGCTTTTGTGAAAGAATTCTTACAACTATCGAAAGTCTAGGGAGATTTATGGAAGAACACAGCGGGGTAAAAAAGTTTTTCGCGGGCCTTTTTTTCGTCACAGGCCTTGTCCTTATTGTCATGTCTATCTTTGTCATCGGCCTCGATAAAGGTTTAACCCAGCCCAAATTCCAGGCCACGGCTCTTTTTAATGAAGTAGGAGGGTTGGTGGAAGGGTCGCCCATTCGCATTTCCGGTGTCGATGTCGGAGTGGTCGGCCGTATTAATTTTTTGGTTGAACCTATTGAAGGCAGAAGTCTTAAGGTGACCTTAAATATTTTTAAGAAATATGAAAGGCAGTTTCGTCGATGTTCGCGCATCAGCATCAGGACCGAAGGTGTTTTGGGGCAAAAGATTATTGAAATCAGTGAAGACCATTCCCGCAAAGTGTTTGATGTCACCCAGCCTATTATTGGTGAAGACCCTTTGGATGTGCAGGATATGGCGGTGGTGATTACGCGTACGGCCTTGGGGCTACAGAAAACTACCAGCGGCATTGATGATGTGGTGTCGGAATGGAAGTACATTTCTCGCAAAACCAGACGTTTATTAAATCGCGTGGAAGATAAATTAGTGGAAGGCGATTTGTTTAAGGTATTTTAATAAGGGGCCATTTGTGTTTGTTATGAGTAATTTTTTAAGTGCTTTGGCTTATCTGGTTAATGTAGCCTTGACGGTGATGTACTGGCTGATTCTTATTAGGGCTCTTATGAGCTGGGTATCGCCTGATCCTTTTAATCCGATCGTACAATTTTTGCATCGTATGACAGAACCCCTTTTGGAGCCTATTCGTCGTCTTTTGCCGTCTATGTCTATCGATCTTTCTCCAGTCGTTGCCTTTTTTGGCATCATTTTTTTAAAACAATTTCTGGTAAGAACGCTGTATGATTTGGCGGCACGACTACAATAAGTTAAATGAATTTTTGGTTTAACTTGCAAAAGCACTTCGTTTAAGGTATATAAAGGAGGAGTTCTCGACATGTTTGGTAAACTCAAAGAGCTCATGGAGCTTAAAAAAAAGGCTGATCAGCTCAAAAAAGAGCTGGAGGCTGTGGTCATTGAAGTCAATGATGTCCGTCCTATTAAGGTGAAAATCAATGGGGCCCAAATGGTGCAGTCTATAGAGATCGACGAGAGTTTATTAAATCCGACGCAGAAAAACCGCATCCAAATGGATTTACTGCGCAGTATCAACACGGCGGTCAAAAAGTCTCAGCAGGCGGCCGCTCATAAAATGAAAAGTATGCCGGGCTTCAACATCCCCGGGCTATCTTAAAACCAAGGAAGGAGCCGTTATGCCGTATGATGCCAGTTTAGATGTCTCGACGTTTAAAGAGGTTTTGGACTTCCAAAACACCCGCATTACCATCGGAGTATTCTCCTATAATGGGGCTCCTAAAAAGCTTCAAATAGGACGAGAAAACCTGATTGATGGCCAATGGAATTTCACCAAATTGGGCCGTCTTGGCAAAGAAGAGGCTCAGGCCGTGGCGCCTATTTTGATGAAAGCCATTGAGGCGATGTAAATGGGTAATGAGGTTTATTTAACACGCCAGGGTTTTCAGAAATTACAGCAGCAGCTGGAATCTCTAAAAATTTCTGGGCGGCAGAAAATTGCCAAAGCTATCGCTGAAGCGCGGGCTCAGGGTGATATTTCCGAGAATGCCGAATATGATGCCGCCAAAGAAGCGCAGGCCCACAATGAATCGCGCATTGCGGAACTGGAAAGCAAATTGGCGAATGTCCGTATTATTGAAAATGAAAATATCCCCTCCGATAAGATTTTCATAGGGGCCATTGTGACCCTGGAAGATTTGGATAATGACGAACAGCTGACTTACATGCTGGTTTCGCCTGAGGAAGCCAGCTATGAAGAGAATAAAATTTCTCTGTTTTCTCCCATTGGCAAGGGCCTTTTAGGCCATAAGGTCGGTGAAACCATAGCCATCAAGGTGCCGGCCGGAACCCTCAACTACAAAGTCAAGCAAATCAAACGCCCCTCGTAAAGTAAGCTATCCTTTTCTCCGAGGATTTTACATAGATTCCCCACAATTAATTGTAGAAGCGTATTGATGTTCTATAAAAAATACCCTAGGCATGGGGGATTCTCCAATAAAAGCTTTGCCAGGAGAAATACTTTCAGTATAATTCAATACATATTGGTATATGGTTAATAGTGAATGGTCGCCAAGATCTCGACTGTTTACCATTAACCATTAACAAACTTGGAGTTTAATTTGATTTCAATAGGTGTTATCGGCTGCGGGCAGTGGGGGCCCAATCATATCCGTGTTTTTTCCCAGTTGGCTGGCTCGCGGGTCTTAACGTGCGCCGATTTAGACGAGAAACGTCTGGCGGCCATGGCGAGCCTGTATCCGAAATTGAAGACCACCAAAAATTATCAGGACATTCTCGCCAATCCCGCTGTTGACGCCGTGGTGGTCGCTTTGCCGACGGATGCCCATTTTAAAATCACGAAGGAAGTTTTGCAGGCCGGCAAACATGTGCTGTGTGAAAAGCCTTTGTCCCTTTCACCCCAGGAATGTTTAATATTAAAAGACCTGGCCATTCAAAAGAATAAACTGCTCATGGTCGGACATATCTTCGTCTTTAACCAGGGCGTTATTAAACTGCGCGAATACATCCAGAATGGCCAGCTGGGCAGTATCCATTACGCCCATTCGGAACGCACCAATTTAGGGCCATTTCGTTATGACGTCAACGCGCTGTGGGATCTGGCCCCTCATGATGTATCCATTTTTAATTACCTTTTTGACGCTGTGCCTTTAAGTGCTTCGGCCCGCGGCCATAAATGCCTGGGTGGACACCTGGAAGATTTAGCCTTTGCCACCCTCGACTATCCTCATAATATCATGGTCAACATTCATGTCAGCTGGCTGGACCCTAAAAAAATCCGTCAGATCACGGTGGTCGGCGATAAAAAGATGGTGGCCTGGAATGATACGGACATCGAGGGGCCGATCAAGCTTTATGATAAGTACGTGCAGAAAACCCGGGTGTACTATGCCACTTATGGCGAATTTCAACTGCTGTCCCGGGAAGGCAGCATCACGATTCCTAAAATCGGTATCAATGAACCTTTAAAAAACCAGGCTCAATATTTTCTGGATTGCATCACTCAGCAAAAGCCTCCGGCTATTGCCGACGCTGCGAAGGGCTGGGACGTGGTACGTACACTCGTGGCGATTTCAGAATCGATGAATCGAAAAGGAGAATTGGTGAAATTATGAATTATTTCAAACACGACCAGGCTCTGGTTCATCCTAAAGCCCAAATCGGCGAGGGCACCCGGATTTGGGCCTTTGCCAATATTTTGGAAGGAGCTGTTATCGGCCATCATTGCAATATCTGTGATGGCTGCTTTATTGAAGGCGGCGCCATTATCGGTAATCATGTGACTTTAAAGAACCAGGTGGCGGTGTGGAATGGAATTACCTTGGAAGACGATGTCTTTGTAGGCGCTGGCACCGCGTTTATCAATGACCGCCACCCTCGTTCTAACCGGAAAGACCAGTGGATCCTGGAAAAAATCATCGTCCGCCGCGGCGCCAGCATTGGAGCTAATGCGACGATCATGTGTGGCGTTGAAATTGGGGAAGGCGCTGTGGTTGGTGCAGGCGCGGTTGTG
>JAHFGE010000052.1 GCA_023247575.1 Candidatus Omnitrophota bacterium | reverse complement strand
AAAATGCGCGGGCAAAATAATAGGCTTTAAATCTGAAACCATAATTAAGTTTATTCTATTGCGCTTTTGGAGGCCATACAATGGAAAAAATAACAGTTACGGTCAAAATCAAAAGGATAATACTTAAGCTAATGGCTACGGGAATATTGAAAATATTTTCAGTCATCATCTTAAATCCGACAAAGATGAGAATCACTCCCAAACCATAATGAAGGTAGTGAAAAACTTTCATAAATGAAGCCAGCGCAAAGTACATAGCCCGAAGCCCTAAGACGGCAAAAATATTGGAAGAGTACGCCACAAAAGGATGTTTGGTAATGGCTAAAACAGCCGGGATGGAATCGATAGCAAAAACCACGTCCATAGTCTCAATGACAATGAGGACAATCCAAAACATCGGCAAATTTTTGCCGATGACCTTTAATAGTGGATTGCTTTGCGGATGCATGGCTTTATTCTTCTCAAAGAACAATTTAATACCCGTCAGCAACAACAGAATACCTAAGGCATACATCATCCAATGAAAATGGTTAATTAAAGCTAACCCGCCGATAATAAAAACTGCCCGCAGGACCTGGGCACTGATAATCCCCCAGAATAGAATTCTATGTTGCTGCCCAGGCGGTACTTTAAAATAAGAAAAGACCAGCAGGAAAATAAAAAGGTTGTCGATGCTCAAAGATTGTTCGACGACATAACTCGTTAAGAATTCTAAAGCTCTTTGATCACCCATCCAAAAATAAATGACCAGATTAAATATTAAAGCCAGCAGCAACCAAAATCCAACCATGCATAAGGCCCGACGCAAAGTCATCTGACGGCCTTTGGGATTTAAGACCCAGGCATCCAAACACAAAAGAGCAACGATCCCCGCGTTAAAAGCAAACCAAATAATAGGAGAAACAATGATCATCGGTTAATCCTTCGATTACACTCACCTCGTGCCAAGCACATCTCAGCGAAGCACTCGGTGCGAGGCAGGATTAACGCTGAGCGAAGTCGAAGCGTTAAATTCCCCTGAATGTCCTCCACTTTTATGGACTAAGTGTACATCGGAAATAGTCATCTGCCGTCCCATCCATTTGCACATATCATAAATGGTCAGACACGCCGCTGACACGGCTGTCAAAGCTTCCATTTCGACCCCGGTTTTGCCTGAACACAAAACTTCCGCGGTGACTTTCACTGCTTTTTTTGCCAAGAGCTTTTCAATATCGATATGAACTTTTTCTAACGTTAAAGGATGACAGAAAGGAATGATAGACGGGGTGGACTTGGCGGCCATGATCCCGGCGATTCTGGCGGTTTCCAAAACATCACCTTTGGGCGAACCTTTCGTCATAAGGGTGTCAAAGGCGGCAGCAGTAAAAGTGATGATTCCTTCTGCTACGGCTCTTCGCTTGGTTACTGACTTGTCAGTAATATCAACCATTCCTAGGCCTGATTTATTCTTCATAACCATGTTTCCTGCGCTGTTGTTTTTTGAAAGCATGCCTTTTTTTATGTTCTAACATCCGCTGTTTGGCGGCTTTTGATCGTTTGCGGTTCTGTCGACGGATTTTCTCTTTCCGTTGCCGCAATGCTTGTACTTCCTGGAAGTATTTGTCTTCAACAGCTTGCTGTAAAAGCCGCCAGGCTTCTTGCCGATTTAATGTCTGGCTGCGAGTCTTTTGGCATTTGACTCTTATTCCAGTTGGTCTATGTAAAAGTTCAACGCGGGTCGCTACTTTATTAACATTCTGCCCGCCGGGGCCGGAAGAACGGATAAAAGATTCTACGACGTCTTCTTTACGTAGGAAATAGCGGCCCATGGCTACTTAAACTCAATTAAGGAAGGCGCATACTCTTTGGGCGCCCCATACCCTAAAAGGTTCAATAAGGTTGCTGCCACATTGGCCAAGCCCGGTGTATCAAGCTTGGCCATTTCATATTCTCCCTGGTATTCGGAATCGATAATGGCGCATGGTACGGGATTGAGCGAATGCGCGGTCGATATCTGCTTCTGGCCATTTTTAACGATATACATTTCATCCGCATTGCCGTGATCCGCCAGCACTAAGGCAATCCCATTTAATTCCTTGATAACGGCCAAAAGTCTGGCCGTACATTCATCGACGGATTCAACAGCCGTTATAATAGCCTCAGGCACGCCGGTATGGCCGACCATATCGCCATTAGGGAAATTGAGACGGCCAAACTTGTATTGACCGCTTTTAAGTAGTTCTATTGTTTTATCGGTAATTTCATAGGCTTTCATTTTCGGCGCCAGATCAAAACGGATTTTATCAGAAGGGGTTTCAATATAGGCTTCCAGTTTGTCATTGACATACCCGCTTTTATTGCCGTTCCAAAAGTAAGTCACATGACCATACTTTTGGGTTTCGGAAATAGCAAAAGAGGTGATCCCATTGGCACACATGTAAACCGATACGGCGCCGTCGATCTGCGGGGGTAGTACCAGAAAATGTTTGGGAATATGCAAATCACCATCATATTCCATCATGCCGGCAAACAGTACATCGGGCACACGCACGCGATCGAATTTATCAAAATCTTTTTCCTCAAAAGCACGGGACAATTCAATGGCGCGATCACCGCGAAAATTAAAGAATACTACTGAATCGCCGTCCTCAATAGTTCCTACTGGCGAGCCGTCATTTTCAATCACAAAAGAATCCAAATATTGATCAGTGGCTTTAGGATCTTCCTTATAATAGGTTTCTACGGCCTGTCTGGCTGAAGTAAAACGCCGGCCGCGGCCCAACACGTGCGCTTTCCAACCGCGCTCCACAATGCTCCAGTCCGCATTGTAACGATCCATGGTCACCACCATTCGACCACCGCCGGAAGCAATACAGTAATCATAATCTTTATTAGAAAAGTTGATTTCTTTGAGCAAATTTTCAGTCTTTTCGATATAAGTCAAAGCGGACTTCTCATACACATCACGGCCGTCTAAAAGCGCATGGATACGTACACGCCTGACACCCTCCTGGGCGCAGTGCTTAATCAAAGTAAACAACTGATTGATATTGGAATGCACATTACCATCGGAAAGCAGCCCAATAAAATGGAGAATCTTATTATCAGCTTCCACCCGTTCAATGAGTTCTTGCCAAATTTCCGTCTGAAAAATGGCACCGCTGTCGATGGCCTTCTGCACCAGCTTGGCCCCTTGGTCGAACACACGTCCTGCCCCCAAAGCATTATGCCCTACTTCACTATTTCCCATGTCGTCATCGCTGGGCATACCCACCGCAGTGCCATGCGCTTTCAATTGCGTATACAATTTGGATTTCATAAGTTCATCCAGACAAGGCGTTTTAGCCAAAAATACTCCGTCGCTGTCATCGCGTTTGCCTATGCCGACCCCGTCCAGGATAATCAAAAGTAACGGCCCTGGCCGACCATGAAAGTTAGGTAACTTTTTTAATTCATACTGCATAACCAACCCCTTCTATGGAAATCCCTCGTCACTTCGTTCCTCGGGATGATCCCGCCTTTGGCGGGATCAAAATTGCACCTTCGGCGCTTCGTGCGCCGCCGGTGTTTGCGTCTTAAAGTAAACCGCTTCTTGTGTCAGGCCTGTCTGTGAGGCAAAGAAGCGTCCAAATAAAGATTTTTGGTAAGAATTAAAAATCTGCACCGCATTATTATAACGCATACGCTCGACGGCAATACGGTTTTCCGTTCCTTCCAGTTGACTTTGCAAAGTCAAAAAGGTCTGGTCTGCTTTTAAGTTAGGATAATTCTCGCTGACCAAAAGCAGCCTGGAAAGTGCCGCACCTAAAGAATTAGCCGCTTCAACCTTCTGGGGAACCGATGTAGCCTGAGCCCACTGACTTCTTAAACGTGTGACTTCTTCCAAGATACCTTTTTCGTGCGCCGCATAACCTTTGACGGTATTAACTAAATTAGGGATCAAATCATACCGACGCTGCAGTTGATTTTCCACCTGAGCCCAGCTGGATTTCACCTGCTGGTCCAGGGCCACCATCTGGTTGTAACCGCTCTGATACCAGCCGAAAGCTATGAATCCTAAAACGACAATAACTCCTAGAACAATAAGTAAATTTTTCATATTATTCCTCTCAATTAGACCGCCGAAGGCGGGATAATTGATCCCAAGTCTCCAATAATTTCTTTCAGAGACGAGGGACCTCCTCATAAAAAGTTTTATATAATTGATCCCTCGGCCTAAGGCCTCGGGATAAATTCGGCCATATGATTTACGTCACTACGTTTCCGTAAATCATGGCCTCATTTACCAGCCTCCACTAGCCCCTCCACCACCACTCATGCCTCCGCCAAAACCGCCAAAGCCGCCTCCTGAACCACCGCCCGACCAACCACCACCAAAGCCTCCACCAACCATATACCAACCTAGACCGGGACGGTTAAAAGAAAACGCATAGAACATAAAAATCAATAAGAACACGAAGATAATCATCCAAAATCCCGACGTATCCTGATGAAGGCTGTTATAAACGGCCGTTTCCTGGCCGGTAATGGCCACCCCATATTCTTTCGCAATCAGGCTGATGATGGCTTGGGCCCCTTGCAAAATCCCAGAAGACATGCGCCCCTGTTTAAATTCCGGTACGACGATCTGATGGATAATTTGGGAACTGATGGCATCGGTTAAGGTTCCTTCCAACCCATAACCGACTTCAATGCGCAAAGTATGGTCCCGACGGACAATTAAAAATAAAACTCCATTGTCTTTGCCCTTTTGCCCAATGCCCCATTTTTGAAAAAGTTTGACGGCGTATTGCTCAATGGATTCTGGTTGAGTACTGTCGACGGTGACAACAGCCACCTGGGCGGACGTCTTATTATCGAGCGCCGAGGCCATGGCATGAATGGTTTGCTGGTCTTGAGGCTCGATGACGCCGCTAAAATCATTGACATAACCTGCAGCAGAAGCAGGTAAACCCGTCGAGCTTTTGGCCCAGACCTGGCCGCTAAACATACAGACCAACAATGCTGTCAGGAGATTTAAATACAACAACCTTTTATTCATGTTTTATGACCGTTTTTTCTTCGAAGTGCTTGCAGAGGATTTCTTTTTTGAGGATTTTTTCAAATGATACGCCACCCAGGCTGCGGCATGCTTTTTTAGCCAATCTTCCGCCGCCATTTCAAAACCAATATCATAGCCGGCAATTTCACTTTCCAACCATTTATGGCGGTTAATTTCCGCCATGACTTTTTTATTGCGTAAAAGTTTCTTGGCATCAATATGCATAATGAAATGTATTTTAATGCTTTAAGCAAAATTACGCAAGCTTTACAATGCTTTCGTCAAGTTAACGATAGGACTCTTTGCGATGTTTGACCCGATAAATCGTAATCAATTTGGCTTTATCATCAATAATATAAAGGATCCTATAATGACGAACCCTTAGCCGCCATCCAACTTGGCCAACCAACTTTTTAACCCCATGTGGTCGCGGCTCTGTCTTAAGATCATCAATAGCATCAAACACTAGTTGAAGAACATCATTGGGAAGGGCATCTATTTCTTTGAGGGCTTTTTGTTCAATAATGACGCGGTACATTATTTAAGACGTCCTTGCTTCTTGTACATATTACGCAGGGTATCAAAATCGATAAATTTCGTGGCTGATTGACGGGTTTTTTTTAAATCAACGGCATCTTCTAGGTCTTCCATATAATCCACGAGTCTTAAATAATCTCGAAAAGACAAAACAACGGATTTCTTGTGACCTTTTTCATCAACTAAATATTCTGTTTGAATAGTCATATAATCCTACCTCCCCATAAAGGGGCCATTGGCCCTAACGGAGCTTTACGGCCTCAATGAAATTATAGCATAGACTTTCTTAAACACCCGCTAATTTCTCCAAAAACTCTTCTTCTTTAGCCGGATTAAGCCCTAGCAACTCTGGTAAATTGATAGGCTTGATATCGATAATCGTCGGCATAAAGCCCTGGATATTGATTCTATCCAAAGGCTGACGGCCCCGCCGCTTTCAAGAGAGGGGACCAAAAATATTAGTGCTTCAGGCGTTCATAAAGGGCATCTGGAGCTAAATCAGCACCATTAGGCCAAGTAATCACACCAAACTCATCAACTTTAGCTTGAGAAAAAAAGGCGGGATCTTTCAATGGTTCGAAAACAGGACCAAAAAGACGATCAGAAAGAGAAACAATTCCTTTTACTCCGTCATTAAAAACCACTTCTAGACGATAACTATCTAACACCTTGACTTGCGATACTTTTTCCATAATCAAATCCTATATTAAAGGTCTAATGTCTCTTAATGGTTTATGGGCTTCCGCTAAAGCCCAATCTTCTAATAACTCTTTCTTATGTAAAGACGCCCATTCCAATACCAAACCTAGAACCCTTGGAGGAATGTTTCCTTTCAAAATTCGTAACGTTTCGATCTCTATGGCAATGGATTCTTCTCCATAGTAAGCGTGAAAGTGAGCAGGCACATGTTCATCAAAATACATTCGAATGCTGATTCCTAAAAAAATACTAATTGTAGGCATGAATTCTCCGTTCGTTTATTAAATAATAACACATACTGCTGTCTGTTATCAACTTAAACCTTCGCCACCTTACAAATTCGGCAACATTAGGGTTTTGCTTCTTTACAGAAACAATCCTGTCCAATGAAACACCGTTAAAATCGCGAGCCAATTCTACAAATTCCTTTGCAAGGTCTTTCTTTTCTTGCCTACTTAAGGAACTAAGCAACTGTGATACGCTTATCCAAAACTCAGAAGTTAAAGCTATCAGGGAATTCTTAAGTTAACCTCCAATGCGATACATTTCTACCTTAGGTTCTTGATATTTTTGCTGGCGGATTTGTAAACGAAGCTCGGAATAATGATCCTGGCGCTGGGTCCAGGTGGTGCGAATCAAATCCTTTAAGGATGCATCGCCGGCGCCTGCTCTTAAAGGCGCACGTAAATCTATGCCGTGGGTAGCAAAAAGGCAGGTGTACATTTTCCCATCCGCGGACAACCGCAGCCGATTGCAGGTGCCGCAAAAAGCATGAGTGACCGACGAGATAAAGCCGATTTCGCCGGCGCCATCTTTATAGCGATAGCGTTCGGATGTTTCTCCACCCTCTGTCCCCCCTATCCTCTCCAGGGGGAAACGTTTATTGATCATCCCAACAATCTCCTGTGAAGGGATCACATATTGATAATCCCAACCGTTTTGATTGCCCACATCCATATACTCAATAAAACGCAGCGTATGCCCTGACCCACGAAAATGCTGCACCAAATCCAAAATGGTATGGTCATTAACCCCGCGCTGCAGGACGGTATTGATTTTAATGCTCTTGAACCCGACCGCTTGCGCGGCTTGAATTCCTTCCAGGACTTCTTCGAGATGGCCGCGGCCTCCACTCATATGGGAGAAAATTTCCCTGTCTAAAGTATCCAGACTGACTGTCAATCTCTGCAATCCCACTGCTTTTAATTTGGGAGCCCACAAAGCCAGCAAAGCCCCATTGGTGGTTAAAGCCAAATCATCGATTCCTTCCAAAGTGGATAAACGCTGGATGATCTGGTCAATGTCAGGCCTGAGCAAAGGCTCGCCGCCAGTCAAACGTAATTTTTTAACACCTAAAGATACAAAAATTCTGGCCAAACGCTCGATTTCCTCAAAACTTAACCATTCATTTGTTTTAAAAAACTCATACGTATGATGAAACTGTTCGGCGGGCATGCAATAGGGACAGCGGAAATTGCATCGGTCAAGAACCGAAATCCGCAAATCGTGCAGCGGGCGATTAAATTGATCCCTCATATTTTTATTCCGTTGAAATTTCTTTTTTATTTTCCAAGGCCCCATTCATGGTATGCCAGGACAGCACCGCACATTTAACCCTGGAAGGATATTGCCAGATCCCTGAAAAGACCGTTAACTTGCCTAAATGATGAGGCTGGTGGTCAGGTTTTAGTTGACCTATAACAAGCTTATGGAATTGGTCAAATAAAACTTTGGCCTCCGCCACGGTCTTGCCCTTTAAAGCTTGTGTCATCATAGAGGCGGAAGCCTTGGAAATGGCACAACCGGTTCCTTCAAAAGAAACTTCTTCAATAATATTTTGGGGAGCTACCTTCATATAAATCCATAAATGGTCACCGCACAAGGGATTATAACCTTCGGCCGTGTGGGTGGCGCCTTCCAATTTCTTAAAATTGCGAGGTGCACGGTTATGTTCCAGAATCGTCTGCTGATACAATTCATCTCTCATAAGATTATTCCCTGTACGGGCGAACCGACGGTTCGCCCCTACGCTTCAAACACCTCCCGCGCTCGAGCGACCGCCCTGGCTAAAATATCAATCTCTTCCCTTGTATTGTAAAAGGCCAGCGAAGCCCGGGCCGTAGCCGGCACCTTAAAAAATTCCATGACCGGCTGAGTACAATGATGACCAGTACGCACCGCTACGCCGTCATGATCAACCAGTGTCCCCAAATCATGGGGATGAATACCATCGACAACAAAGGAGACTATGGAAGTCTTTTCCTTAGCCGTCCCTATGATGCGAACATGTGGGATGGAGGAAAGTCTCTGAGTTGTATACTCTAAAAGCTCATTTTTGTATTGCTTGATGCTATCCCAAGGAATGGTCTGAATATATTCCAGGGCAGAGCGCAAACCAATGACTTCGGCAATGGGCGGCGTTCCAGCCTCAAACTTATAAGGTAAATCATTGTAAGTGGTTTTAGCGAAAGTCACACTTTTAATCATATCCCCGCCTCCTTGATAAGGCGGCATAGTCTCCAGCCATTTTTCTTTTCCATAAAGCACGCCAACCCCAGTGGGACCAAAAATTTTATGGCCGGAAAATACCAAAAAATCGCAGTCCAAGTCCTGCACATTCACAGGAGTATGAGTAACAGCCTGAGCGGCATCAATGATGGCAATGGCACCTGCTTTGTGCGCGGCCTCAATAATGGCTTTAACCGGATTGACAGTTCCCAGTGAATTCGACACCCAGACGATGGAGACAATCTTGGTCTTGTCAGAGAGAAGTTTCTGGTACTCTTCCATAATAAGTTCCCCATTTTGATTCATGGGGATAATTTTAAGCACACATCCAGTTTGCTGGGCAAGCATTTGCCATGGCACGATATTGGAATGGTGTTCCATATGAGAAATGATGATTTCATCGCCTGGTTTCAGCCGACAACCATATGACTGCGCTACCAGATTTAAGGATTCGGTAGCGCCTTTAGTAAAAATGACCTCTTGAACTTTACGCGCATGGATAAATTGACGTACCACGTGGCGAGAATATTCAAAAGCAGCGGTCGCCTGTTCACTGAGGTAATGTACGCCCCGGTGCACATTGGATACGCCGGTGACATAATAAGCATTGACAGCATCAATAACGCAACGGGGCTTCAAGGTGGTGGCCGCATTGTCCAGATAAACCAAAGGCTTGCCGTGAACATTGATTTTGAGGTTGGGAAAATCCGCCCGGTAACGTTGGACATCAAAAATAGACTCCATCGCCGTGCCTCCCCTCACAGTTTGATTTCCGGAAACTTTTTAGCCAGAAGTTTATTGAGCTTGCGACGGATG
>JAHFGE010000149.1 GCA_023247575.1 Candidatus Omnitrophota bacterium | reverse complement strand
GCCTTCTCCTGTATGGTGCATAAAGAGCGCGCTTACGAGAAAGGTCAGGCCCTGGTCACCAAACTTAAGGATTTAATTCCGCAGCAGTTGTTTGAAGTGCGCATTCAAGCCCAGGCCGATGGGCGTATTATCTCCAGCGCCAGAGTCAAGCCTGTTGGAAAAAATGTCACGGCCAAGTGTTACGGCGGAGATATTACCCGCAAACGAAAACTTTGGGAAAAACAAAAAGAAGGGAAGAAGAAACTTAAACAAATCGGCCGAGTGGAGGTGCCGCAAGAGGCATTTTTGGCCGCCCTAAAAATATGACCAAAAAAAATAAAATTAAATCGTTGATCCGCGAGTGGGTCGAATCCATTGTCATTGCCTTGGTGTTGGCCGTTTTTATCCGCACCTATTTTATTCAGCCGTTTAAAATCCCCAGCGGCTCCATGCGCATGACCCTTATTGAAGACGATCATTTATTTGTCAATAAGTTACGCTATGGCCCCACTCTTTTGCCGGAGTTGCATGCTCCGGATTTTTTAAGGCAATGGTTTGGTTCTGATTTCGATATTCAATGGCCGAAATTTCTGCAGCCTTTGGAAAAAATACGCCTGCCAGGTTTTGGGCACCCTCAACGCGGCGATGTCGTCGTATTTATCTATCCACAGGATCGTACTAAAGACTTCATCAAGCGTCTTATTGGGCTTCCCGGGGAGCGAGTGGAAATTAAAGATGGTGGCATTTACATTAACGGCCAGCAAGTTATGGACCCCCGCATTAAAAATATTTATTATTATAACCGGGGTGATTATGGACAAGAAGGAGAGATCATCACAGTTCCGCCGGGACATTATTTTATGTTAGGGGACAACAGTGCTTCCAGCATGGACGGTCGTTATTGGGGTTTTATTGAAGACAGTGATATCATCGGGAGAGCGGACCTGCTGTTTTGGCCGCTTGGTCGGATACGGTTAATTAAATAGTATGAAGACACTTACATTTGTCATTCCCGAATGCTTTTATCGGGAATCTAGAACTTCTAGGTCCCCGATTAATACATTCGGGGACGACAAAAAGCTTAAACTTTTTGTTATAGTTTTTGTTACTTTGCTTTTTGTAGGCTGTCAGACGACGCATAACAAACCTATGACTAGTAGGGGCGTATTGCAATACGCCCCTACCCAATCAGCCGTGTCGGCCTTAGGGGCAGTCACCGAGGGCTTAACCAATCAAAATATTAGCCAGAAAGACCTTAAAAATTTAGCGACACGGGTACAAAAAGACCCTCAGACTAAGTCGGCGGTATCATCGATTAACCAGGCATTAAGTGTCAATCAGACCTGTGTCAAATACTGCCCCGTCGACGGACAAAGGTTTGATTGTAAGGTGGACATTTGTCCGGTGCATAAAGTTAAGTTAAAATTGGTGGAATGATGTCTCTTACCTTTGCCAACAAAGTGACCGTAGGCCGCATTCTCCTGGTGCCATTTTTTATCGCCACTGTTTTGTACCTTTCTCCTGATCGCCCCTTTCTGCGCTGGGTGGCCCTAATTTTTTTCTTAACGGCTGTTATTTCCGACCTCATTGATGGTTACATTGCCAGGGTTTACCGTCAGAAAACCAGGGCTGGAGCTATTTTGGATCCTCTGGCCGACAAGTTGCTTTTAATCAGTGCTTTTATATGCCTTTATATCCGTCGGGGTAATTTTACAGAAATCGCATTTCCTTTATGGTTTGTGGTGCCTATTATTAGCCGTGATGTTATTTTGCTTTTAGGGGCCATGATTATTCATCTGGTGACAGGCAGAATGGAGATTGAAGCCAACCGCTCAGGCAAGGCAACTGCCTTTTTACAAAACGTTTGCGTTTTGGGAATGCTTTTGCAATGGTCATTGACCCGAATTTTTTGGTATGTGGCTTTGGTGGCCACGATTATTTCAGGAGTGATTTACATCAAAGAGGGGATTAAGCTCATCAATGAACACGGTTCTGTTAGCCATTAGTATTGTGGTGACGTATTTGATTGGCGCTATTCCCACGGCGTATATTTTTGGCCGTTTGCTTAAAGGTATTGATATCCGCCAGCACGGCTCCGGCAATGTCGGCGCGACTAATGCCTTTCGGGTTCTAGGCAAAGTCCCTGGAACGATGGTGCTGATGATTGATATCCTCAAAGGTATTGTTCCTGTGACCCTGGCCGCCGGTGTCTTTGGTTTTAATAGTCCTTTGACCCTTGTCATTATTGGTGTGGTGGCAGTGGCGGCCCATAATTGGACGGTATTTTTGAATTTTAAGGGCGGCAAGGGCATTGCCACCAGCTTAGGGGTTCTTATTGGCCTGGCCATTCAAATTTCAGGTTTGCGGCCGGTGCTTTTGACAGTGGTCGGTGTATGGCTGGTTATCTTTTTATTGTTTGGGTATGTGTCCCTGGCTTCACTTTTTGTAGCGGTCGCTCTACCCATTTGTATGGTTGCCGTTAGGGCTCCTTTTGCCATGATTGTCATGTCTATTGTGCTGTGCCTCTTTGTTGTCTTCCGCCATCGTTCCAATATTACCCGCCTGTTGCAAGGCAAAGAAGATCGGGTTAATTTTAAAAAAATTTTCTGCAATTTTTCTCAATAATTTTAAAACCTCGTCGATAAATTAAATAAGAAAGCGCTTTCTTGAAACAGGTCAAATCGCCTTGTTTTTAACCTCTCAGATGTTACACTTTGAATAGAGGCAAGATTACCCGGCTTTATATTATCCTGAAATTAGCACAAATAGAGAAGAAAATTACTATGAAAGACATCCTTCATAAAACCAAACAGATTTTACAAGGCCGGGGCAAAATGATTGCCATTCATGAGCATGCCCAGGACAGGGATTGCGTTTCCGAGGTGCGCAAAAACTTCCTTTATTTAGCCCAGGAAGCCGATCAAGAAGAAACTGTGAATGCACCGCAAGTGCATATCCGTAAATCTTTTGACAGTTTAAAGCATGATGAGAAGTTTGCCATGCGGGTGCGCGGCTTTTTCTATGTGAATCGCCATCGACGCTTAATTAAAGTGTACTATTATCACACTTTAAGGATTTTATTGCATTGGAAATCAGCTCTCGTTTCTCCCAAGAAATCGGTGTCTATGGCCTAGGAAACCAGCCCCGCTTCTTGCATTCTGCAAGAATGCAGCGGGGCCAGTAGCCGATTCTTGTGCAGGCCTTCCCGCTACGGCGGGAGGGCCCTTTTATTTGTTTTGCGCCGGCCTTTGTCGCTCACCCAAAACTCCAGATATCTGCCAAACATGAGACGAGTCTGGGCGTCGAGGGCAGGCAAGGCGCTTAAAAAGACAAGGATCACGGGAATCAGCAGCCATTCCAGGGCGTGGCCACATTTGACTAATGCCGGATAACGTACATCGGCTTTAGGAAGAATGGCTACACTTAAAGTTATGGATATGATCAAACAAAGGAAAGCCAGGTTAAAGATGGTGCTGGCAAT
>JAHFGE010000051.1 GCA_023247575.1 Candidatus Omnitrophota bacterium | reverse complement strand
GGAAAAAATAGAGCAAACCAAGGCTCAAATAGCAAGTCACCAGACAGCCAGTTTGGAAGAAATTTTTGAATGTATTGAGTGGCTGCGTCAGGAGGGCAAATCTTTGGCCGGGGGAAGGAATTTTTCTGTTGTCTATGATCCGTGGCGTGGCCGCACGCGGCCGTCGTTAATGAAAGCATTGCGCACTGACCCGCAAATGTATAAACTTCGCCGACATAAAAACAGCTTTATGCAACCAGAAATAAAGGAACACCCTTGAAAAAGAAAATCAGCCAACAGCAAGCGTACCATTTGGGCACCGACTATCAATTTATTGATTCTGTGAAATTGGGGCCGTGGACATCGTATAGTCTTCTTCATGACCCCAAGCATTTAGGCTTTGTGCTGGCCCGTTATAAATTTCCAGCCAAGATGTTTGATGAATTTGAGCGGGCGATTGAAGTCGGCTGCGGCGATGCCTTTGGTACGCCTATCGTGGCCCAGCATGTCAAGCAGGTGCTGGCCATAGAACCGGATGGCCGGCATGTTAAAAGCAATAAAAGGAGATTAGCGAAGATAAAGAATATAGAATTTCGTCAGGGAACTATTCAGGATTTAAAACTGGCTCCAGATTCTTTCGATGGCGCTTATTCCATTGATGTCATTGAGCATTTAGACAAGCATTTAAATGAGCCGTTTGTGGAGTCGCAAGCAAAGATTTTAAAGGATAATGGTGTTTGCATTATTGGTACTCCCAACAGGACAGGTAATCAGTATGCTTCGCAGCGCAGCCGTGTGCAGCATATCAATTTGCACAGCCAGCAGTCGCTTAAAAAACTTCTGGAAAAATTCTTTAGCCGCGTGTTTATGTTTGGCATGAATGATGAAGTCCTGCATATCGGCTATGCGCCGATGTGCCATTATATTTTTGGGATAGGAGTGGGAGTTAAATGAAGCTTTCTGATTACATAGCGCAGTTTTTGGTGGAGCAGGGGATAGCCCATGTGTTTGTGGTCTCTGGCGGGGCGATTATTCATTCGGTGGACTCAGTGGCCAGGAATCCGTCTATCGACTATATCTGCGTTCAGCATGAACAGGCCGCAGGGGCAGCAGCTGATGGCTATTCTCGGGTCAGTGGTAAATTAGGCACGGCCATGGTAACTTCTGGCCCAGGTGCCACGAACCTTACCACCAGCATTTGCAATGCTTACTTCGATTCCATTCCCTGTCTGTTTATCTGCGGCCAGGTGACCATCCCAAGGCTTCGGCCTAACCAAAATTTGCGGCAGAAAGGTTTTCAGGAAACAGATGTGGTTTCTTTATTTAAATCCATTACCAAATATGTGTATCGGGTTATGGATATTTATGAAATCAAATACCAACTGCAAAAGGCGGTCTATTTGGCCAAAGAGGGTCGGCCTGGGCCGGTCATTTTAGATATCCCTGATGATCTTCAGAGGGCAGAGATTGATGTAGGTAAATTGAAAAAATTTGTGCCACCGCCTGGTTTGTCATTCCCGAATGCTTCTGTCGGGAATCTAGAGGTTGCAAACCCTGGATCCCCGATTAAAACATTCGGGGATGACAATGTTCAGAAAATTCAGCAATTGTTAGAATTGATTCGTTCCTCAAAGAGGCCGGTGTTAATTTATGGCGTCGGGATCCGCCTTTCGCATACCATTGATGAGGCATTGGCTTTTGCCAGACATTTTCAAATTCCAATTCTTTTAACATGGGGCGGTAAAGATATGATGACCCATGATGATCCTTTAAATTTCGGCGGATTGGGAGTTGTGGGGCCACGCGCCGGTAACTTTGCCGCCCAGAATGCCGATTTGATTATTGCTGCTGGAACCCGGTTGTCCCAGATGATCACGGGGGGTAAAACCATTTTGTTTGCGCCCAATGCCCAAAAGGTCATGATTGACATTGATCCGTATGAATTGACGAAATTTACTCCCAATGATTTTCAATTGGATTTGACCATTGAATCGGATTTAAAAACATTTTTTAATCAGGTAGGGGCTCAGCATGCTGAGCCCGTACATGGAAATCATGCCGTGCCCGTACAATCGGATCAATTCGAAGTGTGGCGCAACCAAATCCGCGCCTGGCAACAGCAATACCCCATTTGCCCGCCGTACAAATGGCAACGCAAAGACTTTGTTGATGGTCATGTCTTCGTTAAAGAGATTTCCGAAGCCTCCCAGGAAGGGGACATTTTTGTTGCCGATACAGGGGCTAATATTTGCTGGATTCTGCAAACCATCGAAATCAAGCGAGGTCAGCGCATTTTCTCCGCCTGGAACCATACGCCGATGGGCTATGCCTTGTCAGCCAGTGTGGGAGCTTCCTGCGCCTGTGACAGAAGAATCATTTGTTTGACCGGTGACGGTGGTTTGATGCTGAATATCCAGGAGCTGGCTACCATCAGGCGCTATAACCTCAATGTCAAAGTGTTTATTTTTAATAATGGCGGCCATGCCATTCAAAAACAAACGATGGATGCTTGGTTGAATTCTCACTATGCCGCCGTCGATGAAAAGACAGGCCTGTGTTTCCCGAATTTTGTCAAAACGGCCCAAGCTTTTGGTCTTAAGGCTTATAGGATCAAAAACCACGAGCAGTTGGCAGATATCAAGAAAGTATTGCAGGAGCCTGGACCGGTTGTTTGTGATGTGATGATCGATCCGAATCAAAAGATTGAACCTATGCTCAAATTCGGCTCCGGCTTAGAGGATTTAAACCCCAAACTATCTGCACAAGAGTTGACTCAAATCATGAGTGTTTCCAATGCCCGAAATCAATTTACTCATCAATTATCCTCAAACCCCTCGTAAAGTCGAGGAGCGCGGTATGGAAAAAACCGAAGAGGACCGCCGCATGGCCCGACAATTCGGCCAGGAGTACTTTGACGGAAACCGTCGCTATGGCTATGGCGGCTATTCTTATCATCCGCGTTTCTGGCAGCCGGTGGTGCCCAGTTTTAAGGAGTATTACCATTTGACCGAGGATAGCTCGGTCTTGGATATCGGCTGTGCTAAGGGTTTTATGATGTATGATTTTGACAAAAGTATTCCAGGTATTAAGCTAAAGGGAATCGATATTTCCTCCTATGCCATTGCACATGCCATGGAAGATATGAAACCTTTTATTTCTGTAGGAAATGCCAAGTCTTTACCGTTTGCTGATCAATCTTTCGATTTAGTGATTTGCATCAATACCGTGCACAATTTGCCTTTAGATGAATGTAAGCAGGCTTTAAGGGAAATCGAGCGGGTAGGCAAGCATGCTTTTGTGACTGTTGACGCCTACCGTACATTACAAGAAAAAAAACGTATGGATGCCTGGAATTTAACCGCTCTGACGTATATGTCCGTGGAGGAATGGAAGAAACTTTTTGCTGAGGTTGGCTATACCGGTGATTATTATTGGTTTATTCCGTGAGGGGTATATGTCATTCCCGCATGCTTTAAGCGGGAATCTAGAAGTTGCAAATTCTGGATCCCCGATTAAAACATTCGGGGATGACAAAATAAAAAAATGAAAACACGAGCTGCTATATTATTTGAGCTGCATAAGCCACTTGTTCTTGATGATGTAGAAATCCCGTTCTTAAAGCGCGGGCAAGTACTGGTCAAGATCCTCTACAGCGGGGTATGTCGGGCCCAGTACAATGAGATGATTGGGCTCAAAGGCCCTGATAAGTTTTTACCCCATTTACTGGGCCACGAAGCCTCCGGCCATGTCGTCGAGGTAGGAGCCGGAATTACCAAGGTCAAAGCAGGCGACTATGTTTGCCTTTCGTGGATTAAGGGCAAGGGTTTGGATGGCATCAATAGTCAGTATCGTTTAGGGAACCGCATTATTAATGCCGGTGCCGTGACCACGTTTAGCGATTATGCCGTTGTTTCCGAGAATCGTATCGTTAAAATTCCTTCTAGCGTTTCTCCTGAAGTAGCTTCCATTGTCGGGTGTGCGGTGGCAACCGGATGCGGTATCGTTGAACATCATTTGCCGAAAAGAGGATCGGTGGCTGTATTTGGGGCCGGCGGGGTTGGCTTAAGCGCTATTTTGGCGGCCCGCCGAAAAGATTGCCGTGTCGTTGCCGTCGATGTCAGCGATTCCAAGTTAAAATTTGCTCGGCGCCTGGGAGTCAATTTCATCATCAATGCACAAAGAACTGATGCAGTAGCTAAAATTAAGAATGTTTTTAAGGAAGGGGTAGATTTGAGTATCGATGCCTCTGGCCAAAAAAAAGCTATGGAAGATGCTTTTGCTGTCATTAAAGAACAAGGGGGCTTGTGTGTCATTGCTGGTAACTTAAGTAAGAATGAAAAAATTGAGCTGCATCCTTTTGAATTCATCAAGGGCAAGCGCATCATAGGTACGTGGGGAGGAGAGACTTTCCCTGATAAGGACATACCGCTATTTCTACGCCGCTATAGCCAGGGAGATTTACCCATTGACAAGCTCATTACGCATCGTTTTGACCTGGCTTGTATCAATAAGGCGTTTGAGAGTCTTATCGGTCAAGGGGAGGGGCGCATTATTTTAAAAATGAGAGAATAAAAATCCTAAACTCTAAACCCTAAATTCTAAACAAATTCAAATGAACCAATGTTCTAATGATCAAAACGTTTTGGATTTAGGTCATTTGAATTTTGATCATTGTTTAGAATTTAGAGTTTAGGATTTAGAGTTTTAAATTAACTATGAAACCCAGCGTATCTATTATTATACCAGCCTATCGGGAAGAGGCCAATATTGAAGCGGCCATTGACAATGCTGTCATTACCGCGCGAGTCTTAGGTTTAGATTATGAGATCATCGTTATTGACGATGGCAGTCCTGATCAAACCGGCGAATTTGCCCGTTTGAAGTCCCAAGCCAATGATTGTATTCGGGTGGCCACCAATGCCCGCAACGAAGGCTTCGGCTATTCTTTTAACCGGGGAGTCAAAATGGCCGCCAAGGACTATGTAACGGTTTTTCCCGGCGATAATGATATGTCCCCTGACTCGCTTAAAGACCTTATTCAAGCGGCCGGCTCAGCCGATCTGGTCATTTCGTATATGCAAAAAACGAACCGGCGCTCCTTGTTCCGTCGGGTGGTTTCCAAAACATTCGTCGTGGTTATGAATATTCTCTTTGGACTGCGTTTAAAATATTACAACGGCGCTTTTATCTGCAAGAGAGCATTGCTTTTATCTATCCCTATTAAATCGACCGGCTTAGCGGCTCTGGCCGAATGTTTGGTGCGACTTCTTAAAAAGGGGGTTGGTTACCGAACCATTTACTTTGAACATGCGGGCCGTCGGCATGAAAGGTCCAAGGCCTTTACACTCAAAAGCATCAAAGCCATAGGTAAAACCATCGGAATCCTTCTTTACGATGTCTATGGTTCGACTCAACCCACCCAAGGCGGGTTTCGCTCACCACTAATGAAAAAGCCAGACCAATCCAGCTGGAGCAAATCATGATGCATGTAGGCATGGCCATTATTTTATTCTTGCTGGCGGCCATCCTTCATCTTTTGTATTGTCGTCAAACCACTGCGAAAGGTTTGCAAGCCAAAGTTTTTTTGGTTATCGTTCTGGGGGTATTGATGTTCATGGAGGTGCTCTTTATTTTTATTCCTTTTGACCCTTGGGGGCCAGCTCCGACGCTTCGGTCGGGGCAGGCACTTCCATTGACGGCTACGACTATTTATCTGCTTCTTATTCCAGCCTATTTGATTTTTTATGTCACCACCGACTTGTTAAGTCCTTCTAAAAAAATTCTAAAGATTTTACAAACTCAAGGCAAGGCTGATTATAACCAGCTGCTGTCTGCCATCAAGGCCGACAATATGATTGAAGGTCGTCTACAGGAACTGATCGTCAGCAGTTGTGCTTACAAAAGGGGTTGGAAGTTTTTTTTAACACCTCATGGGAATAAACTGTTAATGATTGTCAAACTTTACCGGTGGCTTTGTGGCCGGAGCATGGCAGGATAATGGATATTTTTATTTTACAAATAGGTTTTGGGTGCTTTATCGTCTTTTTTTTGCTTCATGTATTGCTTTTTAGGTTTCTTGCTTCGGAGTGGATTCTTAGATCCATACAAATACTTTTTTTGTTGGGTTTAATGATTAATTTTTGGCTGTCTTGGGGTTTGGAGTGGGAAATAGTTTTCTTATCCTGCTTGATTTATGGCTTATCGTCTTTTGTTTATATTTTGTGCGTATTTGGGCCCTATGAAACTTCTGTTCGCCTGCGGGTGCTTAGCCTGCTTGATTCAAACCAGGGGAAAAGTTTGGAAGAAATCCTCGATCAATACAATTCCCAATCTATCCTCGAGGTGAGGCTGAGTCGTTTATTAGGCGCTCAAGACATTGTTTATGACGGCCAATTTTATTATTGTTCTAAAAAATTCAATGCTTTCTTTCTGATTGATTCCATCGCTAGATGGCTCAATAAGTTTATTCAATCTAGGAATTTATAAATAAATCTTAAAATTAAGGAAGCTTTGGTATAATATTTTTCTTTTAAGAAAGGCAAATATGAACCCTCATCCGCATGATGTATCACCCATGGTGGCCACTTACAAAAGGCTTTTTGTCATACTTTCCCTCATTACTTTGATTGGGATTGCTGTTGCCGTAGTCCATGTGCCCATAGGGGTGCTCTTAAGCTTAGGGCTTGCTTTTATGCTTATTAAAGCTATGACTGTTTACCGTTCATTTCAACATTTACTGACGGGGCGTAAGTTAATCGTGATCGTTTTTATTCTAACCGCTATTTTTGTAGCTGGACTGCTTTTGTTACCTGTGCTTAACCGCCAGGATTATTTAGTAGGTACGCAAGATACTTCCAGACCGTTGATGATCGAACACAAAGAGTAAGGAGGAACGTCTCATGGGAATTAAAAATATCCACTTATTTCTGATTACGGTGGCGATTGTGTTGTCGCTGGTGTTTGGCCTGTGGGCGTTAAACCATGACTTTCAGTGGTTGGGCTATGGTTCTTTAGCATCCGCCATTGGCTTATTTTTTTATGGGTTACAGTTTATTAAGAAAGTTAAGGGGATGTAGAAATGGTTTTCTGTGCGGTGTGTTTCGGTGATCCGACCTCACCTTTAACCCAAGGGTACAATTACGGGATCATGGTTTTGCTTTTGATCACATTGATGGTCTTGGGTTGCTTTGGTTTGCTGTTTTGGAATATTCGCCAAAGGACTTTACGACGGGGGATTTAGTATGAATTTAGCTTTACCACCGGTGGCTTCCGCCCATGGCTATGAAATTGATCAAATGATTTGGCTTGTCCATATTTTGATGTTTGTTCTGTTTGTGGGCTGGGGTATCTTTTTTATCATCGCTCTGGTGCGTTTTAACCGTCGAGTCAACCCTCAAGCCAATTACGCGGGCGTTAAAAATCATTTTTCCAGCGTTGTCGAAGTGGCGGTGGTCATTGCTGAAATCATTTTATTGATTGGTTTTTCCATTCCATTCTGGGCCAAGAAAGTCAATGCCTTTCCTAACCGGTCCGACGCTATTGAAATCAGGGTGGTGGCGGAACAATTCGCCTGGAATTTCCATTATCCAGGAAAAGACGGTAAATTTGGAAGGACAAATCCTAAATTGGTAAACCCGCAAACCAACCCTGTTGGTTTGGATGTGAGCGACCTGGCTGCCAAAGATGACATCACCACCGTCAACCAGCTGCACATTCCTGTGGGACGCCCTGCGATCCTTTATTTGACCACCAAGGACGTTATTCATTGCTTCTATATTCCCGTCATGCGCGTTAAGCAGGATATACTGCCTGGCATGTCGATTCAAACCTGGTTTACTCCTACTCAAACCGGCCAATGGGAAATCGGTTGTGCCCAGTTATGCGGCCTAGGACATTACCGGATGAAAGGCTATATTACTGTGCATACCGAGAAAGATTATGAGGATTGGCTGGCCAAACAGCCCACGGCCGGCAGCTCCTCAGGGTCCGGTGGTGATTCTTTCTGGAATTGATCCCGCCTTTGGCGGGATCATCCTGAGCCATAGAAGGCGAAGGATCTCATTATGCCAAGCAGATTTGCGTCTTTAAGAATTTTTTCCAAATTTTTTTGCGGGGTGACCCTTTTACTGCTTTTTTTAGGCGCGCTGGTGAAAAGCACAGAATCAGGGCTCTCTGTTCCTGACTGGCCAACTACTTACGGCCGGTTCATGTTTGCTTTTCCTTTAGACCAGATGGTGGGCGGTATCAAGTATGAGCATACGCACCGCCTGCTGGCCTCTATCGTCGGTCTTTTGACTCTTGTGTTGTGCATTTGGCTTTGGAGTTCTAAGCAAAATTTATGGCTGAAGCGCTTAGGGTTGGCCGCCTTTGTGACGGTGGTGGCCCAGGGGATATTAGGGGGAATGACGGTCAAATATTTTCTGCCCGTGTGGCTTTCCATGATGCATGGTGTTTTTGCTCAAACATTTTTTTTGTTGGTTATGATGATAGCGTACGGCTTATCGCTGGAACACCAGCACCGCTGGCATTTTAAAGATGCGGCGGATAATCAATGGATTCAAGGTGTGGTTATTCTGGTGGGGATGGTCTATATTCAACTTATTTTAGGTAATTGGATGCGCCACACCCAGTCAGGACTGGCTGTTCCAGATTTCCCTACCATGGGAGGAACCTTGATCCCCACCATGGATCAAGGCATGCTTAATCGCATCAATGCCTGGCGGTTTGCAAACAACCTGGATTCTGTCAGTATGAAGCAAGTGTCTATTCACTTACTGCATCGCCTGGGGGCGCTTTTTATTTTTCTGCAGTTGCTCTATATGAATTATTTGGCGTATCGAAAATATTTAAAGACACCATTGATTATTAAAACATTGTGTTGGCTCAATTTAACCGTAGTCATGCAGATGATGTTAGGTATTTCGACGGTGCTTTCCAGAAAAGAGATTATTATGACAACGTTGCATGTCACCACAGGTGCTGTTGTTTTGGCCTTGAGCTTTCTCTTATTGTTACGCTCCATCCCTTGTTCATGGGCTGCATTGAAGGAACAAATTAAAACCAATGGATAAGAAAAAAATTAAAGGTTATCGAGAATTAACCAAGCCCAATATCATGTCGCTGGTTTTGGTGACGACCGCTTTGGGTTTTTATTTAGGTGAGGGCGGTATTCATCATCCCTGGCGGCTGGTCTTTACACTTCTAGGGGCGGCCTTAACCTGTGGGGGCGCCGGCGCACTGAATCATTATTTAGAGCGTGACAGCGACAGCTTAATGACGAGGACTAAGAACAGGCCAATCCCTTCAGGGCTTATTGCGCCTCACAGCGCTTTAGGCTTTGGGGTGAGTTTGATTCTTTTAGGCTTGTTTGTTTTATGCGCAATGGTTAATTTATTGACAGCTTTTTTAAGTTTATTGACTACTTTTTTGTATGTGCTGGTGTATACACCGATGAAAAAATTAAGCTGGCTTAATACCACCTTCGGCGCCATCCCCGGTGCTATTCCGCCGCTGGGTGGCTGGGCCGCGGCCACAGGGAACTTAAGTTTCGAAGCCTGGATTTTGTTTTTTATTCTTTTTGCCTGGCAGCATCCGCATTTCTATGCCATTGCCTGGATGTTTAAAGAAGATTATAAAAAAGCCGGATTTAAAATGCTCCCCGTGGTTTACCCGGACAGCCGCATGACCCTGGCCCAAATCATGTCTTTTAGTTTTGCCCTCATTGGCTTTTCCCTCATGCCCTCTATGATAGGAATGTCGGGCAAGGTTTATTTCTTCGGGGTGTTGGCTTTAGGGGCCGGGCTTTTATGGTGCGTGGGAAAATTT
>JAHFGE010000010.1 GCA_023247575.1 Candidatus Omnitrophota bacterium | reverse complement strand
TGAAATCGTCGATGAAAACGCTGCGGTGGATGCTTTTGGGCATAAACGCCTGGCAGGCGCCGGCAACTACGTCTGTGAGCAATTAACCAAACGTCTTAAAAGCGACCCTAAGATTGCTGACCTCATGAAAAAAACCGGTATGTATGTAAAAGGCATTAATGAAATCCCCGAGGTCCGTCCCGTCACACCTGGCCATTTGGTACGCTGCGGCCATTCATCGGCTTATGATGTCAATTTCGGCAAGGAAGTCGGAGCCGGGGCTTTCCTGCTGCTGAATCGCGGGATTTATGGTGTGACAGTTGCAGGCATTACCGGTGGTAAGATTAGCTACATGGAAACCAAGGAAGCCATCAAACCACGCCATGTCGATGTCAATCAGGTAGCTATTTACGAAGCTATGGGATTATGTTTTGGCCGTCCACCAGCAGAGATTAGCCCCCACACGCATAAACTGACCGGCCCCTTAGAACGGCACTTATAAGTGAAATAGAAGGTTTAGCGTAGGGGCGATTAGTAATCGCCCCTACTGGCCCTTTAAAACTTAGAAAATCCTTATGAATCCACCCTGCCGCCTGGGCCGGAGGTTCAATCTGCCACCAGTCATTGATCTGCCGGATGACTTTAACATAATCGCCTTTGTTTAACTGGCCCAGACTCGAAGAATCGCTATTAGCCCTGGCGCGAATATTAACTTTGTCGCCATTGAGTTCTCCAAAAGAATCCTCATGCAATTTTAAATAATCAGCGCGGATATAAGCTTTGGCCGTGGTGGGAAGTTCGACTTTATACCAGTCGAAATTCTTGCCTAACACCACAACTTCAGCCCCACGGCTGAGTTTGGCTAATACTTCAAAATTAATATTGGCCCCGGCCCGTACATTGACCGATTCTTTATTGACCTGGGCCAGAAATGGAAAATGCTCATCAGCATATCCTTGCGTACACAGCACAAAGCTTAGCAATACAGATGAGCAAATAACTCGTAACATATTCTCTAAAATCCTAAATTCTAAACTCTAAATCCTAAACAAATTCAAAACTCCAATGTCTTAAATTATAAATCGATAGTCTTGAGCATTTGAATTTTGGTCATTGGATATTGTTTAGAGTTTAGGATTTAAAATTTAGAGTTTTAACCTTTCTTAACGGCGCCAGTAGCCCCGCCTTTGGCGTGGGCAACAGGAGCAGCAGCGCCTTTGGCGGGGGCAGCAGGAGCAGCAGCACCTTCAGCTACAGGAGCGACGACAATTTCTTCCACCTTGGCTTTCTTCTTAGCTTTAACGCGGATAATCTTGGTCTTAGGCAGACCTGTCACAAGACTTTCTTCTTTCCAGAGACCCTTCTTCATTAATTCTTTAATGCGCTCAATGCGCGTGAGCACGGTACGCTGAGCGCTGCTTGCTTTATCAATTTTCAGTGATGAATGCAGTGACATTAAAATCTCCTAACTTGACTTCCTAGGAATTTAGTTTGATTTTTGTTGGCAAAGACCTGGGCTTGCGAGGAGAAAGCATATTGTCCAATACAAACCAGATAAAAATCCTTGGATTTAATGAGAAAAACCGGATATCCTTTGGCCTTCAATCCAAGCGCTTCTTGCCGCGCATAATCTTCGTTTCTATAGGTGCCTACCTGCACTGTCCATTTCCCCCCGGTCACAATTACGCCCGATCTGGCCCCGCCTATGGCGGGGTGAGGTACAATGACAGGTGTGGCTGACACTAATGTTCTGGCATGAAAAAATCCACCATGACCAGTTATTTTGGCTGCTGTGCTAACGCCCGGGGTAGTAGTAACAACAGGCGTATTGGTGACAACGGCCAGACGACGGCCCCCCACATTCCATGCCGCAGCTACCTTTTCATCTAAAGACTGGGCGGCCAAACGTTTGCCTTGCTCCACGCCTAAAGAAAACGAAAAAAGTCCAATCATTATACCCAAAATCACTAACATGACAACACTTTCCGTAGAGAGGGTCAAGGTAGCTAAAAGGAATTTGGGTTTATTAATATCTTCTAAAGAAGCGGAGCTGGCTGGAAAAAGTTCAAATTGAGGTTCCTTATATTTAATATTCATAGATAAATTATTTCACGTATTCAAGAGGAGTATTATAATTCTAGCCCTTCAGCAATGACAATATATTTCTAAACTTTTTTTGTCGACATAAGGAAACAAAAATATCGACGATTTTAGGATCAAATTGACTGCCGCTTTTGCGCTTTAACTCGACGAGAGCTCGGTCAAACTTCAAGGGCTTGCGGCGATAAGGCCTGGGTTGCATCATGGCTTCAAACGCATCCACCACCGCGATGATGCGGGCACCTAAAGGAATTTGCTCTTTCTTCAATCCCGATGGATAACCGCTGCCATCGTAACGTTCATGATGATAAAGAATGACCGGTAAAATGGGTTTTAAAAATTCCACAGGTTTAATAAGAGCGACACTTTGGGCCGTATGTTGACGGATAATCCTAAATTCCTCTGAGGTTAAATGGCTTCGTTTGGAAAGAATAGTAAAGGGAATATCAATGACTCCGATGTCGTGCAACAGCGAAGCATACTCCAAAGAACGCAGGCCCTCTTCGTTCACATTCAAAGCTTCCGCCAACAGGCGCACCACTTTTGTGTAGGCCGGTGTGTGGGTCGTCATAGACATCTGCTTGTTGATCATCTTACCGATGGATTTGATCGTACCTAAAATAATTTGTTCCTGCTGTTGATGAAACTGAAGATTTTTGATAGCTGTCACGGCCTGCTCGGCAAATACCGAGAGCATCTGGCGGTCAAACTCTTCAAAAGGTTCCTGGGACCTCGAACGGCGAATAAATAAAGCCCCTATGTAATCGTCCCCGACCAGCGGCACTCCTAACATATGATCTTCCAGCACCGACGCACCTTGAGTGACGGCCATCACCGCAGGGGGTACATTTTTTAATTCTTTAGGTTTCTGACGCAGGATATTGATCTGATTGTCAAAGCTGGCAATTAAATTAATATTTTTGCGGGCGGGATCAATCAAATAAACACTCGCCGAGGAAGCCCGGATAAATTGGCACAGTAAACGGGTCAACCGCAGAGTCAATTCCCCTACGCTATAAGTGGAATTGACCAGGCGGTAAACCATATGCACCGCTGAAAAAATGAGACGATAGCGTTTGGAAGCCGGTATCTTCATACCACCTTTTGATAAGGGTCAAACAGCCGTTTATGTTCATCCAGCGCAAAACGATCTGTCATCGATGCAATATAATTACCAATCATGTCATAGGTTTGGGCCTGCGCAAATTCTTTCTGGCGCGGATAAACATGATAAGGCAGCTGTTGAGGATTTTTAATATAGGCCTCAAATAAATCTTCAATGACCCGACGGGCCTTGGTGGTCATGCGCTCCACCCGCCAATGGTGATAGAGCTTTTCATTGAGCATCTGCTGCAAATCATCACGCTCAGCGGCCATCGGTTTGGAAAATCCTACCGCCACTTCTTTGCTGTCTTTGACCTCCTGGGACGACTTAAAAAGACACTGACGCAACTTCTCGCTGGTGGCCACCAAAAGGTCCTTGACTTGCATATCGATAAGCTCTTTGACAATCTGGTACTTAAACATATCGGCGCCGAACTGGTGAGCTTCAGGGCCTATTTTTTTAACAGCCCTTTGCCAGAGAGAACTTTCCATAAGGTCCTCTTCCTGGATGCATTCGGCAGTTAACCCGTCATCAATATCGTGATTTAAATAGGCCAACGAATCGGCAATATCCACCACCTGCGCCTCCAGGGTGGGGCCTTCTTTAAATTTGCGATAGGCTATTGCGCTGGGGGTGTCATAAATGGTCTGATGTTTGAGAATTCCCACTAGCACTTCGCGGGTCAAATTTAAACCGTTAAAATGGGGGTACCTTTTTTCAAACTGGGTAACGATCTCAAAACTGCGTAAGTTATGATTGAAACCTTTACCGCTGCCCCGACGGACAATTATATCCAGAGACTCTTCTCCGGCATGGCCAAACGGCGGATGCCCCAGGTCATGGGCCAAAGCAATGGCTTCAATCAAATCTTCATTCAGACGCAAGTTGCGGCCAATGGTGCGGGCTAGCTGGGCGACTTCAATGGTGTGGGTCAGGCGAGTGCGGTAATAATCCCCCTCGAAAATGACAAAAACCTGAGTCTTGTATTCGAGTTTACGAAAGGCCTGCGAATGCACAATGCGGTCACGGTCGCGCTGATAGCAGGTACGGTTCTCATGCGGGGGTTCGTCATACTCACGCCCGGCAGAATCTTTACTTTTCATGGCATAGGGCGCCAGAATTTTATCTTCTAGGTCTTCGATGTCTTTTCTGGTCAACATGGTTCTGGTTCGACTTTCGCTCACCATCCCGAGCAAAAAGCGAGGGAGTCGTCTAAAAGAATAATCCTACTCCTCACCATAGTCCCGAGGATTTTTTCCGAGGGACATCTGTCAGTAATTCGTAAATTTTCCCCAATGACTGGGAAATGACTTTTGTGCCTGCGGTCACAGGCATAAAATTATGGTCTCCTTGCCAGCGCGGCACCACATGCACATGCACATGCCCGGGAATCCCGGCACCGGCCATGCGGCCTAAATTAAGACCAATATTAAATCCATGGGGTTTAAGGGTTTTTTGTAAAAGTTTTTTGGCCTCCAGAAGCAATTCCATCATGGCCTGGATTTCAGCAGGGGTCAATTGACTAATATCACTGACGTGGCGGTTGGAAAGAATCAGGCAATGGCCATTGCTATAAGGATAGATGTTTAAGACCGCAAAAGCCAGGGGGCTGCGCAAAAAAATATAATTTTTGGCATCTTTGTTACTTTTAAGGACACGACAAAAAATACACCCTCGGTGCTGATTGTTAATCACCTTGGTAATATAACCTTCGCGCCACGGCGCCCAAAGTCGCTGCATAGAAGGGTATTTTAGCAGAGATTCTCGTCTTGGCTAGCAGTTTTCGTCTACAATTTAACAATCTCCGCCTTGATTTTACCATTGTGGATTTCGAGCAGGCCATAGGAGAAGAACTGGGCTTTGGCCACATCATTGGGGCTGCCGGGATTGAAAAAAATAGTCTGGCCAATGGTCTGGTTCAAGGCCTGGTGGGAATGGCCAAAGATCACAATGTCAACGGGGGTATCTTTAAACTGCTGCCTGGCATTGGCCAATGCGTCCTTAGAAGGTAAATGACCATGAAAAACGCCAATTTTAATACCTTCACACTCAAAATATTGTGTCAGCGGCAATTTCTTTTTGACTTGCGGATCGCACATATTGCCCTGCACCGCCTTAACTTCTTTAATATTCTGCAGATTTTTAAGCGTTGCCAAATCACAGAGATCACCGGCATGGATGATCAAATCCACTTTTTTAAGCGCCTCTAAGAGCTGTGGCGGTAATCTCAAGGAATGCGTATCAGCAAGGACGGCAATTTTCATGACCCCTCGGATGTTTTTCTTTCAGGGGTCACCCTGCCTCGCACCGAGTGCTTTGCTAGAGGTGCTCGGCACGAGGTGAGTGAGCCTGAAAGGCGAATCGAAGGGTCTAAATACGATTGGATCATTTTCATCTTGTCAGGTAAGGTTGGTCGTATAAATGCATGAGGGTATTGACTTCTCCTTCGTTCCAAATCCACCATTTCTCCTGCAAAGCATGCACCCTGGCACTTTCATCCAATCCGCTTAAAGCCACTAAGACGCAGCGGCTTGGTCTGGGCGATAATTTTTTGATTTCCTGCGTTAAAATGCTTAAATCATGCTCTAAAACGGGATCTTTTTTAAGCACAATCAGCCATTGCCCTTCAGAGGAATTAGCCAGAAGCGCATCCAGGAAACTTCCTGTGCCCATGCCGATTTTGATTTGAGTAACTTCTTTAAAGGAAGACAATTTATACCGGCGTCCACTCAGATCAAAAACCTCTTCATCAAATTTATGCAAAAGGTCTGTGAATCTTAAGGATAAATCCTTGCGTGCCACCAGCTGAAACTCATTGACACATCGACCGATTTCTTCCTTGAAACTTTTACGGCCCTTGGCGGGCTCCAAATCAATGGCTTTCATGCGACGCTGATAGACATATTTGATCCAATATTGGAACAATTTATCTTTAATATGATAGTAACTGTTGTTTTTTTCGATGATATCCGCTTCCAGCAAACTATTGATCCTTTGGGTCACTCGAGAGGGTTTAAGGTTTAAATATTGGGCTGCATCTGTAATGCGATGCTTGCCCTCTGCGAGGGCTATTAGTAAGGGGCACAAACTGCCAGATGTTTTACCACGGCATAAATCACTCATGGTCAGTTCAAAATGACGGCTGATCACCCCCCAGGAGTTGAAAACCAAATTTTCAATCGCCTGGGTCAACATCGGCGCATAAATTTCTTTCTGCTGGTGTATAGCTGTCAAACAAATAAGTTCCTGACAAAGCATATTGATATATAAAGGAAACCCGCCGGTAAAATCAGTAATAAAATTTTTTAAATGCAGACCGATTTTAATGCCTTCCAAATTATGATCAATAAGGCCTTGACTGGTGGCTAAATCAAAGGGGCCAACTGCAATGATTTCAAAGTTGCCAAAAAGCAAGGAAAGCTTCTGGGAAAGAATGGTCTGGCCTTCAGACTGACGGGAACTGGTGACAATGTACAAAGAGTTTTTCTGGGTCATGATGCGCTTGCCCAAGTCCACAAAGACATCAGTCACGGGAAAATTTTCTAAATTTTGGAATTCATCAAAGATGAGGACTAAGGATTTTTTGGTTTCCTGAAAAAAAACTTCGGGCAGATTTAACAGGGCCGTATAAACATCATTGCTTTTACCTTCTTTAAATAGAGCATCAATAAGTTCCACGGCTTTCGTGGTCGCTGGAATTAAAGACCGGCAGGCTTCGCAAAGCAATTTTAAATCTTCATGGAAACCAAGATTCTGACTCTTTAAAAAATGGTACAAAAGTCCCTTGCAAAACTGCCGGGTAAAATAACCAAAATCGCGGGATTCCAAATCCAGATAAAGAATAATCACATCACGGTCTTCAAAATCCAGCATAAACCGGCCCAAAAGGGCAGTTTTACCCACATAACGGCTGCCTAAAAGGGCCAGATTTTGACGATAGCCGTCTTTGAGCCCAAGCACGCGTTTGTTTAAAATATCCAGGATCTCGCGACGGCCAAAAAAATTATAATCAGAGTCTGTTAAAGTCATAGTAAATAGTACAAAGGATTGGTGGCTTTTTCACCTTTACGGATTTCAAAATGTAAAAAACTGCGATTCGTCACTGACCCTACTTGAGCGATCGGGTCCCCCTTATAAATATGGTCTCCCAGCTTGACCAGTAATTTCCTATTTTGAGCGTACACGGAAATAAATCCATCGCCATGATCAATCATGACGGTTTGATGATAACCGCCCAGATAATCAGCTAGAATGACTTTGCCCTCTCGGGAGGCTCTGACCGTATCACCGTCATTGGTTTCAATATCAATGCCGCGGTTAACCCCTTCCCCATGGCGATCATTAAAATAAGAAAGCACCCTGCCCTTCATGGGCCAGATAAACTCATCTTTATTGGCAGCCGGTGTATGACTGACGGCAATCTCTTGAGATTCTTTGGCTCCAGGAATCAAAAGCAGTTGACCTACTTCAATGGCGGCGGCATGAGGAATATTATTGGCTGCAATCATATCCTCTATATTAACCCCATATGCTTTGGCAATCCGCCAAAGAGTCTGGCCCTTGTGCACCTTATGGTAAATGCCCTGCGGCTTGGGCAGAGGCGCCGCCGCTTGAGGAGGCAGCGGCAATGCTCGATATTCCGTCGTCGCGCAACCAGCCAGAAAACCAGAAACTAAAACAAAGAACAAAATTAAATATTTAAACATATCTTTCTTTAAGAAAACCCTTCGGCTTTGTTGCCTCAGGGTGATTCCGCCATTGGCGGAATCAGCGGGGGACGGGAATCGAACCCGCGTACTCAGCTTGGGAAGCTGAAATTCTACCACTGAATTACCCCCGCAATTTTGGTACATGGTTAATGGTAAATTGAAATTTCAATTCCCTTACTGCTTTCCCTGGGTCTTGGGCCAACAAAACATCCCTGCAAACAGCCGCGCGCCTGGTACCTAGCTGTGTCAACTGCCTCACATTCGCTCGACTGATACCGCCAATAGGAAAAACTGGAATTTGAATTGTTTGTATGACAGTTTTAAATAACTGTAAATCCATGGATTGGCGCTGTGGCTTGGTGAGTGTCTTAAATATTGAGCCAAACCCTATGTAATCAACTCCCGCCCTTTGAGCAGCTTTTGCCTGATCGAGTTTTTGGCAGGAAACACCGATAATAGCCTTGGGCCCCATCAGTTTTCTGGCCTGAATATAAGAAATATCTTCTTGTCCTAAATGGACACCGTCCGCACCAGCTAAAATACTCAAATCTACCCTGTCATTAACAATAAATAAAGCTCTACCCTTTGTGATGGCCTTAATATGATGACAAAACTCTAAAATTTCTTTGGCGCTGCTTTTTTTGTCCCGCAATTGTACTATATCGACCCCAGAACGTACAGCTGGTTTTAAAACTTGCAGCAACCCTTTGTAAGAAAGAACGTCTGTATCTAAAATCAAATATAAATTAGCGTCTTTTAACCGCTTTTTGCTCCAAGACATACATTCGATACCGTAAAGTTTTAATCTCTTCTGCTGCTGATGGGTTTAAAAGTTTGATGGTTTCTTCTAAAACTCGCAGGGACTCTTTAACCCTTTGGGTATTAGCAAAAAAAACCGCAAGGACATCTTTCCTTTTAAATTCACTCTTCGTACTAGGCCGGCCTACATCCCTTTCAGCCTGACGGCCCTGTAACAATTTTAAGATGTTTAATTCAGCAACCACTTGGGTTAATTGATGGCGTAACTTTTTAAAAGAGCCTGTCAAAACTTTTTGGTTCCAGACATAACGACTGATGTCTTCGCAAACCCTTAAACCCTCCTTGGCCCGGTTGAAATTGGCATCAATAATGCGATAAAGACCTTTTTCCATATTTCATTTTTCTAATAGTGCCCGTCGTAGAAAATCCCTTAATGTATTTAACAAATTCCACCCCTTTGACCAGGTCAACGCCGACTATTCTTTTTCCCTTCCAGTCCGCGCCCTTAATGAGGATATCTGGCTTAAGGGCTTGAATCAGTTTATAGGGGGTGTCTTCATTAAAGAGAACCACAAAATCTACACTGGAGAGCGCCGCTAAAACTGCGGCTCTGGATTGCTGTGGACAAACAGGACGAGAATCGCCTTTGATATGGCGTACCGACTGATCAGTGTTTAAGCCGACAATAAGAATTCGATTTTTTTGGCGAGCGGCCTGCAAGTATTTGACATGACCTAAATGCATCAGGTCAAAACAACCATTGGTAAAGGCAATGGTTCTTCCCTGGGCCCGTAAGGAAAATAATTTCTTCTTAAGCGATTGAACAGAAATAATTTTACTCTCAAAAGAAATCATAAGAGGGGTCATTGTAACATAAAATCTTAAACGTGTGTTAAATTTTGGTTAAGAGGGGTTATTGGGTGAGATTGTTTTCCACTAATTCGCAGATAGCATGGAATATGACCAGGTGGGATTCCTGGATACGAGCGGTTTTGGAAGATGCTGCAATAATAACGATGTCGCAAAGCCCTGCGAGCTGACCGCCACTGCCACCAGTCATACCGATAGCTTTCATACCCATCTTTTTGGCTTGTTTGACAGCTTCCAGGACATTTTTGGAATTACCGCTGGTGGAAATGGCGATCAACACATCGCCCTTCTGCCCTAAGGCCTGCAACTGACGGGAAAAAACAATATCAAAAGTATAATCATTGCCCAAAGCAGTCAAGGCTGAAGTATCCGTCGTTAAAGCAATGGCAGGCCAGGCCGGCCGCTCCTTTTGGAAACGGCCAACGAACTCCGCAGCGATATGCTGGCTGTCAGCAGCGGAGCCGCCATTACCACAGAAAAAAAGTTTGTGGCCGCTTTTAAAGGCTTCAATAACAGTTTCGGCAGATTTGATGATCAAAGGAAGACTCTTCTTGAGAGTTTCTTGCTTGACTGCAACAGACTCAAAAAAAATTTGTTCGACGGTAGTTTTCATGTGGTAATCCTTCGACTCGCCCTTTGGGCTCGCTCAGGATGATCCCGCCTTGGCGGGATCAGTGTCTGGCCGAAAATATGTCGGCAATTTCAACTAACTCTGGGCTGACTTGTTTACGCTCCCGTACAGCTTCCTCGATATCTACAGAACAGATCTTATTATCTTTGAGGCTGACCATTTTACCAAATTTTTGTTCCTTGGCCAGCTCCACCGCTTTGACTCCAAAACGGGTGCCTAAAACACGGTCAAAGGATGTAGGTGTTCCTCCGCGTTGAATGTACCCTAAAACGGTAACCCGCGTTTCATAACTGGTGTTATCTTCAATGGCTTTGGCCAAATACTCCCCAACACTTCCAAAACGACGTTTTTCAGCCATGAGTTCATTGCCCATACCTGAACGGGATAAATAACCATCTATTTTAGTACCTTCGGAAATCACAATGATGCTAAAAGGTTTGCCACGCTTATGTCGTTCGTGCAAAAGATCATAAAGCTCATGTAAATTGACAGGTATTTCGGGAATCAAAATGATATCGGCTCCCCCGGCAATACCGGCTTCCAACGCAATCCATCCCGTATAAAGACCCATCACTTCGATAACCATAATACGATGGTGCGACTCTGCCGTGGTGTGTAAGCGGTCAATACACTGGGTGGCGATGTTAACGGCTGTATCGAAGCCAAAAGCATAATCTGTACCAGAAAGAGCATTGTCAATGGATTTAGGCACTCCCACGGCCCGTATAATATCGTGTTTATGTAAAAAGTGAGCGATTTTTAAAGTTTCTTCTCCACCAACCACAATGAGAGCATCAATGCCGCTTCTCTGGTAATTCTCTTTAATTTTTCGAATGTGATCATCATTACCTAGAGGGTTAACTCGGCTGGTTCCAAGAATAGTACCCCCGCGATCCAAAATACCGGTGGTGGATTTGACATCCAAGACTCTCATGTCATTTTCAATTAAGCCCAGCCAGCCATTTTTAATGCCAGTCACCACAAAGCCTTCCTGCAACCCTTTGCGCACCACGGCACGAATAACGGAATTAAGACCTGGGCAATCGGCCCCACCTGTTAAAATGCCAATCTTTTTCATATCCGATACCCATGGAACGGAACCTGTGGCTGCTCTATGATATCCACACGGCGCCTGGATTTGAGATCATCCAAAGCCATTCTTGTGACATGAATACGGACATTGATTCGACCTTCCATCCCAATGGTTTCTTCGATTTTACGGCGAACCATGTCCTGTAATTTAGCTGTCAAATCCGGAATGTTGGCCTGAGATCGCAAAATAAGTTTGATCTGAGCATCTAAACCCTTTTTATTAGCCATAACCAATGGTTTGATCTCTTTGATTTCTGGTAATTGCGATGTTAAAGATTTGATGAGCTCCTCAAGTGCCACCAAAGACACCGTCACCCGTCCGGAGGCATTATCAAAGGCAATGGTGCGCTCCATGCGACGGCGACCGTAAATTAAATTCTCCAATAAAAAACTCACAAAAATAATCCCGCAGGTAATGGCAAAAACAATGATACGTATTTTTTGGTTTTCATAAACGATAGATAAAAGATGATTGACGCTGTCAAAATCAACAGCATGTAAGACAAAAAGCAAGATAATTAAACTAGTGATCCAAATAATACAAACATAAAAAACAATAGCTAAGCGTGTCATTAACCACATTGAAATACCTCCCTGCCCCGATGGTACCGTCGGAGCCTGACCCGACGCCTTTTAGGCGGGTCTTTTGTCGACAGACCGTATGCTAATATTAATTTCTTTAAGTTCGATGTCCAAAGCGTCTTGAACCGCTTCCTGGATTTTATTTTGAATTTGATGAGCCAGCAACGAAATATTAAGACCATATTCTACTTCGATGCGCATCTCTAAAGAAATTTGACCTGATTGATCAATAAACACATAAACGCCCGGAAAATTTTTACAACCAAAAAACTCAAACAAATCACCAAGAAAACCAAAACGGGCCAGACGGACGCCAGGAACTTCTTTTAAAGACACCGCCGCAATATCACCAATCACTTTCTTGTGAATATGTACACTGCCCAAATCCACCTCATTGCCTAACGGCATAACAAACTCCTTTTATCCTTCGATCCTTCATCCATCATTTTTCATCATCTTTTCTAAAAAATGAGTAGTGACTTTGCCCTGAAGAAAAACCGGATGATGCATAATTTCCATATGCAATGGAATGGTCGTCTTAATAGGAGATATGTAAAATTCATCCAGAGCACGGCGCATAATGTGAACGGCCTCCAGGCGGTCTTTCCCATGCACAATGAGCTTAGCGACCATGGAATCATAATAAGAACTAATAGTATAGCCCGGATAAATATGTGTGTCAATGCGCACACCCGGCCCCCCCGGAAGATTTAATTCCTCAATCTTTCCAGGGCAAGGAATAAAATTATTATAAGGATCTTCGGCATTAATGCGGCATTCAATAGCGGCACCGGAGAACTTTACATCTTCCTGCTTCATTCTTAGCTTTTGACCATTGGCCACTTTGATTTGTTCTTTAATAAGATCAATCCCGGTCACCATTTCTGTGACTGGATGTTCAACTTGGATACGGGTATTCATCTCCATAAAATAAAAAGCACCGTGTGAATCCAACAAAAATTCAATGGTGCCCGCCCCCTCGTAATTAACCGCTTTAGCGGCCTTCACAGCAGCCTCTCCCATTTTTTTACGTAAATTAACATCTAAAGCCGCTGAAGGGGCTTCTTCTAATAACTTCTGATGGCGTCTTTGCAAAGAGCAATCCCGTTCTCCTAGATGAATAACATTGCCATGTTCATCGGCGAGTATCTGAAATTCCACATGGCGTGGGCCTTCGACGTATTTTTCAATATAGACATCCGCCCGCCCAAAATTAGCGTCGGCTTCCGCCTGAGCCATTTTAAAAGAATTAATGAGTGTCACATCATTGTGACAGACCCGCATACCTTTGCCACCACCGCCAGCCACTGCTTTAATAATCACTGGATATTTTATCCTTTGAGCCACCTCAAGGGCTTTTTCCTGGGTATCGATGATGCCATGCCCCCCTGGCGTTAAAGGTACCCCCATTTTTTTGACGGTCTCTTTGGCCACAATTTTATCCCCCATTTTACGGATAGATTCCGGTGAGGGACCGATAAATTTAATATGGCAAGATTCACAAATCTCGGCAAAATGCGCATTCTCGGATAGGAACCCGTAGCCTGGATGGATAGCTTCTACATCGGTAATTTCAGCGGCAGAAATAATCGCAGGGATATTCAAATAGCTTTCTTTGCTGGATGCTTTACCAATGCAAACCGCTTCATCCGCAAAGCGTACAGGCAAAGAATTGCGATCCGCTTCAGAATAAACAGCCACGGTACGGATACCAAGCTCTTTGCAAGCCCTGATGACACGTAGAGCAATTTCTCCACGGTTAGCGATTAAAATTTTTGAGAACATATTCTTATGTCATTCCCGAATGTTTTAATCGGGAATCTAGAAATCGCAGGTCCCCGATTAATACGTTCGGGGACGACATAATGACTTTATCATTATGTCGGTTCAACCACAAATAAGGTTTGGCCGAATTCGACAGGTTCAGCATTTGAAACGACCACTTCGACAATTTTACCGTGCACTTCAGACTTAATTTCGTTCATCAATTTCATAGCTTCGACAATACAGACCACTTGGCCTATTTCCACAATCTGACCGACTTCTACAAAGGGGGCAGCTTCCGGAGAGGGGGCACGATAGAATGTTCCCACCATAGGTGACTTGATTTCCTTGGTAGTTTTGGCAGAAGTTTCAGCAGTGGCTTGTGCCGTGGGTGTGGTTAAAGGGGTCTCGACTTTAGGAGCAGGAAGCGACTCAACCGAATAACGAACCGGGGTTTGAAGCTGAGCTTCTAAAGTAGTCTTCTTTAGTTTTAGCTTAAGGCCCTCACGCTCGATTTCAATCTCTGCTAAATTGTTTTCATTCATGAGCGCTAAGATTTCCTTAATTTCTTTTAAATTCATTTTTTGACCCTTTCGACATAGATGCCGGTTCTGGTGTCAACTTTAATGGTCTCGCCGGGGTTAATAAATAAAGGCACTTGAATGGAAGCCCCTGTATCTATTTTAGCAGGTTTATAACCGGCTTTGGAAGAATCCCCTTTTAATCCTGGATCGGCTTCCGTGATAATAGCGATGATAAAGGTGGGGACTTGTGCTTTGAACACCTGGCCTTTAAAGAGAATGGTTTCCACTTCCATATTATCCTGTAAATATTTGACCCCGTCTCCTAAAAGTTCCTTTGGGATGACGATGTCTTCAAAAGTATTCTGGTCCATAAAATGGTATTCGTCCCCGGCGGCATAGGTGAATTGCATGCGACGGCGTTCTAAAGCAGCATCTTCTAAAACTTCTGCACTGCGAAAAGTCCGTTCTAAAACCGCATCGGTTTTAATATTTTTAAGCCGCACGCGGACAAAAGCACTGCCCTTACCGGGTTTCACATGGTGGTATTCAGTTACAAAATAAAGCTGTCCATCAACTAAAAGGCCCATGCCACCTTCAATTTCATTAATCGTAATTGCCACTCAACACCTCGCATCCTTCTTTTGTTACTAAAACCATGTCTTCTACTCTAACTCCGAATTGCCCGGGAATATACACTCCAGGTTCTACAGTTACAATCATACCTGCCTCAAGAAAAGCTTGGCTTTTAACCGAAAGCCTGGGGTTCTCATGTATTTCTAGACCTACCCCATGACCTAAAGAGTGCCCAAAATATTTTGCTAAGCCAAATCTTCTCAGTACTTTACGAGCAAGTCCGTCTAACTCTGCAACGTTAATACCTGGTTTGACAAGCTTAATGGCCTCTTGTTGCGCAAGTTTTGTAGCCTCAAGCACTTTGATATAATGAGGCGACATTTTACCCAAAAAGAAATTTCGTGTCAAGTCTGACTTATACCCTTTAATATCAATACCAATATCTATTAAAATTGGTTCATTGTTTTTTAAAATCCTGTCACTGACTTGAGCGTGCGGATAAGCAGAATTAGGGCCGGAAGCAATAATGGGATCAAAAGAGAATCTAACCCGATATTTTTTTATAAATCCCTCCAAATACAATAAGATTTGACGCTCAGAGATACCAACTTTCACCACTTTTTTTAAAAACCCTAAAACTTTGGCATGAATTTTTAGGCATTCACGAATGATATCAATTTCCCCTTGTTCCTTAATTTCCCTTAAACTTTCTACCAAGCCATTAGTGGCAATGAGTCTAGTTCTACGGGGGCAAAAACTTTTTAACTTTTTAAGACATGCTACGGAGATAGCCTGTTCATCAAAGCCTAAACGTTTAACCTTCTGCCTCTTGACTAATTCAAACAATGCAGCTGAAAGGCACTGGGTATGCTGTTTAACTAAAACATTTCCCTTTAATCCCTCTTTAGCTTCATGAAGGTAACGAAAATCCGTGATATAAAAAGCTCTTTGGCTAGTCACCACAAGCCAGGATTCTTTAGCCAGAAACCCTGTCAAATATTTAATATTCACATCATCAGTAATAAGGAGAGCATCGATATTGCGATGACGAGGAAATTCCACAATCAATCGTTTTAAGCGATTATGCATGATGATGGCTATGGCTGGCCCCGACGGTACCGTCGGGGCTGGCCCCGCTTCTTGCATTCTGCAAGAATGCAGCGGGGCTGGCTTGGTCAGCTAAAAGTACCGGGATACCATTTTTAATGGGGTATGTCCGACCACACTTAACACAGACAATTTTATCATCTTTAAGTTCCAACTCTCCCCCGCAGGCAGGGCAAGCAAGGATTTCTAAAAGCTTAGGATCGATCATAAGGCGGTTTGCTTTTTGACAGCTTCTACGTAGCGTAATTGAAGTTCGTAAATCGAGCTATTCAGTAATTCTGATTCTTCTTTAGTCAAGTTACCCGTCGTCTTTTCCCTGATAAGAACCAAGGTATCGATAAGAAATTTGGCCTGTTTAAGATTCTTATCCTGTTGGTTAGTCAACGGATTGGGAATTTCACCTAAAAAAATCATGGCTTGAAAGCCAAGACTAGTAATATAGTTAAAAAAGTCTAATTGAGGTTCTTGTTCTTGACCCGCTGTAAGCCCTGCCTCTGGCGGGGTAAACGGATCTTGAGATTCCTGAGATGGCTGTTTTTCCTGGGATACTGAAGGAAGAGGTTCACCATCGGGCCCGATAAGCCCGCTGGACTCAGAATTGATTTTTTCTCCCCAACGATTATGAATGTCCATGCTCATGACCTTTCTATAGTTTTTACTTTGGAAAAGTATGGACACTTTATCAGAGATGCTCAGGATTGTCAACGCTCGGCATTGCCCCTAAGCTCATTCAAGATCTTACTCACTGACCTGATATTCAATTTCAATGTTAAAAGTGTACTCCGGAAGAGTCATGCCTTTTAAAAAGGGTGGGAATTGTGCTTCCTTAAGACTTTTGGTAGAAATATATCGCAAATTCTGGCTAGCCTTGGTTTTTTCATCAACGACCTGATAAGCCTTTAGACGGCCATCGGAAGAAATAATAAAGGTTAAATAAACAATACCAGCATCAAATCGGTTATAATTAGCATAAACTCTTTCTTTAATGCTCTCGCGTATCCTCTCTTGATAAGAAATGTATGTCGAGCTATCGATTTTTTTCGATTGAATTGGCGTTACCGTAATAAGGTTGACTTGGGTGGATTTAATTTGGGTTGGTTTTCGTTCATACCTGGTAAACCCTTTCAAGTCCTGACTGTCGTTATTTAATTTAAAATCAATAATATTTTTTAAATCCAGTCTTCGGGCTGGTTTGATGACATGTAGGGGGATATCCAATGTGGGGGGTTTAACCGATTTATAAATAATTTCTACCCTTCTGTCATGGACCTTTTTAAGCTCATGGATTTTTATCCAATAGCTACCGCACACTAAAACCGTGTGAAGGGTCAAAGAGATAAATAATGCCCTTAATAAAAAAGTGTCCGTCATTATGGCTTAAAGATTTCCTTACCAATATAATAGATAAATCTTACGGTGTCTCGCACGGGATGAATTTTACTAACCTCGTCTCTATAAATAGTTTGAATAGGGGCACAAGCCATGCGAAAACCTTTCTTGCTGGCTTTAATGAGAATTTCAGTTTCAATTTCAAAATCATTAGATTGAAGCTTAATGGCTTTAAGGACATCCATTTTAATGAAACGAAATCCACATTGGGTGTCCGAAATCTTCTGATGGCAAATCCAGGAAATCATCCAAGACATAAAACCATTTGTTACTCGACGAACCCATGGCATACCTAAAGGGGATTCCATGCGATCACCGCATATAATATCTGCTTGTGTTTGATCATAAACCTGTAAAAAATGAGCAATATCTGAAGGCGAATGCTGTCCATCTCCATCCATAGTAATAACCGCATCATATCCTTGACCAATGGCCTGGTCAAAACCTAGACGTAAAGCATTCCCTTTACCCCCTTTCTTACTCGTTGATATCACTAAAGCACCTTCATTTCTGGCCAGATTGGCCGTATGATCAATGGAACCGTCATCCACCACGATCACATCGTAACCTAAATCTTTAATGGCCTTAACCAAACTGCTCATTGATTTCGCTTCATTGTGAGCTGGAATAATAATAGTAATTTTCATGTATTGTCATCAAAACGGCGAAACATTAACCACTGGCTGGGATTTTGTCTAATCTGGTCTTCAATTAAATAAAGATATTTGTTAGTAAACTGCTTGATTTCGTGGTCATTAATGCCTTCCGGCTGCACAGACGGCGGATAAATGGGTTCTCCTAAAATAAAATTAAAACTATTGTGGGAACCCCGTAAAAAAAAGGCAGGAATAAGAGGCGCACCAGTTTTCAGCGAGAAAAAGGCCGCCCCCTTCGGAATCATAGCTTTTCGGCCTAAAAAGTTCATGGCCAAGCCGTGATGGCCAAAGTCCCTGTCAGCCAAAATGGCAATAAGGCGGTTACGTTTTAAATGTTCCAAGCACCGACGCAATGCTAGGTTGGTTTGAATAACAGTTGTACCAAAAAACTCTCTGTGGCTATTAAAAAACGCATTAACACGGGCATCCTTATGTGCCAGAGCCACTATAGTTAAGGGAAAACCCAAAAGACTTAAGACTGCGGCTCCCATTTCCCAATTGCCCACATGAGCCCCTAGGATAATGCCTCCCTTCCCCTGATGGAGCACTTCATTTAAATGCTCGCTACCCGATATTTCAACATATTTTTTGATAAATTCTTTATTAAGCTTTTTAGGCATAACGAAAAAATCTGCCAGGTATTGACCAAAATAACGGAACACATGACGCACCATAGCGGCAGGTACTCGATCGGTATTAAGAACAATTTTTAAATTATACTCTACCGCTTGCCGGTCGGTTTTAGACAATAAATACTGACAATCCGAAAAAAAGGTAGCCAGGGCATAGCTGGCAGGTAACGGTAAATACTTGGTTAAGAATTCCCCTATTTTATAAAGGTAAAAATTTCCCATTAGCAGCTCAATGCCAACCAGGCAATGTTTTCCGCGGCCATAGGACGGCCACACTTGAGCGCAGCCTGCCGCATCAATTGAAGTTTAGCTGGATCATTAAGGAGCGTATCAATGGCCTGCCCAATTTGTTTCTTATCATCAACTCGAATGGCTATACCGCTTTTAATCAAAAATTGAGAGTTATGCTCTTCTTGCCCTGGAATAGGATTGACAATCACCATGGGTAACCCTTTGGCTAAACATTCCGAAGTAGTCATACCCCCCGGTTTACTGATCATGACAGTAGAAACTTCCATGAGCTCATCGACATTATGGACATATTCATAAATAATAATTTTAGGGGTACTCTGAGATTGAATCTTTTTAAGCCATTTGACCAATCTCCTATTAGTCCCTGCGATGACGATGATTTGTAAAGGCCTCTTTAACTTCACCAAGGATTGAACGGCATCTTTCATGGGTCCCAATCCTTGTCCTCCTCCCATGACTAAAACAATAGGTACATCAAGGTCCAAGCGTAATTTACGGGCAACAGCTGTACGATCTAATGGCTCTGCAAATTTCATACCAATAGGAATACCAAAAATTTTAATCTGGGCTTCTTTAACTCCTTCATTCATATAACGCTTCTTGGCATCTTCGGAAGGGACAATGTAGTAATCAACTCCCTTGTGTAACCAGTACAAATGTGGAGCGAAATCTGTTAATACGCCGATCACTTTAATCGGTAAGTTTTTGTCAACCTTATAATCAGCCACCATTCCACAAGGAAAGGCCTGAGTACAAATAACCACATCTGGTTTAAATTCATCGAAAAGTGGTTTAAGTTTTTTATGGGAGGATTTGTGAATGGATTCTTTGATTCTTTCTGATGCCTTGATGACCTTCGGATTATCGTAGAGAAATTCCCAAATTTGCGGAGCGCGTTTAATCACTCCCAGATAAGCCGTATTGATAATTTTTTCCATCAATGGATAAGTGTAACTAAAGCCATTGAGGCTTTTGACTATGCAGTCTGGACTGAGTGTTTTAAGGGATTTTTGAATCGCTATGGCTCCCTGACGGTGGCCGGAGACTTGAGAAATATACATAAGCAAAACGCGCTTGGGTCTTAATGGCGTCATCATTCTTCAATAGTTCCCAGCAGGCCACCTACCATGACCTCTTGACCTAGCGGGATGATCATGGATTTCAATCGACCGTTGGCAGGAGCTTCAACATTGAAAGTGGCTTTATCGGTGGTCACCTCACAGATTTCGTCCTCGAGGTGGACCATATCACCCACTTTCGCATGCCAGCAGACAACCGTGGCTTTGCTAATACCTTCACCCAATTCAGGAAGAATAATATCCATTGCGAATTATCCTAGAAACCTTGTCGTTCCCGAATGTTTTTGTCGGGAACCTAGAACTTGCAAGCCCTAGATGCCCGATTAAAACATTCGGGCATGACACAAGTTCATTGTAAAATATTGACCTTAAAAATCTTACTAAAAAATTCTATCCATTTATGTTTGACTTCGCCCATGGATAAAGGATGTCCTAATAATTGAGCCATGGAAGTCATTTGCACATCCAACCCGCAGGGTTTAATGAATGAGAATAAAGAAAGATCTGGATTGACATTGATTCCCACCCCATGGTAACTCACCCATTTACGCACGCCTATGCCAATAGAAACAATTTTATCATATCCCATCGAAGATCGCGATCCCTTTGAGCTATGAAAGCTGGGGCGAGGGACAAAAACACCACGTTGTCCGGGGATACCTACTGCCAATATACCAAAATCCTTCAATAAATCAACCGCCGCTTGCTGAAGTTTCTCAAGATACGATTTTAAATTGCGTCCATAAAGATTCAAATTCAGAATAACGTATACCACCAATTGTCCAGGCGCGTGTAAAGTGGCATCCCCTCCCCGGTCCACCGTTTCGATGGCCGCGCCTCTTTGCTTAATCTGTTCTTGAGTAAAAAGTAAACTCCCCTCTTTAAACAAGCGGCCCAGGGTAACAATAGGTGGATGTTCGCAAAAAATCAGGCGGCCGCGGCCTGTGGCAATGACGTCATTGACCACCACTCTCTGGCGTTGGTAGGCTTCTGTGTAATCAACCAGACCCCAATCTTCAGCAATAATTTCCACAGGACTCCGATTCTGTCAGCTTACCGCTGGCTGTTTAAGGCATAAAAAACCTGTTTGGGGATAAATACCATTTGGGCTTGTCCACGCATAAAACAATGGCCCTTCTGCCTCGCACCGAGTGCTTTGCTAGAGGTACTCGGCACGAGGTGGACAGTCCAGGACAGTCCGAAAACTAGCTGGACAATCTCCAATTCCAATGCCTATCCTTGCCTAAAAAGATCATGCGCCAGAAGGATTGTCCACACATGAATCTGGACTGTCCACACATAAATTCGCCAGTTCCTGGACAGTCCAGGACAGTCCGAAAACTGGCTGGACAACCCCTACTTCTTATGCCAAATTCTGCCTAAAATCTCCTATTATACAATCCCGATTGGGGGAATCGGTGTATAGCGTTTACGAACCAAATTTATAATGCTTCCTGACTGCTTTCTTGACCTGCCAGGTGCAGCTTAAACCTTGGGGAATGTCACCAAATCGCCCTTGCCAAAAGAAACCGTCTCATGAGACGTCTTAACCGTAACCTCGCCTTCCAGAAAATAACACACCTCTTGTTCGTCATAGTGCCAGTCAAAAGTGGAAGGCTCCTTAATATGATTCTTTGCGGCTAGCTTTAAAACTGACACCGGCTCTTCGTTGTGTCCACTTTTTCGGGGGAAGATCAAATTCGATCCTACATCTTCTTGCAAATGGCCTCAGCCATTTGCATGGTGCCGACCGCGCTGGGATCATTACGATCAGCTTTCAGATCATAAGTAACGTCTTTGCCTTCTTTCAGCACGGCTCTAACAGCGTTATCCAAACGAGTAGCGGCTGCTTCTTCCTTAAGATGATGCAGCATCCATACGGCGGAAAGGATGGTGGCCGTGGGATTGACCTTATTTTTCCCCGCGTATTTAGGGGCTGATCCATGCACCGGCTCGAAAAGCGCGATGTCATCTCCGTAATTGGCCCCGGGAGCAATCCCAAGACCCCCAATCAAACCGGCACACAAATCCGAAACAATATCACCATAAAGGTTAGGTAAGACTAAGCAATCGTACAAATGCGTGTGCTGGACCAGCTGCATACACATGTTGTCCACAATGCAATCACTGAATTCGACTTTGTCGGCGTATGCTTGAGCCACTTCCTGAGCACAACGTAAAAAAAGTCCGTCAGAAAATTTCATGATATTGGCTTTATGGACAGCGGTAACTTTTTTACGCCCCATGTGAACGGCCCATTCAAAAGCAAATTTTACGATGCGCTTAGAAGCGCTGACAGAAATCGGTTTAATGGAAATGGCCGAGTCTTCCTTGATTTTCTTAAGTGACATTTCATTGATGAGGGTGCGAAGTCTCGTTACTTCCGGAGTGTTTAAATCAAATTCGATTCCAGCATAAAGGTCTTCCGTATTCTCACGGAAAATCATTAAATTGACATTTTTAATAGGGGTTTTGGTTCCTTCATAATAGAGGCAGGGTCGCACACAAGCAAAAAGATCTAAAGATTGACGCAGTTGGACATTGACCGAACGAAATCCTTTTCCTACAGGAGTGGTGATGGGGCCTTTGATTGCGGTTTTATTACGACGAATGGAGTCTAATACCTCATTGGTTAACGGTTTGCCATATTTGGCAATGGAGGTTTCGCCGGCCTCACAAACTTCCCAATCTATTTTAACACCGGCCGCCTCCACACACATCTTCATTGCTGCCGTGACTTCCGGGCCGATACCATCTCCAGGCAACAACGTTACTCTATGACTCATAACCTTATTTCTTCCCTAATAAACTTTTTAATTCATCAATATTATGCGCATAGGTGATAGCCGTTTCATAAGTAATGGTTCCCTTTTCATAAAGCTCTTTAAGGGATTTATCCATCGTTTTCATGCCGTATTGAGCTCCGGTCTGAATGGCCGTACGCAGTTGTTCCACTTGTTGCTCACGAATCATGTTGCGTACACCTGAAGTAGCCGTCATGATTTCCGGAACCATAATTCGTCCCCGACCAGAAGACCGTGGCACCAGTTGCTGGGAGACGACTCCTTCTAAAGCTGTAGCCAACTGCAAACGTACTTGGTGCTGTTGATAAGGTGGGAATACGTCGATAATACGTTCAATGGTTTGGGGGGCATCCGGTGTATGCAGGGTCGCCAGCACAAGGTGGCCCGTTTCTGCGGCAGTCAGAGCAGTAGAAATTGTTTCTAAATCACGCATTTCTCCTACAACAATGACATCTGGATCTTGACGTAAACATCGTCGTAAAGCTTCCGCAAACGAATTGGTATCACGATAAACTTCCCTCTGTTTGATAATGGACTTCTTATTGGAATGCACATATTCGATAGGATCTTCAATACAAACAATGACACACTCGCGCTCTTGATTAATTAAATTGATCATGGCCGCCATGGTCGTACTTTTACCTGTACCGGTCGCCCCCGTAATCAAGACTAAACCGCTTTGTTTGCGAGCAAAATCGCCGATGATGGGCGGCAGCTGCAATTCTTCCATGGTGGGGACAAGTAATGCCACCCGACGCAAAGCAGCCTCTACGCTGCCGCGCTGCATATGCACATTCACCCGAAACCGGTCTAAGCCGGTCATAGCCAAAGAATAATCTAACTCTTTGGTATCTTCAAATTGTTGACGTTGGTTAGGAGATAATCCTTCAAAAATGATTTCTTGCAATTTTTCACGTGAGAGAGGTTCACGGTCAGTCTTAATCAATCGTCCGTCGATACGCAAAACAGGTGGAGTATTTTCTGTCAAATGCAAGTCGGAAGCGCTTTTTTGAATGGTCAAAAGAAGAAGCTCTCGTAGAGGAGTATTTTTTTCCATTTAATTTTTCATCCACTTGGTGATACGGCTGATGCCCTCTTTGATTTTTGCCTCAGAAGTGGCAAAACTCAAACGGATGTAGGACGGCATCCCAAATCCGTCACCGGGAATGACAGCCACTTTGATGTCATCCAACATTCGCTTGGCCACCACTGTTCCATCGCCAATTTGGGAGACATCGCAGAACACATAAAAGGCTCCCTGCGGTCGGATATAATGAATATGAGGAATCTGATCAAGGTATTGCAAAATTAAATCCCGACGACTTTTGAAGACGTTACGCATCGCCTCAATGGTTTCATGTGAGGCCGAAAGGGCTGCCACGGATGCGGCCTGGCTAATAGAGGTCGGGTTCGATGTGGAATGATCTTGGTATTTCTTAATGTATTCCATGATTTCCATAGGACCTGCGGCATAACCAATACGCCAACCGGTCATGGCATAGGCCTTGGAAACACCGTTAACCGTAATTGTTAAGTCAAAGATCTCTTTGCCTAATGAGGCTATCGAACAAAATCCGATATTATCATAAACTAATTTTTCGTAAATTTCATCACTAATGACATAAATTTTGTGCGCCACACAAATGTCCGCCAGCCCAGACAGTTCTTCTGGTGTGTACATGACCCCCGTCGGGTTCGAGGGAGAGTTAATAATCAAAACTTTTGTTTTAGGAGTGATGTGTTTTTTCAATAAGCTTGTGGTGATTTTAAAACCAGTGGAGACGTCGGTCTGAACAATCACTGGCCTGCCACCGGCCGCTTTAACCATTTCCGGGTAGCTAACCCAGTAAGGAGCTTGAAAAATGACTTCATCGCCGTCATCCACTAACACCTGTATACCATTAAATAAAGAATGTTTGGCCCCGCAGGAGACCACGATTTGGTTGGGCTTATACACGAGGCCATTATCTTTTTGAAATTTAGAGGCGATCGCTTCCCTTAATTCTTGGATGCCAATAGAGGGGGTGTATTTGGTAAAACCGTTTTGAATGGATTTGATAGCGGCTTGCTTAATAAAATCTGGGGTGTCAAAATCTGGTTCGCCAGCAGCAAAATTGACCACATCATGCCCTTGTGCCTGCAACTCTTTGACACGGGCGGTAATGGCCAAAGTGCTTGAGCCAACCAGGTCTTTAATGCGACGATTGACTTTGAGCATAAGGTTTATTCGCTGCCAGTTTTACGTTGAAATAATTTTCTGATGCCAGTCGGTTTAGGTGCCGCTTTAGTGGTGGTCTTAATATCTGCTTTGGAAGACCCCACTGTCGTCGCCCCTAGAGGAGATACGCTTTCCCCCACAGGCCCTCGAACATCCTCAACCTTAGCAGTGTGCTTTTTTAATCTTTGACCACTGATGATGGCACGGTCTTTTTCCGTTAATTCCAAGAAAACCATTTCGGCATTATCACCCATACGCTTACTAAAAGGGATAATACGGGTATAACCACCTAACCTCTTCTTAAAACGGGGAGCTGTTTCCTTAAAAAGTGATGAGACCAAAGAATGATAACAAAGAATGGCAAAAGCTCGACGACGAGCAACGAGCGTATCTTTTTTGCCCAAAGTAATAAGTTTCTCAACCAGCTTTCTAGCCTCCTTGGCTTTGGCATGCGTCGTGCAAATACGCTGGTCAATCAGAGTGGCCTTGGCCAAATCACGCAAGGTGGCTTTACGTAAACTACGGTTACGGCTTAAACGATTTCCTGCAATTTTGTGTCTCATAAAACCTCGCAAATCCCCAATCTTAATTACTGCTGCGCAGTTTTAGCTTTCAATCTTTTGGAATCAACTTTCATCCCTAAGGAAAGGCCCATAGCTTTAAGGATGTCTTGAATTTCTGTTAGTGATTTCTTACCAAAATTACGGAACTCCAAAAGTTCGGATTCCTGACGCTTCACTAAATCACCAATGGTCTTAATATTGGCATCTTTGAGGCAATTGGAAGAACGAACGGAAAGTTCCAATTCAGAAATCGGTAAACGTAGTTTAGCATACAGCGCTTCCTCCTCAGCGGAAACCTCCTCTTCCTCGACCTCTTCTTCGGGTAATTGGCCGTAAGCGACAAACACATCCAAATGACGTTGTAAAATATTAGCCCCGTATAAAAGGGCTTCTTTAGGATTGATGGCTCCGTTAGTATGAATTTCCATAATTAAACGGTCATAATCCGTGCGTTGACCGACACGGGTATTCTCAACCGTAAAGTTCACCTTAACCATAGGAGTAAAAATCGCATCAACCGCGATCGTACCTATCGGTGCGCCTTCTTTTTTATTCTGGTCGGCAGGAACATAACCGCGACCACGAGAAACTTCCATCTCCATATTAAAAGGAATGTCTTGAGTCAATGTCGCCAAGTGATGATCGGGATTAAGGATTTCAATCATTTCATCAAAAATAATGTCTTTGGCCTTAATCTCCCCTTTTTTGTTAGCTTTAATATAAACAGACTTCGGAGTTTTAGAATGGGAACGTAGAATGAGACCTTTGATATTTAAAACAATCTCTGTCACTGCTTCTAGAACACCGGGCATGGTGGAAAATTCATGTGAGACTCCTTCCATACGGATGGAAGTCACGGCAGAACCTTCGATAGAGGACAAAAGGATGCGACGTAATGAATTACCTAAAGTGACTCCATAACCGCGTTCAAAAGGCTCAGCCACGAATCGACCATACGTATTGGTATAGCTAGCCTCATCACAATCTAGACGTTTAGGCATTTGAAAATCACGCCATTTTACACCCATGTTATTATCCTCCGTTTATGTTTAAAAAATCTTGACCCTTCGACTCGCTTCTCGCTCAGTGGTGAGCGAGTGAACGAGTCGAACCATTACCGTGAATACAGCTCCACGATCAATTGTTCATTGACCGTATACGCAATATCTTCACGCAATGGCATACGCACAACTTTAGCCTTACAATTAGACGTATCAACTTCCAGCCAACCCGGCACTTTTCTTTCTTTCGTGAGTTCAATATTTTCTTT